>NZ_JBHEEE010000001.1:991066-1019032 GCF_041929865.1 Pseudochrobactrum lubricantis
ACACCCGCTCGCGCCAGTTTGTTGGTTAGGCCTGCGCTATATGGCAAAAGCCTGAGTGATTTGCAACAGGAAATCTGCAAAAACTTCAAACAGTTTTGTGTATAATTCAGGAAGCCCTGAATACAGGCATTTTTCGCACGGCTGGATGGCCTGATATATCGGGAAGTACCGTTTTAAGGTGCATAAATCCTTGTAATGATTCGATCTTGAACCCTGCGAGCAGGATATTTTGAGCGCAAATAAATGAGTCGAAGCATGGTGCAGTCATTAATTTGAGGCTGTTGTCGTGAAAGCGGCGGCATTTTTGTTTCAAACGCATATCTTTGTCGTTTTCTTGCAGCTTTTTATGCTTGTCTTGTAAGAGATATGCAGCCTGCTTTGGAGGAGAAGACAAAAATGCCAAAAACCACTGCTGATTTGCATGATTATCTCGATACGCTCGGGATCAAGGTACAAACTGTTACGCATCCGCCTCTGTTTACAGTTGCCGATTCTCAGAATTTGCGCGGGGAAATTGCCGGTGGCCATACCAAAAATCTTTTTCTGAAAGACAAGAAAGACAATTTCTTCCTTGTGACTGTTGAAGAAGATGCGGTTGTTGATCTCAAAACCATTCATACGCTGATCGGTGCTGCCAGTAAGGTCTCTTTCGGCAAACCGGAAAAGCTGATGGAATATCTGGGGCTTATACCGGGTGCCGTATCTGCATTCGGTGCGATTAATGATACGCACCATCAGGTCAGCATCATTCTGGACGAAGCCTTGATGCGTCATGAGATTATCAATGCGCATCCGTTGACCAATGAGGCGACGACCTCGATTCACCGTGATGATTTGCTGAAGTTTCTGGAAGCCACCGGACATGAAGCGCGTATAGTGTCTGTCAGCACTGCAGAAACAGCTCCGGCTTAAAGCGGGGCTTGAAAGCGCCGCTGAAAATGCCGAATTAACATGGCAGAGATATTATATTCTGCCATAATTACAGCATGGCTCGCAGTCAGCTGAATTTATGATGTAATATGGCTACGGGAAGAACGGATTAAGGGACGACAATGAACAGCGCTAATAATCCTTATGGCGGTAACCCTTACGGGGCAACTTATGGCCAAGCCTCCGGTCAGGGTAATACCAGCGTGACCTATAATACGTCCGCTGAAACTGCAGCTCCGGCAGAGGCTGAAGACAGTGCCGGGGCGCTGTCATCGCTGGCGGGTTTTGGCAGTTCTGATTCCGCAGCCGGTTTGATTAAAGATACAACGACTGCGGGCTTTGCAGCGGATGTTATCAGTGAGTCCCGCAATCAGCCGGTGCTGGTGGATTTCTGGGCGCCGTGGTGCGGTCCGTGCCGTCAGTTGACACCGCTGATTGAAAGCGCTGTCAATGCTGCGCAGGGCACAGTCAAACTGGTGAAAATGAATATTGATGACCATCCGGTCATTGCCGGACAATTGGGTATTCAGTCGATCCCAGCCGTGATTGCTTTCGTCAATGGGCAGCCGGTTGACGGTTTCATGGGTGCTTTGCCGGAAAGCAAAATCAAAGAATTTATTGATAAGGTTGCCAAAAGCGCCGGTGCAAAAAGCGGCCCTCAGGCTGCGATTGAAGAGGCACTGGCTGCTGCACAGGAAATGCAGGAGCATGGCGAACCGGATCAGGCTGCACAGATTTATGCAGCGGTTTTGCAGAATGTGCCGGATAATGTGACTGCTCTTGCCGGTCTGGCCGAGTGCTTGTTTGATCTGGGCGAACTTGAAAAAGCACGCGAAGTGCTTGCTCAGGTGCCGGATAAACAGAAAGACGATGCGAAAATCCGCGCCGTTGAGGCGCGTCTCGCTTTGGCAGATCAGGTTGCGCATCTTGGCAATCCTGCTGAGTTACAGGCACGACTGGCTGCCAATCCGGACGATCATCAGGCACGTTTTGATTTGGCAATGATTGCCAATGCACTGGATAAACGTGAGGAAGCCGCTGACGGTCTTTTGGCGATTATGAAAGCGGATCGTACATGGAATGATGATGGTGCACGCAAGCAGTTGCTGCAATTCTTTGAAGCATGGGGCTTTAAAGATCCGGCAACTTTGAACGGTCGCCGTAAATTGTCGTCGCTGCTATTCTCCTGAGCAGCGGGCACAGTTGTTAAATTATGATACAATACCGGAACAGTAATCCGGTATTGAGATGTGAGGTGAATTTATGCAGGCGGGCAATGTCCATTACCGAAAAGCGTCAGACTTACCGGAAGTGATTCCTGTATTTCCGCTGGTAGCCGGTCTGCTTTTACCCCGCGGGCAAATGCCTCTGAATATTTTTGAACCGCGTTATCTGGTGATGGTTGATGAGGCTTTGGCCGGTGACCGTGTGATCGGGATTATTCAGCCGCAAATCGTCAATGGTGTTGCAGTGCAAGATAAAGAAGGCGCTGCCAAAGGCACGGACAGGCCGGAGCTGAGTGCGGTCGGCTGTCTCGGACGGATCACCTCCTATACTGAAACCGGTGATGGCCGTGTGCTGATTACATTGCAGGGCATTTGCCGTTTCCGGCTGGAGGAAGAACTGCCGGTGCCGCATCCGTTCCGTATGGCGCGGATCACACCTTATCTGCAGGATCTCGAAGAAGAGCAGGGCGAAAAAGAGGTTGATCGTGAAGCGCTGTTGCAGGCATTCCGCGATTATCTCGAAGCCAATGGTCTTGAGGCGGATTGGGAAAGCATTGCCAAGGCAGGCAATGAAACACTGGTCAATGCGCTGTCAATGATGTCGCCTTTTGGTGAGGCGGAAAAACAGGCTTTGCTGGAAGCGCCTGATCTGAAAACCCGTGCGGAAACTTTGGTTGCGATTACTGAAATTGCTCTGGTACGCAACGGCGATGATTATGGTTCAGGCTTGCAATAGCCTGAGAATATATGGGTCTGAAGTATGCACGATCAGGATAGTATAAAGCAGATCGATCCGAAAATGCTTGAATTGCTGGTTTGCCCTCTGACCAAGGGCGTGCTGGATTATGACCGCGAGCACAGCGAGCTGATTTCTAAAAAGGCAAAACTGGCCTATCCGGTGCGGGAAGGCATACCGATTCTGCTGGCATCGGAAGCCCGCTCTTTAGATTAAAATACATCTCTCAAAGCGATAAGTGTCTAAGCGGCAAAGCAGACGGAAGTATTTTCATCCATGGCTGCATGCCGTTTAGGATTATTGCGAGAATCGCAAAAATATGAGTCAAATCTTGCGTTTGACACTTCCCCCTCTCTGAGATTCTGGGCTATGAATAACGCGAATTTTTCGCGTGAGCGCTTTGCCTTTGAGATTAATTGCGGGGGGAGGGTGCTCTGAATTTAAAGAAGATCGCTGGCGGGAACAGACCGTCCGGCGATCTGAAAAAAGGCATGGCATTATGGCGACCAGAAAACTGTTTCTTCTGCCCGGCGACGGCATCGGCCCTGAGTCAATGGCGGAAGTCCGCAAAATCATCACTTATCTGAATGAAGAAAAAGGCCTCGGCTTCGAGACAGACGAAGGCCTCGTGGGCGGTTCCGCCTATGATGTCCATGGTCAGGCGATTTCAGAAGGCGATATGGAAAAGGCGCTCGCCGCTGATGCCGTGTTGTTTGGTGCTGTTGGTGGCCCGAAATGGGACAGCGTGCCTTATGAAGTGCGTCCGGAAGCTGGTCTGCTGCGTCTGCGTAAAGATCTGGCGCTGTTTGCCAATCTGCGCCCTGCAATCTGCTATCCGGCACTGGCTGATGCCTCGTCGCTGCGTCCGGAAGTCGTTGAAGGTCTGGATATCCTGATCGTTCGCGAACTGACCGGCGGTGTGTATTTCGGTGAGCCTAAAGAAATCATTGATCTGGGCAATGGTCAGAAGCGCGGTATCGATACGCAGGTTTATGAAACCTATGAAATCGAGCGTATTGCCGGTGTGGCTTTTGAACTGGCGCGGACACGCGGCAACAAAGTCACTTCGATGGAAAAACGCAATGTGATGAAATCCGGCGTGTTGTGGAACGAAGTTGTCACCGCAATCCATAAAGCAAAATATGCTGATGTGCAGCTTGAGCATATGCTGGCGGATGCCGGTGGTATGCAGCTGGTACGCTGGCCGAAACAGTTCGACGTGATCGTAACCGATAACCTGTTCGGTGATATGCTGTCTGACGTTGCTGCTATGCTGACCGGTTCGCTTGGTATGTTGCCATCCGCTTCGCTCGGTGCGCCAGATGCAACAACAGGCAAACGCAAAGCGCTGTATGAGCCGGTACATGGTTCGGCACCGGATATTGCTGGCAAAGGCATTGCCAATCCGATTGCAATGATTGCTTCTTTCGCAATGTGCCTGCGCTACTCCTTCAACCTGATTGAAGAAGCAGATCGTCTGGAAGCTGCCATTGCTGCGGTTCTTGATGATGGTATCCGTACCGGTGATATCTGGTCGGAAGGCTCGAAGAAAGTCGGTACTGTTGAAATGGGCGACGCAATTCTCGCCAAGTTCAAAGCATTGTCTGCTTAACATCTATAATAACCGATTGATCATAAAAAACCGCCGGAGCAATGCTGCTCCGGCGGTTTTATTTTGCAGCAGAGTTTTTACTCTACGTGATTGAGGTCACGGTCTTTGGTTTCACGTACAAAGATCAGACCGATAATCAGAGTCATCAGAGCGATAATGATCGGATACCAGAGGCCGTAATAAATATCACCTTTGGCAGCGCTCATCGCAAACACGGTTGCCGGAAGAAGACCACCGAACCAGCCGTTACCAATATGGTAAGGCAGTGACATACCGGTATAACGGATGCGGGTCGGGAACATTTCCACCAGAATAGCGGCAATCGGGCCATAAACCATCGTCACATAGATCACCAGAATGGTGAGGATCAGAATGGTCAGCGGCCAGTTTACTTCATCCGGATCGGCAACCATTTTGAAGGTGCCTGCATCAGGAATGGTATAAACTTTCTGTTCGCCGATTGTTGCGGCATCAGCTGCCGCAACCAGTTTGGCAGCAACCATCTGATCGGCTGTCATGCTGACGGATTCACCGGCGCGGATCGTATCTGCATTCAGCGACAGTTCCGGATTGGCGGCAACAAATGCATCCAGCTTGGCATCCGGTACTTTGGCAGCATTACGCACCAGAGGGAAGCCTGCTTTTTGCAGAGCCAGATTCACATCGTGAACAAAAGCCGGTGCACGGGTTGCGGCATCGGCACCGGTCGCATCATAGGATGTGATGGTGCTTTCACCGATTTTCACACTTGCTGGTGTGCCTGCTGCGCCGGTTTCAACCGTATAAGGAACAGAAGAGCGGGACAGGAAGGCGGTTGCCACGTCACAGGATGTGGTGAATTTGGCTGTACCGACCGGATTGAACTGGAAAGTACAATCGCCCGGTGCTGCGGTGATGGTTGCGCTGATGGTGGCTTCTGCACGGGCAAGCGCCGGATTGGCGGCTGCTGTGAGGGCTTTAAACAGCGGGAAATAGGTGAAGATTGCCAGTGCCAGACCTGCCATGATGATCGGCTTGCGGCCGACTTTATCCGACAGCCAGCCCCAGAACAGGAAGAACGGGGTTGCGATCAGAAGGGCAATAGCAATCATGATATTGGCCGAGATGCTTTCAACCTTCAGCACGTTTTGCAGGAAGAACAGCGTATAGAACTGACCGGAATACCAGACCACAGCCTGACCGGCGGTGAGGCCGAACAGGGCAATCAGAGCAATCTTGGCGTTTTTCCAGTGACCAAAAGCTTCTTTCAGCGGAGCCTTGGACTGTTTGCCTTCTTCTTTCATTTTCTTGAAAGCAGGGGATTCACTCATCTGCATACGGATCCAGACGGAAATACCGAGCAGAACGACTGAAATCAGGAACGGAATACGCCAGCCCCATGCTGCAAATTCTTCAGCTGTCATGGAATTCTGGATCAGCAGAATGACCACCAGAGACAGGAAGAGACCGAAAGTCGCGGTAGTTTGAATCCATGAAGTATAGAAACCACGGCGTCCGTTTGGTGCATGTTCAGCCACGTAAGTGGCCGCACCGCCATATTCACCGCCAAGTGCGAGACCCTGCAGCATGCGCAGACCAATCAGAATGATCGGTGCGATAATGCCGATAGATGCCGAGCCCGGCAACAGACCGACGAGGAAGGTGGAAAGTCCCATCACCACAATGGTGACAAGGAACGTATATTTACGGCCTACCAGATCGCCGATACGGCCAAAGAACAACGCGCCGAACGGGCGTACAAGAAAGCCCGCCGCAAAAGCCAGCAGCGCGAAAATATTACGGGTTGTTTCAGGATATTCACTGAAGAAGGCAGCACCGATATAAATTGCCAGTGAGCCGTAGAGATAGAAATCATACCATTCAAATACTGTACCAAGAGACGAGGCAAAAATAACTTTGCGCTCCTCCTTGGTCATTTTAGGGGCGCGTTCACGCGCACCATCAATTGCTGCCATAATTTGTCCTCCCGGATAAACCCTGCGGCAGTTCCCTTATTGCCACCGGGTGTTGATTATTCTCAGCCTTTCAATATGCGGAATTCGTCTCGTAGCCGGTGTGGCCGGAGGTGCCTGCAGTCGCGCGGTTTCTATTGCCGCCTGGCAAAGCAGTCGCAGACAGAATGAACTGAAAACGGGATTTGCGTCAGTATTCTTTAGTATAATAATGGTGAAATATTTTTCTTTACGGCGCGGATGCGAACGCAGCTTATTGGAAATTTGGTATTTTCTTAAACATTTGGCGGCTTTGACGACATAAACGGCAATTGACTCTTGGCAAAATCGCGTTAAAAGCAGCAGTGAATTAGGAGACAGCGCGTGGAATCCCTCGCTTTGCCATCAGTTTTGCCAGCATTTTCCGGAGATTTCTCCGGCGGCGGAGCTATGGGTGTAGCTTCTCCTGCATTCGGTATTACCAAAACGGCCATGATTGCCCTGAAGACAATCACCTCGAAAACGACCACCAAAACGGTCTGATCCCTTGGCCTGCTCACCCTCTCCCGGGTTAGGCCCGGGGCGGAGAACCTGCGTGGCCACGGGTTTTCTGGTGTGAAAGCGGAGAGGGACAGGAGATTTTTCACATGGGTTTCAAAGTTGCTGTTGTCGGCGCCACAGGTAATGTGGGGCGCGAAATGCTCAATATTCTCGAAGAGCGTGGTTTTCCGGCTTCTGAGGTGGTGGCTCTTGCTTCCCGCCGCAGTCAGGGTTCGGAAGTGTCTTACGGCGATAAGACACTGAAAGTTAAAGCGCTCGACACCTATGATTTTTCCGATACTGACATTTGTCTGATGTCGGCCGGTGGTAATATTTCCAAGGAATGGTCACCAAAAATCGGCGCGCAGGGTTGCGTGGTTATCGATAATTCTTCCGCATGGCGCTATGATGCCGATGTGCCGCTGATCGTGCCGGAAGTCAATCCGGATGCGATTGACGGTTTCCGCAAGCGCAATATCATTGCCAATCCGAATTGCTCGACTGCCCAGCTCGTTGTTGCTCTCAAGCCTTTGCATGATGCGGCCACCATCAAGCGTATTGTTGTTGCAACCTATCAGTCGGTTTCCGGTGCCGGTAAAGAAGGTATGGACGAGCTGTTCCAGCAGTCCCGCGCGGTTTTTGTTGCTGATCCTGTCACAGCACAGAAATTTACCAAGCGCATTGCTTTCAACGTTATTCCGCATATTGATTCCTTCATGGAAGACGGCTCCACCAAAGAAGAGTGGAAAGTCATGGCCGAAACCAAGAAAATGCTGGATCCGAAGATCAAAGTTTCCTGCACTGCCGTGCGTGTACCAGTCTTTATCGGTCACTCTGAAGCTGTGAATATTGAATTCGACAAGCCAATCAGCGCTGATGAAGCCCGTGATATCCTGCGTGATGCACCGGGTTGTCAGGTTGTTGATAAGCATGAAGACGGTGGTTACATCACCCCTTATGAAAGCGCCGGCGAAGACGCGACATTCATTTCGCGTATCCGTGATGACATCACACTGGAAAACGGTCTTTCCATGTGGATTGTGGCGGATAATCTGCGCAAAGGTGCAGCACTGAACACGATTCAGATCGCTGAATTGTTGCTGGAGCGTAATCTGATCAAGCCGAAATCAGCTGCCTGATTTTTGAGAAAATAATAAAGAAAAAGGCGCGGTCTCCGCGCCTTTTTTGTATCCTTATTGCTGTTCGCGATTGCGGTATTGCATGATAGCGGCGTTGATTTCTGCGCCAATGATGAAAATCGCGGCAATAATATAGAGAAACACAATCGCCACCATGATCGATGCCAGACCGGCATAGGTGGTGACATAGCTGGCAAAGCTTTCAAGATAACGGGCAAAGGCGGTTGCACCGGCCAGCCATGCAATCAGTGTCAGCGCAATACCGGGCAGAATATCCAGCAATGATCTTTGTCCGGCCGGCAGCCAGATATGCACGACAAATAGTCCGAAAACCAACACCGAAAGCGCAATTGCATAGCGCCAGAAACCGAATGAAATCGACATGGTTTCCAGTGCGGGGACCCATTGTTCTGCAAGACGGATGGCCAGCGGCGCAAGCACCAGCAGAAAGCTGATGGCCATGATGCTGAGCGTGGCGATAATCACAAAGCCAAGGCTTTGCGCACGGCAAAATAGAATAGAGCGGGTATCTGTCACGCGATAGGCGCGGTTGAGTGCTACACGCAAAGCTTCCACGCCATTGGAGGCAAAATAGGCAGCGGCAATCACACTGAGGGTCAGGAGGTCACCGCGCGGAATCGTCAGAACATTTTGCACTTCACGGGCAATCGGAGCGGCAATGGCGGGAGGCCATGTATCAAAAATCACATGGACCGCTGTCTCGGCAAAAGCATCTGCGCCAAGAAAGCTGGCAAGTGCTGTTGCAAAAATCAGAAACGGAAACAGCGCCATCAGGCCGGAGAGGGCGATATGGGATGCGAAAGCCCAGCCATCATCGGATATAAAATGACCGATTGCATCAGTTGTGATCTGTCGCAGGAAGCGGATTATCTTTCGCATAGACAGAAAATTCCTTTAGTTCGGCTCATTCGTTTTCGTCTGTGGCAGAGCTGATTACAAGTTTGTGTGGTATAACTGACCACAAGTCAAAAATTCAACGTGTATAAAAACTCTGCGGACAGGAATTGCAATGATATCAGCCCGCAAACCAACGGATAAAGATCAGCATATGGCCAAAAATGTGCAAATTCCATCTGCGCAGCAAAGAACCATTTTAATCACCGGTTGTTCCAGCGGCATTGGTGCTTACTGTGCGCAGGCTCTTAAAGAGCGCGGCTGGCGGGTTTTTGCCACTGCCCGTAAAGAACAGGATCTGGCCTATTTGCGGGAACAGGGTTTTGAGACCTTTTATCTGGATTATTGTGAGCCGGAGTCGATTGCTGCTGTGGCTGAGAGTGTGCTTAACCTGTGCAACCATAAGCTCGATGCGCTGTTTAATAATGGTGCCTATGCACAGCCGGGCGCGGTGGAAGACTTGCCGATGGAGGCTCTGCGTTTGCAGTTCGAGGCCAATTTCTTCGGCTGGCAGGATTTGACGCAGCGGCTGATTCCTGCAATGCGGGCGAGTAAACAGGGACGTCTGGTGCATTGTTCATCTATTCTCGGTCTGGTGCCGATGAAATGGCGCGGGGCTTATGTTTCATCCAAATTTGCATTGGAAGGGCTTATGCTGGTGCAGCGCATGGAACTCGAAGGTTCCGGCATCTCTGTTTCCATGATCGAACCAGGGCCGATTACCAGTAAATTTGCAGCCAATGCGGCGGCTTATGCGCAAAAATATATTGATATGGACAATTCCGTTCATGCAGAAGATTACCGGCGGCAATTCGCAAAATTACAAAGCGGCGGCACGAAATCCTCTGTGAAGCTGGGGCCTGATGCTGTTTATGAGGTTCTGTTGCATGCGTTGGAAAGTGATCGTCCGCGCCCGCATTATCCGGTTACCCGTCCGGCAAAACTCGGCATACTTGCCAAACGCCTGCTGCCTGCACGCTGGCTTTATAAAATGCTGGCTGATCAGTCGTAAAAGAACGCAAGTACACTGCATTATCCTAACGCAAAACCGCTGCACACTTTTGCGGGAAATGCTGGTTTGTTTAGCCGCATTGTCCATACGCAAAACCGCTGCGCACTTTTGCGGGAAATGCTGGTTTGTTTAGCCGCATTGTCCTAACGCAAAACCGCTGCACACTTTTGCGGGAAATGCTCTATCTGCCGCAAAAAGCTTCTGTTACACATTGAGCGGGAAAGACGGAGGATTGCTGAAAAGCAATCGGGAGGAAAGAATGGACAGCGGTTTTAAATTTGCAGGGATCATTGCCATGATTGCCGTGGCGATTGTTCTGTTGCTGGGTTTGCGCAATATGATGCGCAACGGCGATGGTAATACATCCAACAAGCTGATGCGTCTGCGTATTATGTTTCAGTTCATTGCCGTGGTGCTGATGGTTGGTGCATTATATTTTGCCCGCCGCTAATTGCACTTGTATGAGCAGTAACCGGTGAGGCATTTTTGGTTAAGCTGAATAAAATTTACACGCGTACCGGTGATGACGGTACAACAGGTCTGGCCTGCGGCCCGAGACGCAGAAAAGATGATCTGCGCATCGTGACCTGTGGTGATATTGATGAGCTGAATGCATCGATCGGTATGGCACGGCTTTATACCGCGCTGATCCTGCCGGATGTTGATGCTATGCTGACAAGGGCGCAAAATGATCTTTTTGACCTCGGTGCTGACATTGCCACCCCCGCTGCTGTTTCAGATCCTGCCTCCGGCACTGCTGCAGATCTCGGCTATGAGCCTTTGAGGATTGTGGACAATCAGGTTGACCGGCTGGAACAGGAAATTGATGTGCTGAATGCACAGCTGGAACCGCTTCGCTCCTTTATTTTGCCCGGTGGTTCACCGGCCGCCGCGCATCTGCACATGGCCAGAACGATTGCACGACGTGCAGAGCGCGCCATGGTGGCACTGGCGGCACAGACTGATGAGCAGGTTTCAGGTGCTGCCCTGCGTTATATCAATCGTTTGTCTGATCTGCTTTTTGTGGCTGCCCGTATTGCGAATAATCAGGGGCGGGATGATATTTTATGGATACCGGCGCTGACACGCTAAGAGCATGTCGCGGAAAAGTGGGCACCGGTTTTCCGATAACGACATGCGTAAAAACAAAGGATAGAGCGAGCGCAGTGGGTGGAATTAAATGCGACATGCTCTAAGAGCGCATTCTGGAAAGTGTATGCGCCTTCGCGGGGAAATCAGTCACCGGACTGATTTCTTATCCCGCTACGATCAGATCAAAATGCGCGTTAATCTTTGTATATTTGCGACATCATCCGTCATGTTTCGAAGATAGTTATGATGATATTTCATAGCCCTTCTGCCGGTTATGATTGACCTCTCTATGGTTCAGAATTACGGTCTTATGAAATTTCTGAAATCTCCGTCAAAAATTGACGGTGCATCAGGCGTGTTTGCGATAGAGTTTTGGTATGTCGGCTTCAGGCAAGTTGTTTATGAGGCCATGCTTTAAAACTGTATCTGACTGAGAGGCAGGCGGACACAGGCAAGAAAAGGGCTTATGTCCGGTCGAAGAGAGCAGCAAATGCTGCTCAAGTGGAGAGGATCTTAACCGAATGAAAGTTCTGGTCGCAGTTAAGCGGGTTGTTGATTACAACGTCAAAATCCGGGTGAAAAGTGACGGTTCAGGCGTTGAGCTGACCAATGTCAAAATGTCGATGAACCCGTTTGATGAAATCGCGGTTGAAGAAGCGCTGAAACTTAAAGAAGCCGGTAAAGTTTCTGAAGTTGTGGTTGTGTCTATCGGACCTGCACAGGCGCAGGAAACCCTGCGTACCGCTCTGGCGATGGGCGCAGACCGCGCTATCCTCGTGAAAACCGATGATGCTGTCGAGCCGCTTGCCGTTGCAAAGATTCTGAAAGGCGTTGTTGCCGCAGAAGAGCCGAAGCTGGTTATTCTCGGCAAACAGGCGATTGATGATGATGCGAACCAGACCGGTCAGATGCTTTCTGCATTGCTTGGCTGGGCACAGGCAACTTTTGCCTCGGAAGTACAGCTCTCAGACGCTTCTGCCAATGTGACCCGTGAAGTTGACGGTGGTTTGCAGACGATTGAAGTCAAGCTGCCTGCGATTGTCACGACCGACCTGCGTCTGAACCAGCCGCGCTATGCTTCTCTGCCGAATATTATGAAGGCGAAGAAGAAGCCGCTGGATGAGAAGGCACCGGCTGATTACGGTGTTGATACTGCGCCGCGTCTGAAAATCCTCAAAACCGAAGAGCCTTCCGGCCGTAAAGCCGGTGTGAAAGTGGCTTCCGTTGCTGAGCTTGTTGACAAGCTCAAAAACGAAGCAGGCGTATTGTAAGCGGTCAGGACAGGAAAACGATTATGGCTATTCTTCTTTTTGCAGAACACGATAATGCAAGCCTCTCTGACCAGACTGCAAAGGCTCTGACTGCTGCGCTCGCTATCGGCGGTGATGTGGATGTTCTGGTTGCGGGTAAAGGCGCCAAAGCTGCTGCTGATGCTGCGGCCAAGCTGAAAGGCGTACGCAAAGTCCTGCTCGCTGAGAGCGATGCACTGGAAAACCGTCTGGCCGAACCAACCGCAGCATTGCTGGTTGCTCTTGCCGGTTCCTATGACACTGTAATTGCTCCGGCGACCACTTCGGGTAAAAACGTGCTGCCACGCGTTGCAGCACTTCTCGATGTGGCGCAGGTTTCGGAAATTACCGAAGTTGTGTCTCCGACAGTCTTCAAACGTCCGATTTATGCGGGTAATGCGATTCAGACTGTTGAAACCACAGATGCCAAGAAGGTTATCACTGTGCGTACCGCTTCTTTTGCGGCTGCCGGTGAAGGCGGTTCTGCTGCGGTTGAGAGCGTGGATGCAGGCAATGATCCGGCTGTGTCGAAATTTGTTGAGGCAAAAATCTCCGGCGGTGACCGCCCTGAGCTGACTTCAGCGAAAATCATCATCTCCGGTGGCCGTGCACTTGGTTCCGCTGAGAAATTCAACGAAGTGATCACACCGGTTGCAGACAAGCTCGGTGCTGCTATCGGCGCGAGCCGTGCGGCTGTTGATGCGGGTTATGCACCGAATGACTGGCAGGTTGGTCAGACCGGTAAAGTGGTTGCGCCACAACTGTATATCGCTTGCGGTATCTCCGGTGCGATCCAGCATCTGGCCGGTATGAAGGATTCCAAAGTGATCGTTGCGATCAACAAGGATGAAGAAGCACCGATTTTCCAGGTTGCGGATTATGGTCTGGTTGGTGACTTGTTCACTATTTTGCCGGAGCTTGAAAAAGCACTTTAATCAGGATCATGACAATCAGGCATGATTGTCTCTGATATTATAACGCGTCCGGATATTTAATCCGGGCGCGTTTTGCTTTAATCAGGGATAGACTTATCTGCATGAGACTGCTCATGTAGGCGGAGAAAAATTGGCGTTATTGCTGTAAATTTATTGATACGAAGGGATCGGAGCGGATCATGAGTTTTACAATCAAAACAGTGGGTATCATCGGTGCAGGGCAGATGGGCAATGGTATTGCTCATGTTTGCGCGCTGGCAGGTTACGATGTGCTCCTGCATGATGCTTCGCTTGAGCGACTGGAAAACGGTATTGCCACCATCAGCGGTAACATGGCGCGTCAGGTTGCTTCGGGCAAACTGGCTGAGGAAGCGCGCATTGCCAGTCTTGCGCTGATTAAGCCGGCCAAAACCATGGCTGATCTGGCACCTTGCGATCTGGTGATCGAAGCTGCAACGGAAAATGAAGCCATTAAGAAACAGATTTTTGCGCAGGTCTGCCCGCATCTGCACAGCAATGCTATTTTGGCAACCAATACATCTTCAATTTCAATTACCCGTCTGGCTGCTACCACTGATCGTCCTGAACGCTTTATCGGTATTCATTTTATGAATCCGGTGCCGGTGATGAAACTGGTTGAACTGATCCGCGGTATCGCCACAGAAGAACCGACTTTCGCCGTTGCACAGGATTTCGTGCAGAAGCTGGGCAAAACCATTACGGTTTCCGCTGACTTCCCTGCTTTTATCGTCAATCGTATTTTGCTGCCGATGATTAATGAAGCGATTTATACGCTTTATGAAGGTGTTGGCACTGTGGACGCCATTGATACAGCCATGAAGCTTGGTGCCAATCATCCGATGGGGCCGTTGCAGCTGGCCGATTTCATCGGGCTGGATACTTGTCTGTCGATTATGCAGGTACTTTATGAAGGACTGTCGGATTCGAAATATCGTCCGTGCCCGCTGCTGGTGAAATATGTTGAAGCCGGTTGGCTCGGACGTAAAACCGGTCGCGGTTTCTATGACTATCGTGGTGACGAACCGGTACCGACCCGTTAATATTTTGAGTGCATAAATTGCTGAAAACCCTGCATTTGATCAAGAAATGCAGGGTTTTTTGTCGGGTTAATAAATAAAAGGTTATTTTTAATCGCTCATTAAGTATGTGAATTCACTTCGTGTTCACCTTTCTTCGCTAATATTTACCTTAAATTCACTGTTGTGATTTGTGCTTCAGCAAAAATAATAATGTTAAATTAATCAGGGTGTAGTGTGATGGGTCTGATCGTTCAGTTTCGTCAAATTTTTAAAATTATTCGCGAGTTTCTGGCACCAAGCTATCGTCCGGAGCGCCATTATATGCGTGGCCCGGGTCCGGCCTGTGCTGCCCGTCATTCGCACTAAAGCGATCTCTGTGCGCCCGCTGGGCGCATAGGTATTAGCTTTACTGTTTTCCGGATAGCTCCCAGATCCGGTCAACTGAAAATGAATAAAGCCGGCTCATGAGCCGGCTTTTGTATTTCAGAACTGTTTGCCGATCAGGCGATCCAGCGACAGGCGTCCGCTACCGGCTACGCTCAGATACATGAAGACACCGAACCAGACGGTTGAAAGCTGGAAACCGCTGCCGCGCGGGATCATCACCATCACCAGAATAACAATCATTTGTATGAAGAGCATAAAGGCGAGGGGGCGGGTGAACAGGCCGATCGCTATGGCTATGCCCCCTATAAATTCCAGAATACTGGTGAAATAGGCCAAAGGGATTGCCGGTTCCAGCCCCAGTTGCCGGAACAATTCGATATCGCGTGGCATGTCGCCGTTGAACAGCTTCTCCCAGCCGAAGAAAGCCATGATACCGCCGCTGGCCGCACGCATCACTGCATAGGCAATATCATGAAAACGGGCATAAACAGGCGCCAGAAATGGCAGCATTAAAGATGGTTCAGAAAGTTTGTCTGTCATAGATCAGTTGCTCTGCGCTTGGATTGTTTGCGTTTCACGTGAAATCTTTTTTGTATTTTCCTGAGATAGACGAACTGAAACATAGGTTAAGTGTATTAAACCGTACGGTTCGATTCTTGTTTCCCATTTAACAGAACCGGATATTTTTCTGATATGAATTTTGCGTGATGAAAGAGACTGCACATGAGAGACCAGTGCCTGATGTGCTGTATCGGGCATGGGTGACAAAGCATTCGCTTTATATTTACGGCAGCGCTTCTGCACTGGAAACCAAAGAGTTACATAAAAAAAACCGGCACGATTGCGCCGGTTTTATAGCTGATGGTTTTAAGCAGGCAGATCAGGCATCAAGCCCGTCGAACAGAGCGGTTGAGAGATAGCGCTCGGCAAAGGACGGAATAATAACGACAATGTTTTTGCCTTTATTTTCCGGACGTTTACCTACTTCCACAGCAGCTTTCAGTGCCGCACCGGAAGAGATACCGACCGGAATACCTTCAACTTTGGCGATCTGGCGTGCAAAAGCGAATGCATCTTCATTGGCGACCTGAATGATCTCATCATAAACGCCGGTATCCAATGTTTTTGGCGCAAAGCCTGCGCCGATGCCCTGAATTTTATGAGGCCCCGGATTGCCACCGGAAAGCACCGGCGAATCCTTTGGTTCAACCGCGACGACCTTGAATGACGGTTTGCGTGCTTTCAGCACCTGCCCAACACCGGTGATCGTGCCGCCGGTACCGATGCCGGAAACCAGAATATCCGCTTCACCATTGGTGTCATTCCAGATTTCTTCCGCTGTTGTTTTGCGGTGAATTTCCGGATTCGCGGCATTTTCAAACTGCTGCGGAATAATTGCGTTCGGATTGCCTGCAGCCAGTTCTTCCGCTTTGGCAATAGCACCTTTCATGCCTTTTGCGCCTTCGGTCAGCACCAGTTCCGCACCCAGCAATTTGAGCAATTTACGGCGCTCAATCGACATGGTTTCAGGCATGGTGAGAATCAGGCTGTAGCCTTTGGCGGCGGCGGCAAAAGCCAGTGCGATACCGGTATTACCGGATGTCGGCTCGATAAATACGGTTTTACCCGGAACAGCTTTGCCTTCGGCTTCAAGGCTTTCAATCATAGCCAGACCAATACGGTCTTTGACACTGGCCAGCGGGTTAAAGAATTCGAGTTTAACGAGAAGATTGGCGACCACGCCGTTTTCGCGGGCAAATTTATCCGCACGGACAAGCGGTGTGTTGCCGATTGTATCAATAATAGAAGAATAAATACGGCCGCGGCCTGGTTTGTTAGAATCGCTCATACCAAATCTCCTGATCTTTTCGCAAAGCATAGAGCCTGACCGTTCAGGATTATAGAAGCAGGCTTCCAGAATGCAGGGGTAACTTAGAATATTATTCTATCAATGTGAAATATTAGAATTATTTTATAGCATGAGGGCGGGGCGGGAGCCGCAGTTCAGCATATTCCATATAGTTTTCAGGCTGTTTTCGATGCGGGAAATCACAATCATTTTGATCCTGATCAATGTATTTGAGCCTGTTCATTCCTAGATTTATATTATGATGTGTCTCACAGGAGTCTATTCTGAACATTGCGTGTTTGTGGCAATGCCGATTGAAAAACCGGAACAGAAACACACATATAATAGACAGGGTGCATTCCGGCGGATGCTGTAAAAGGGAAAGACGAGAACATGTATAAACATATTTTAGTGGCGACTGATGGTTCGGAGCTTGCCAATAAAGGGCTGGAACAGGCAATTGGTCTGGCCAAAGAACTTTCCGCTAAAATTACAGTGCTGACTGTAACGGATCTGTTTCCGAGCTACGGCATTGTTGTGGCGCCGGGTCTGAGCACTTCACCTGAAATTTTTGAAGAATACCGCACCTCCATGGCAGAGCAGGCAAAAGCCATTGTGCAGCAGGCGATCGCCAAAGCGCGCGATGCCGGTGTGACTGTTGAAGGTCTGCATATTGAAAATCAGTCACCGGCTGTGGGTATTGTTGAAGCTGCCGAGACCCATCAGGCTGAACTGATTGTGGTTGCATCGCATGGCCGCCGTGGCATGAATAAGCTTTTGCTGGGCAGTCAGGCAGCAGAAGTTCTGTCACTGAGCAAAATACCGGTTCTGGTTGTTAAGTAACCGGCCTTGAGTTCTTCAGGGAATAAAAAAACGGCGCTTTAAGCGCCGTTTTCTTTTTAAGCAAGATTACATGCCTTTGGACTTCGAGAAACGCTTGCGTTCATTCGGATCCAGATAGAGCTTACGCAGACGGATGGATTTTGGTGTTACTTCCATCAGTTCGTCATCCTGAATCCAGGACAGAGCGCGTTCCAGAGTCATGCGGATCGGCGGGGTCAGCTTAACAGCTTCATCCTTACCGGATGCGCGCATGTTGGTCAGCTTCTTGCCTTTCAGCACGTTGACTTCCAGATCGTTGTCACGGGTATGAATACCAACGATCATGCCCTGATAAACCTTGGTACCGGCATCGATAATCATCGGACCGCGGTCTTCAAGGTTGAACATTGCATAGGCAACCGATTCGCCCTGATCATTGGAGATCAGCACGCCGTTGTTACGTCCGCCGATTTCGCCTTTGTGCTGCTGATATTCGTGGAACAGACGGTTCATGATCGCTGTACCGCGTGTGTCAGTCATCAGTTCAGACTGGTAACCGATCAGACCGCGGGTCGGTGCAAAGAATACCAGACGAACGCGGTTGCCGCCGGATGGACGCAGCTCAACCATTTCTGCTTTGCGTTCAGACATTTTCTGAACAACAGTACCGGAATATTCTTCGTCAACGTCGATAACGACTTCTTCTACCGGTTCCAGCAGATTGCCGTCTTCGTCTTTGTGCATCACAACGCGCGGACGGGAAATGCTCAGCTCGAAGCCTTCACGACGCATGTTTTCGATGAGAACAGCAAGCTGCAATTCACCGCGGCCGGAAACATAGAACGAATCTTTGTCTTCGGATTCTTCAATGCGCAGAGCAACCGAACCTTCAGCTTCTTTCAGCAGACGGTCGCGGATAACACGGCTGGTAACTTTGTCACCTTCGGTGCCGGCCAGCGGGCTGTCATTCACGATGAAGGACATGGTAACGGTCGGCGGATCAATCGGCTGAGCCTTCATGGCTTCGTTGATTGAAGGATCGCAGAATGTGTCAGCCACGGTGCCTTTGGAAAGACCGGCAATAGCAACGATATCGCCTGCCACACCTTCTTCAATGGCAGTACGTTCCAGACCACGGAAAGCGAGGATCTTGGAAATACGACCGTTTTCCAGCAGCTTACCGTCCTGACCGAGCACTTTAACCGACTGGTTCGGCTTCAAAGTACCGGAATGGATACGACCGGTAATGATACGGCCGAGGAACGGATCGGATTCCAGAATGGTACCGATCATCGAGAACGGGCCTTCAGCAACCTTTGGTGCCGGAACGTGCTTGACGATCAGATCGTAAAGCGGAGCCAGACCCTGATCGCTCGGACCTTCCGGGTTTTCTGCCATCCAGCCGTTACGGCCTGAACCGTAAAGGATCGGGAAGTCGAGCTGTTCGTCAGTCGCATCGAGCGCTGCGAACATGTCGAAAACTTCGTTGATGACTTCTTCATGACGACCATCCGGACGGTCGATCTTGTTGATCGCAACGATAGGACGTAAGCCCAGCTTCAGGGCTTTACCGACCACGAATTTGGTCTGAGGCATCGGGCCTTCAGCGGAGTCAACGAGAACAACAACACCGTCAACCATCGAAAGGATACGCTCAACCTCACCGCCGAAGTCGGCGTGGCCCGGAGTATCAACGATATTGATGCGTGTATCTTTCCAGACAGCGGAAGTTGCCTTGGCAAGAATGGTGATGCCGCGCTCGCGCTCGATATCGCCGGAGTCCATCATGCGTTCGGTAACGCGTTGATTGTCGCGGAATACACCGGACTGTTTCAGAAGTTCGTCAACCAGGGTCGTTTTGCCGTGGTCAACGTGTGCGATGATCGCGATGTTGCGCAATTGCATTGAGTTATCACTCTGAATAGGGGGTTGGGACGCTTAAGGATATCCCTCGTGAACGCCGCAGATAATGGGGCGCTCTTACAGGTTTTTCGCCAATTTTAAAAGGGGGCGGGCTGATTTTAGCATATTGCATATCTCATTGCTGCTGTGCACTGACTGCATAAAAAGCCTGACGGACATTTTCAGCATAAGAAAAAGGCCGGAAAATTCCGGCCTGTTCCGAGGTTAAAGCAGTGTTCCGGTGAGGAAAATAACCGCAACACTGAAATAGATGACCAAGCCCATCACATCGACAAGTGTGGCCACAAAAGGTGCAGAGGCGCTGGCCGGATCAAGACCGAGACGCTGCAGAACAAACGGCAGCATCGAGCCGGAGAGAGAGCCGAACAGCACAATACCGATCAGGGCCACGGCAATTGTAATGCCGATCAGCACCCAATGCTCACCGTAATCATAGAGGCCGGTTTTCTGCCAGATTGCGATACGGACAAAGCCGATCAGGCCCAGCATGGAACCCAGCGCCAGACCTGTTGGTATTTCGCGCAGTGCCACACGCCACCAGTCACCGAGTTTGAGATCCTGCAATGCTAAGGCACGGATCAGCAGGGATGTGGCCTGCGAGCCGGAATTACCGCCGGAGCTCATAATCAGCGGAATGAACAGTGCCAGAACGATGGCTTTTTCCAGTTCCACTTCAAAATGCTGCATGGCACTGGCCGTCAGCATTTCACTTAAGAAAAGAATGCAAAGCCAGCCGCCGCGTTTACGCAGCATTTCGAAGAAGCTGATCTGCATATAAGGCTTGGTGAAAGCCTCCATACCACCGAATTTATAGGCATCTTCCGAAGTTTCTTCGGTCATGGCGTCCAGCACATCGTCCACGGTGACAATGCCGATCAGGTGGTGCTGTTCGTCCACAACAGGAATTGCCAGAAGATCGTGCTTGCGGAACAGACGTGCGACTTCTTCCTGATCCATCATTGGCGGAATTGTCAGCGGTTCCTGATCACGGCCGACTTCTGCAATACCGGCTTGCGGATTGGCAGTGATGAGACGGCGCAGTGATACCACATGCTGTAAAATGCGGGTTTCCGGATTTTCAACATAGATGGCATAGACCGTTTCACGGGAGCGCTCGACCTGCCGGATATGAGCTAAAGTCTGTTCGACTGTCCATGTGGATGGCACAGCGATAAATTCTGTTGTCATCAGACCACCGGCGGTATCGGCCGGATAGCCCATCAGTTTTTTCAGCGCGGTTTTGGTTTCCGGCGAAAGAATTGAAAACAGACGGTTGCGGGACGGCCAGTCCAGATCATGGAAGATGTCTGTTGCACGGTCTGCAGACATGCCGTTCAGGATCTCTGCAGCGCGTCCGTTATCCAGACTGTCAATGATTTGGTCTGCATAATGCAGTTCCGGCTGATCCAGAAAAAGAACAGCCTGTTCGGTTGAAATGCTGCGGAATAAAGTGACCTGATCGTCGAGATCAAGCTCGTTAATCAGTTCAACAGCATCACCTGTACGCAATTGGCCGATCTGTTCAAGCAGCGCGGAGATTGCAAGATTCGTTGTATCGAGAGCAGCACGGAAGGTGCTGTTATTGTTGTTCATTGGTTTGCCTCTCTGTCGATCCGCCGTCATGGCAGATCGTGACAAACCAATCGCTCCTGCGATCAGGTCAGATCTGCCATTGACGGCATAAACAATCGACTGTGACTGTCGCTGGGCATAAGAGTAAAACTCCGGTTAAAATCAGACCTGATGGTCTGGGCGTGTTTTGTGCTCTCGGGCCGCGCTTGTCAACCCTGCTGTTTTTGCCTGACAATTCTATGAGAGTCTGACTTTACCGGTCTGCAGATTTTTCAGGGGTAATCGGATGCTCCAAGGTAGGGGCCAGAGGCAGTTTGAACCTGTTCCACATTATATAGCTGATTAATGACAGTAATCCCATCAGCGGCAATAATGTTGCCATGGCGATAACCGGATCGCCCATAGAGGCTGAAATGATGCCGCCGACCAGACCACCGCCCATCTGGAAGAAGCCCATCAAAGCGGAAGCCGAACCGGCAATTTTCGGAAAAGGTGCCATGGCTGCCGTTGTCATCTGCGGCGTGAGAAAGGCAATGCCCATCACGTAAAGCCCCATCGGTAACATCACCAGCAGATAGCCCGGTTCATAAATGCGCAGCAACACAGCGAGCAGGATACTGGCGGAGCCGGTGCAGAGCAACCCGATGCAGGACATCTGGAAAACGGTCACGCGCTGCATCAGGATGCGGTAAATAATGCCGCCTGAAATATAGAAAGCAGTTTGTAACAACATCCCCATGCCGAAAGTGCTCGGTGACAGTCCCACACGCGTCATAAGAATGAAGGGCATAATGGTGGCTGATGTATAAAGCGCACCGGTAGCGCCGGTAAGCACCAGACTGGCAAACAGGAAGTGCGGGGTTTTCAGCAGGCTGAAATAGGATTGCACAAGTGCCCGTGGCCGGACACGGGAAGGATCGGGCTTGCCGGTTTCCTGCACAAAAAGCAGCATCATGAGAATGACAGCCGCCCCTTGCAGGATCATTACCAGAAAGATCGCATGCCAGCCGAGAAATTCCAGGGTCAGCCCGCCAAGTGTCGGGCCGATGGCAGGGCCGACGGACAGCACGATGCCGATCAGGTTCATCACCCGCGCTGAGCGGTCGCTGGTAAACAGATCGCGGACAATCGCGCGGGACATGGTAACGCCGACCGCTGCACCCACTCCCTGTAACAGGCGTGCCAGCACCATGATCTCAATCGTCGGAGCAAACAATGCCAGCACACTGGCTGCCAGATAGACAGACATGAAAAGAATAGTGATCGGTTTGCGGCCATAGCCGTCTGATAAGGGGCCGCAGATCAGCTGGGCAAAACAAAAACCGCCGAAATAGGCGGTCAGGGTCAGTTTAACTGCTGCTTCTGTGGTACCGAAATCCGAGACAATTTCCGGCATCGCCGGTGTATAAAGTGACATTGCCAGCGGGCCGATGGCGGCAAGAAAGCCGCCGATAATGCCAACGCGGCGCTCGGACATAATGACAAGCGGGGATGTTTTTTCGCGGGGGGATGAATCGGGCATAGCGGCATGCTTTATGGTTGGGAGCTAAATTGCGGATAACCGGATCAGCTTTTCCGGTTTTCCTGATTGAGTTGTCTTAAATGTGCGCGGACGGTCAGAAGATTATGCAAAAATCTCTGCCACTCTTCCGGCGGCAGCGCCTGTGAAGCATCGGCGATGGTTTCTTTCGCAATTCGTTTCAGCTCATCCAGAACCGGCACGGCTGTATCATTGAGAAAAATCAGTTTGGCACGACGGTCATCAGGATCGGCCTCGCGGCGCAGCAAGCCACGATTTTCCAGCCTGTCGAGATAGCCGGACAGGGTCATCGCTTCGATATTCATACTCTCGGCGAGGACAGACTGGCGGGCTGGCTGATAACGCGCAACATGAACCAGTGTCCGTGACTCGAAAGCCGTGAGTTCAAGACCTGCGGCAACGATCTTACGCTCCCGCTCAAGGCTGAAAAGCCGGCTGATATCATAGACAACGAAACCGAAACTATCGGGATCGTAGGATTTTCCTGCAAACATTGTAAGGCATCCTTATAATAAGGTTTCCTTACTATTTATTTTCAAGCAGGTCAATTATCCGTATAAATCACTTGTGGCGGATAAGCGGGCTGCTTAAATGTTTGAAATGCAATTCTGCAAACCGGAGACCGTGAGTTATGCCGCAGGACAATCAGATGACGCCCGCTTATTCAGCACTCAGCCAGTGGAGCGGCCCGCTTGGTCTGCCGGATTTCAGTAAATTCAGTGATGCGGATTTCAAAGCGGCTTTTGATATCGCTTTGGAAAAAGACTGGACGGATGTGGAAGCCGTTCTGCAGAACCCTGATGCGCCGACAATTGAGAATACGCTGAAAGCTTTGCAGCTTTCCGGCCGTGATCTTTCTCACATTGCCGCGATTTTCTGGATGCGCGCCGGTGCCCATACCAATGAGGATATTCAGGCGCTGGAGCGTGAAGTCGCGCCGAGAATGTCCCGCCATCACTCGCGCATCATGATGAATGAAGCGCTGTTTGCCCGCCTTGATGCGCTTTATCAGAGCCGTATCAATCTCGGGCTGGATACGGAAACGCTGCGTGTACTGGAAAAGAGCTGGAAAGGCTTTGTGCGTAACGGCGCTAAACTGAATGCACAGGACAAAGCACGACTGGCTGATATTAATGAAAAGCTTGCCGGTCTCGGTGCCGGTTTCGGCCAGAACGTGCTGAAAGACGAAGCATCATGGGCTTTATTTATTACTGATGAGGCAGAGCTTGCCGGTCTGCCGGATCAATTGCGCGATGCGATGAAAGCGGCGGCTGAAGAACGCGGCCGTGAAGATGCATGGGCGGTTACGCTTTCCCGTGCGATTGTTGAGCCGTTTCTGACCTTCTCCTCTGTTCGTCATTTGCGTGAAAAAGCCTATGAAGCATGGGCAAAGCGCGGTGAAAATGGCGGTGCGACTGACAATCGCACATTGGTGACAGAGATTGTTGCCTTACGTGATGAAAAGGCAAAGCTGCTGGGTTATGCAAATTTCGTTGCGTTCAAGCTTGATGGCACAATGGCCAAAACACCCGATGCGGTGATGGATTTGCTGATGCCGGTTTGGGATAAAGCCAAACAGCGCGCATCGGAAGAGCAGGCTGATCTGGAAAAGCTGATTACCGGTGAGGGGCTTAATCATCCGGTAGCCGGTTGGGACTGGCGTTATTATGCAGAAAAACTGCGTGCCGAGCGCTTCGCTTTTGATGAAGGTGATCTCAAACCTTATCTGCAGCTCAATAAAATTATTGAAGCAGCTTTTGATGTTGCAACACGTCTGTTCGGCCTGACATTCAAAGAACATCAGGGTGTTCAGACATGGCATCCGGATGTGCGTGTGTGGGAAGTGTTCAACGCGGATGGTTCACGACGCGGCCTGTTCTTGGGTGACTATTTTGCCCGTCAGAGCAAACGCTCCGGTGCATGGATGAGCGCTTTGCAGTCGTCTCATCGTCTGGATGGTGGTCAGCCACCGATCATTTATAATGTGATGAACTTCGCCAAGCCGCCGAAAGGCGAGGTGGCTCTGTTGTCGCTCGATGATGCACATACACTGTTCCACGAATTCGGCCATGCCCTGCATGGACTGCTGAGCGATGTGACATGGCCTGCAATTTCCGGCACCGCAGTCTCGCGTGATTTTGTCGAACTGCCATCCCAGCTCTATGAGCACTGGCTGACAGAGCGTCCGGTGCTGGAGAAATTCGCTACTCATTATAAAACCGGTGAGACAATCCCGCAGGATCTTATTGATAAGGTATTGAAAGCCGCGACTTTCAATGCCGGTTTCAACACTGTGGAGTTCACCTCATCGGCGCTGGTCGATATGGCATTTCATACCAGTGACAAGCCTGTGACTGACCCGCTGGTTTTTGAAGCGGAAGTTCTGAAAAAACTGGATATGCCGGAAGCGATTATCATGCGCCATCGTACCCCGCACTTCCTGCATGTGTTCAGCGGTGACGGATATTCAGCCGGTTACTATTCTTATATGTGGTCGGAAGTTCTGGACGCTGATGCTTTTGCGGCTTTTGAAGAAAGCGGCGATGTCTTCAATGCCGATCTGGCAGAAAAGCTGAAGACCCATATTTATGCGGCGGGTGGTTCCAAAGATCCGGAGGAATTGTACAAAACATTCCGTGGCCGGATGCCAAGCCCGCAGGCTATGATCGAAAAACGCGGCCTTTAATACGTGTAAATAAAGCCCCTGCAAGATATGCAGGGGCTTTTATTTTTAGAAACTGCCGAGTTTGATATCCGGCGAATATTCATGACCTTCAACGGTCTTGGTTACAGCCTGACCGCAATACATCTTCTTTTCTTCGGCATTATAGCTGTGGCTTGGTGAGCCATAGAGCATCCAGCCTTTGTTCAGGGCTTCAGTAACGCGATGACAAAAGGAAGAATCATCCGGACCGGTGAGGAAACGATAAAGCTGCATAGGAAACTCCTGTAGTTTGCAGAAAGAAGAATCAGCGCGCACGCGCAAGGACGCGTTCTGCCTGACGAATATGTAATTGCTCGACCATAGAGCCATTCAGAGAGATGGCACCTTTGGCAGCATTTTCCGGCAGATTAAAAGCAGCAATTACCTGATTTGCCCATGCGGCTTCTTCGGCAGTTGAGGAATAGCTGTTCAAAGCGGTTTCAATCTGGGAAGGATGGATCAGTGTTTTGCCGTCGAAACCAAGCATTGCTCCTTGTTCGCACTCGGCTTTGAAGCCTTCCTGATCCTGAAAATTATTATAAACACCGTCCAATACATCAATACCACCCGCACGAGCTGCGAGAATAATCTGCATCATCCATGGCAGTAATGCGCTGCGCTGGTTGGTGGTTTTAACGCCAGTGCTCAGAGCAATATCATTGGTGCCGACGATGAAACATTTGAGGCGTGCAGCGGATTTCTGCGCCAGCCGTGCAATTTCATCCGCATTGAGAATACCGCGCGGCGTTTCAATCATTGCCCAGATGCCGAGGGTCTCCGGTGCATCATAATCATCAAGCTTGCGGGCAGCATCGATCACCTGCTGCGGCGTTTCTGTTTTTGGCAGAACAATAGCCTCAGTTTTGAGTTCTGCTGCCAGTTTCAGATCATCCTCACCCCATTGCGTGGCAAGACTGTTGATACGGATAGCTTTTAGCGGGCTTCGTACTGTTTGGTGCTGCTCCTGAAAATGTGCGCGCAGATTATCACGCGCTTCATGCTTCATTTGCTCGGCAACAGAGTCTTCAAGGTCATATATAATGGCATCGGGCTGTAGTTGTGTGCTTTTGGCGAGGGCTTTCTGATGGCTGGCCGGAACATAAAGCACGGCACGGCGCGGCTGATAAAGTGTCACTCAGAATTTCTCCCTGGCAAAGATGTTCGTGTTATTTTTGATCTGAAAACCAGTCAAAAATGACAGGATATTGTTTGAATTGAATATCATAGGCAATCAATGAAAAGGTAGTTGCCTTTGGGGTTGAGGGGCGCATTATTATCATGGTGCGGCACTTCGCTTGGATTTCAGGCCTTTGACTCTGCAAAAAGCTGGTGTAAAGCACAATGAGAAAAGCATTTTGACTTACAGGTTACGAGACCGATGGAAAAATTTACCAAGCTTACCGGCGTTGCCGCTCCGTTGCCGATCATCAATGTCGATACGGATATGATTATCCCTAAGGATTATCTGAAGACAATCAAGCGTACAGGTCTTGGTAAAGGTCTTTTCGCGGAAATGCGCTTTAATGAAGACGGTTCCGAAAATCCGGATTTCGTTCTGAACAAACCTGCTTATCGCAATGCGCAGATTCTGGTGGCCGGTGATAATTTTGGTTGCGGTTCATCCCGCGAGCACGCGCCTTGGGCTTTGCTGGATTTCGGCATCCGCTGCGTGATCTCTACGTCTTTTGCGGACATCTTCTATAATAACTGTTTCAAGAACGGTATTCTGCCGATCAAAGTTTCTCAGGAAGATCTGGATAAGCTGATGGATGACGCTTCGCGCGGCGCCAATGCCACGCTGACAGTTGATCTTGAGGGGATGGCAATTTCCGGCCCAGACGGCGGCTCAATTGCTTTTGAGCTGGATGAGTTCAAACGCCATTGTATGCTCAATGGTTTGGATGATATCGGCCTGACAATGGAAAAAGCGGATAATATCTCGGTATTTGAGAAGAAGAATTCTGCAAGCCGTCCGTGGGCGTAAGCCTTTAAAATAAGGCTCACTTGGCATTTACAATATAAATGCCTATATCAGTTTTGAAACCACGCTGCAGATGGCTGTCAGCGTGGTTTTTTTATGGAATCAATTTTGGACTACCTGCTGTATAATAAGCGGGGCAGAAAGACAGGAACAATGGTTCAGACTGATCTGAGCGGAGACTGGGCAACACGGCTTGCCCCGTCTGTAGACGAGCTGAAATCACTGGCATTGAATGCGTATGCGCATATGCCGGATGAGTTTCGCGCGCTCAGCCCGCAGATTCGTATCGAAGTGGCCGATTTTCCGGATGAACAGGTTATGGAAGATCTGGATCTGGATACGCCTTATGACATTCTCTGTCTCTTTGAGGGGCGGGGTGTCGGAGAGCGGTTTCATTTGCGCGCGCAGGAAGGTCCAGAAGTGCTGACATTATATCGTCGCGCTATTCTGGATTACTGGAGTGAGAATACGGAAACGCTCGGCGAGATCATCGGTCATATATTGCTGCATGAAATCGGCCAGAGCTTAGGTCTGTCAGAAGCGGAGATGGAGCGGCTCGGCAGCCAGCATTAATATGCTCTGCTATATATAAGGTGCAGAGACATATAGAATCTCCACTCCACAACCACCCAATCATTGGTTAATGATTGCATAAAATTCGAAGTTTTCCCTGTGGAAAGAAAGTTTGCGATTTGTGTAATTTTTTTGAAAAGTCGTGTTGACAGTTTGGGAGAGTGGGGTCTATATAGCGACACAACGAGGGCGGCGGCGCTGCTAGCGGCAGAGAGCTT
>NZ_JBHEEE010000002.1:0-367545 GCF_041929865.1 Pseudochrobactrum lubricantis
TAAAAACCCGAACATTAATTAAAAGGCGGGTCAATTCTCGGTGGAAAAACTGGGTCAGTTCTTACCGGAAATCAACACGTACTCCTCGGCCAGTTCCGGATACAGGTCGGCGTAGTACGCCCGCCATGCCTGGAGTTTCTTGAGGCCTGCTCTCCGCTTTTCTTCAATACCTTCAGAGTTCGCACGGCGAATGGCCTCTGCGAACTGCTTTACCGAAACCTGGTCTTTTCCTTCCTTGGCTTGCTGCAGTACCGTGGACAGGCGGATGCGCCCCTTGACGATTGCCTCAGCCAGTGCCCGATCGCCGTCCGTGATCTGCGCTAGGAAGTCCGTATCCGGGATGTATCCCGCCGCGCCCGGAACATCTCCTGCCTCGGCGCCAACATACCAGCTGGCATCGACGTAGTCGGCGGCCTGGACGGACAGCCTATGGATTGCGGTGTCGAAGAGATTCCGAGAGGGTTCGTTGATTGGGTCTGGCGATGCAATACCAAAGCACCGCCTCAGCTTGCTGGCTTGCCGATCGATGTGGTCACCGATCATTTGCGTGCTAGCGCGGCCGCGCATCTGAGCCTCGCGCTCAAGCGCCTCATCCTGATCCGGCACCTTTAGTGCGTGTCCCGCCACGACTGCAAAAAGAACTGGTGCCAGTTCCATGATCTGCTTCTGGCTGACCCCGTAACGCCAGCGCATCAGTTCGTACGCGTTGTGGGATGCTGCAGACACATGGGCCTGGATCGAGACCTCTCCCAAGCCCATGTCAGCGAAGAACGGATCGAAATCCTGAGGCTTGCAGTTCAGAATACGAGCAATCGCCTCCAGATCCTTGGGCTTGGGCGGGTTGGTTCCTGCCAGCCAGCGACTCACGGTGCGCTTGTGCTTCTTGATTGCCGCTGCGAGGTCGTCGCGCGATTTGCCCTCTGCTTTGAGCCTCTCTCGGAGAAGTTCTGCCTTGAACGCCATGGGTGCCTCCTTTGCATCCGTGGCCTCAATATGGGTGACACAGTTATCTATATCAATTTGGCATTTTCTGTCAAAGTTTTTGGCCGGAAGCTGCTATGGAGGCGGATTCTCGCACGCTCCTGTACTAAGGGTGACAAAAATGGTGACATTCTCCCTTTCAGAAACAGGGTGCCTCACCAGAATCACCAAATCAGATCTTGCCCATCGGCAGTCGGTTACCGTGATCTCGGCTACGTCGACGATTACGTGCGTCACGAGCTGCCTCCCGTCTCCCCCGCCGTGACCTTTTCGAACGTATCCTCTGGGGGGGGCTCCTACTCAAATTCGGCTACTTCCCATCGTGACGCAAGCGCAGCGGCCGTGAGCCTGGCCCAGAGCGTCACCTCCATGAGGTCCTACGCGGCGGCTCGAAAGAGGACCGAAAGAATGCCGCCTTGTCGATTAGCATCCGCGGCGACGTTAGTCGCTGCGCCGACAGGCAATTGATGACCTTCACTGCATCGCAAGTCATGATCAACGCCGGTCCCCGCAACCATCTTTACTTGCTCGGGCAGCCAGTAAAGATTAGATCCTGCCCCCGCAACCAAATCTCCTCAAAGCAATTAAAACTACGATCCAGACGCCATTCCAATAGGCGCGTCAATGCATCTTGATGCAGCCCGTTCGAGCTAAAATCGATAATCAATCGATTTTTAACGCTCTCACCTCATCACGCTCATAACCGGAAGGCGGAGGAGGGGAGGTGTGGTTGGTTTAGTAGCTGCTTTGCAGGTTGTTTAATGCTCATGCCTGACCCTGCGGCATTACAGGCAGATAATCCCTCTTGAGCTGTAAAGGTGAGTGGCTTATGCCTGTTTGCAAAGACACATAAGCGGGAATGAAATTTATGCAAACCGTTGATAAATCAGCAATTGATACCGTGCTGCTGAGCCTCTCCGAACAATATAAAGGACCGGGGGGCGTCGCTGCGGTTCTCAAAGATGGTGAGGTTATAGCGAAGCAGGTTTGGGGCTATTCTGATCTGGAGAAAAGGGTGCCGATGAGTGCGGCGACCATGATGCCGATCTGCTCCGTCAGTAAAGAATTTACCTGCGCAGCTTTGTTGGATATCTTTGGTGAAGCCTCTGTTCTTGATGATGCGCTTGCTAGCTATCTGCCTGACTTTGAAGGTAAACGCCCTGCAATTGCTGATCTATGCAATAATCAGTCCGGCCTGCGGGATTACTGGGCGCTGACTGTGATCAGTGGTGCCGATCCGGAAGGTGTTTTTACGGCAGATGATGCACGTCAGCTTCTTGGAAAAATCCGGACAACCCATTTTGAAACCGGTACACATTATTCCTATAATAACGGCAATTTCCGTCTGCTGTCTTTTTTGATTGAAGAGAAAACCGGCCGTTCACTGGATGAACTTCTCCGTGAGCGTATTTTCCTGCCTGCGGGCATGAAAACTGCCGGACTTTTCCCTGACACATCTGTGACGCCTGGTGATGCAATCGGTTATGAGGGCAATATTGTCTCCGGTTTTACACCGGCAGTGAATAATATTCATTGGAGCGGGGATGCAGGTGTCTGCGCCTCTCTGGATGATATGATTGCGTGGGATCAGTTTATTGATGCAACGCGTGGTGATGAAAACGGTATTTATAACCGTTTGTCCCGTCCGCAATTTTACACGGATGGTAAACCGGCTTGTTACGGCTATGGCCTTAACCATGTCAATTTCGACAATGTTAAAATTACCGGTCATGGCGGTGCGCTGCGCGGCTGGCGCTGCCAGCGTTTCCATGCGGCTGATGCACGTGTATCTGTTATTGTGATGTTCAATCATCAGGCCAGTGCCTATGGTGCAGCTGAGCAGTTGATGCGTGCTGCTTTGGGCATTCCTAAAGCAAAAACTGAAGTCCTGCCGGTCGATGCAGGTTGGTATGGAAATTATTTTGATCCGGCCACGAAACTGAGCCTTAGCCTTACACCGGCTGTTTGTGGGCAGGTTCATGCGCGGTTTGGTACATCACCTGAAATGATGGATATGCAGGCCGATGGCAGCCTGCAATCTTCGGGAATGGTTTTGCAGCGTAAAGGTGATGAGATTGCTCTCCGTCGCGATGGGGAAAACCTCTCCGCAAAATTGCATCGTGTTTCCGGAAACGGGCGACAGGATATTGCCGGACGCTATCATTGTACGGAAATGGATGCTGATTTTGTCTGTGAAGTTGCAGGTAGCGCTGTCTATGCAGCATTTGAAGGCTTTTTAGGTAAAGGGCCAATGCAACCGCTTTATGCGATTGCTGAAGATATCTGGCTTTTGCCATGTCAGCGTGGAATGGATGCACCGGCGCCGGGAGACTGGACTGTGGTGGCCGAACGCGATGCGTCCGGTGCGATCTCGGGGCTGACAATCGGCTGCTGGCTTGCCCGTGGCATAATTTATAAAAAAGTCTGATATTGATACCCCGCCGGATTATTCCGGCGGTTTTTTTACTTGTTAATTCTTGATAATATTATGTGTATCACTTTCGGAAGCAATTTTAAAAAAAGCATTGATGAGCGTGCCATTGCTGCGTTCCTGAAGGCAGATCAGTGTTTCATCCATCAGCTCTTCACGCGTATTGATCGAAAGCGGATGCAAGCGGCTGTCATTGCTGAATTCGGCTAATGAAACAAAGCCGATACCGGCACCGCCTGCAACAATCTCACGAACAGCTTCGCGTCCTTCTGCTTCAATAGCAGGTTTCAGCACGACATTTTTTTCAAGCGCGAGATCTTCCAGTTTCTGACGTGTTTTTGAGCCTTTTTCACGGAATACCAGTGGCCATTGCAGCAGTTCTGCGAGATCAATATTAGAAAAACGGCTGAGCGGATGATCTCTGGCGACAAAGGCGATGATCGGCGAAGAGTTCAGCTTATGGATGAGAAAGTCCCTTGCTTTGGGTACTTCGCCCAGCACGCCGATATCTGCTTCATAGCGATAGAGGCTGGAGATAACTTCCTCACTATTGCCGGTTTGCACGCTGATTTGTACCGAGGGATATTTCTCCCGAAAGGCTCCGAGAATACCGAGAATATGGTGTGCTGCATCGGCCATAATACGCAATTTACCCGCACGCAGCACCCGCGATTCTGACAAGAAATCCAGTGCCTGTTGTTCCACTTCGAAGAGCCGGTGCGTGATCTCCAGCAGTTTTACACCGGCATCGGTCAGGCTGACTTGTTTCTTATGACGGTTGAACAGCAGAACATCATATTCCTCTTCCAGCTTGCGCACCTGATCAGAAATAGCGGGCTGCGTCAGGCATAAAGCTTCCGCAGCGCGGGAAAATCCGCCGGAAATTGCCACATAATGAAACGCCCGTAACTGAACATAGCGCATGGATTTCTCCTGATGCCGAGTGTTTTCTGACTGTAAAACGAACTCTAACACAGAGGAATTCCGGCACAAGTTATATCTGCAAAACTTATAGTTTGATTTGAAATAACGATTTTACAAATAATTACCTTTGCCTGAGGATGAAGCAAATCCGCATTTTGCACAGCATCCGGAGGGACAGGAAATGCAATCAGCCGGTGAAAAACGACCGCAGGCACAAGCAGATATGCTTCCGCATTGGAAAGCCAATCAGTTTCTGGCACCGGCACTGGGAGAACCCTATTTGCTGACACCGGGGCCGCTGACGACAGACTATGCGGTGAAGCAGGCGATGTTGCGGGACTGGGGCTCATGGGACGGTGATTTTCGGGCAATGACAGCCGAAATGCGTGAGCGCTTGCTGCGTGTTGCCGGTGATGACAAGCATGAATTTGATTGTGTGCCGATACAGGGCAGCGGCTCCTTTGCGGTTGAAGCCATGCTCGGGACATTTCTGCCGAAAGACAGTAAAATTCTGGTGCTGATGAACGGTGCCTACGGGCAGCGCATTGTGCAGACACTGAATTATCTGGGGCGTGCTCATAGTAAAATTGACAAGGGAGACTATCTCCCGCCGCGTGCCGATGAGGTTGCGCAGGCACTGGATGCTGATCCGGCAATCACCCATGTGATTGTGGTGCATTGCGAAACCAGCTCCGGCATCCTCAATCCGGTCGCGGAAATCTCAGAAGTTGTTTATGCCAAGGGGCGCAAGCTGCTTGTCGACAGTATGAGTGCTTTCGGCGCGGTTGATCTGAGTGTGAATAAAATCCGCTATGAAGCCATGGTCTCCTCGGCCAATAAATGCATCGAAGGTGTACCCGGTTTCGGCTTTGTGATTGCCCGCAAAAGCGTGCTGGAAGCCGCTAAAGGCAACTGCCATTCTCTGAGCCTCGACATATATGAGCAATGGGCAACGATGAATAAAACCGGACAGTGGCGCTATACACCACCGACCCATGTGGTTGCTGCGTTTCTGGTTGCCTTGCGAATGCATGAAGCCGAAGGCGGTGCCGAAGGACGCTTGGCACGCTACACCAATAATCGTGATGTGATGGTGGAGGGGATGCGCCAGCTGGGTTTTGAAACACTGCTGCGTGATCGCTGGCTGTCGCCGATCATCGTAACCTTCTTCAATCCTGCTCATCCGAAATTCGAGTTTTCCCGCTTCTATGATCTGATGAAGGATAAAGGCTTCATCATCTATCCGGGCAAGCTGACCGTTGTCGACAGTTTCCGTGTCGGCTGCATCGGGCGCATGGACGCCAATATTATGCGGCAGGTTGTTGTTGCCGCCGCAGACAGCCTGACAGAAATGGGTGTGGACACAGCTGCCCCGCCAGCCGCCGCACTGGACGAACGCGCCAAGCTCGCAGCCTGAGTTTTAAATTTAAAACAGCAGGTTAGCGAAATGCCGCCTGCGGAGGATAATGAAGTGAACAAGATGACCAAGGTAACCGTAACCGTGAACGGCCGTGATTATAACTGGCCGAACGTCCCCGCTATCGCGATCTGCCTTGACGGCTGCGAACCGGCTTATCTGGATGAGGCAATTGCTGCGGGGCTGATGCCGACACTGAAACGCATTAAAGAAACCGGCACGGTACGCACAGCCCATAGTGTTATTCCGAGTTTTACCAATCCGAATAATCTTTCCATCGCCACGGGGCGTCCGCCTGCTGTGCACGGCATTTGCGGTAATTATCTCTATGATCGCGAAACCGGTACGGAAGTGATGATGAATGATGTGCGCTTTCTGCGTGCGCCGACCATTTTCAAAGGCTTCTATGATGCCGGTGCAAAAGTCGCGGTTGTGACTGCCAAAGACAAGCTGCGGGCTTTGCTGGGGGCAGGTCTGCAATTCGGTGATAATCGCGCGATTTGTTTTTCAGCAGAGCGTTCCGATACGACAACGAAAGCGGAAAACGGCATTGATAATGCATCACAATGGCTGGGTATGCCGGTGCCTGAGGTTTACTCCGCAGAGCTTTCAGAATTTGTGTTCGCTGCCGGTGTGAAGCTGCTCAAAACTTTCCGACCTGATGTGATGTATCTGACCACAACAGACTATGTGCAGCATAAATATGCACCGGGTGTGCCGCAGGCCAATGCGTTTTATGAAATGTTCGACAAATATCTGGCCGAGCTGGATGCTTTAGGTGCGGCCATTGTGGTGACGGCAGATCACGGTATGAAGCCGAAACATAAGGCTGATGGCTCACCGGATGTTGTCTATGTGCAGGACGTTCTTGACGACTGGCTGGGCAAGGATGCTGCACGGGTTATTCTCCCGATTACAGATCCTTATGTGGTGCATCACGGCGCGCTTGGTTCTTTTGCAACGGCCTATCTGCCGGATGGTACGGATATCAGCGATATTATGAAGCGGCTGGCGGCTATTGAAGGCATTGATGTGGTGCTGAACAATGCTGATGCTGCTGAGCGTTTTGAACTGCCTCAAGACCGTATCGGCGATATTGTTCTGGTGTCATCGGAGAATAAAGCCATCGGCACCAGCGAGCATCGCCATGATCTTGCAGCATTGAATGAGCCTTTGCGCTCGCATGGCGGGCTGACAGAACAGGCCGTGCCTTTCATTGTGAACCGTCAGATGCCGGACCTGCCGGAAGCACCGGTTCTGCGTAATTTTGATGCGTTTTTCTATGCGGTTACAGCTGCGGTAGCTCAGCAGTAAATTGAGAAAAACATTCCCCCGTGCCGGTAAACCGGTCTCTGATTTTAAAATCAGAACGGTTTCCGGTGGGGGTGAATTGAAGGGAGAGCCTTTGTGGTGAAGCCGGAAACAATCATTAAAACCAGACATGAGCCTATGCGTATCGCCGGTAAAAAGGTCGACGCAGATGCCGTTTTTGATGTGCATTATCCTTACACAAATGCGGTCATCGGCACGGTTCCGGCAGGGCGTGCCGAACATGCCCGCGAGGCTTTCAGGATTGCCGCAGCCTATAAGCCGAAACTCACACGCTATGAACGGCAGAAAATCCTGCTGCGCACAGCTGAATTGCTGGTGGCGCGCAAAGAGGAAATGGCTGATCTGATTACTTCGGAATTGGGCATCTCCAAGATGGATTCCTATTACGAAGTAGGCCGTGCCTATGACGTATTTACGCTGGCAGGGCAGATGTGCCTGCATGATGACGGTGAGATATTCTCCTGTGATCTGACACCACACGGTAAAGCCCGCAAGATTTTCACGTTCCGTGAGCCATTGCGTGCGATTTCGGCAATCACGCCGTTCAATCATCCGCTGAATATGGTTTCGCATAAAGTGGCACCGGCGATTGCCACCAATAATTGCGTGGTGGTAAAGCCGACCGAACTGACACCAATGACAGCATTGCTGCTGTGCGATATTATGTATGAAGCCGGATTGCCGCCGGAAATGCTGTCGGTGGTGACAGGCCTGCCGAAAGATATCGGCTCGGAGATGATTACCAATCCGGATATTGATCTGATTACCTTTACCGGCGGCGTTCCGGTCGGCAAGATGATTGCCAATACTGCGGGCTATAAACGCACAGTACTGGAGCTCGGCGGTAATGACCCGCTGATTATTCTCAATGATCTGAGTGATGATGATCTGGCAAAAGCGGCCGATCTTGCTGTGGCGGGTGCGACGAAAAACTCCGGCCAGCGCTGCACAGCCGTTAAACGTATTCTGTGTCAGGAAAGCGTGGCCGACCGTTTTGTACCGATGGTGCTGGAACGGGCAAAGAAAATACGCTTTGGTGATCCGATGGACCCGAAAACAGAACTCGGTACCGTCGTCCATGAACAGGCTGCCGCACGGTTTGAAAAACTGGTCTATATGGCAGCCGAGCAGGGGGCAAAAATTCTCTATGATCCGGGTCGTCAGGGCGCTTTGCTGCCACCGATTGTGGTGGACGAAGTACCGCACAGCTCGGAGCTGGTAATGCAGGAAACTTTCGGGCCGGTTATTCCGATTATTCGTGCGCCCGATGATGATGATGCGCTGATTGCGCTGTCCAACTCGACAGATTTCGGCTTGTCATCCGGTGTCTGCACCAATGATTACCGGCGTATGCAGAAATATATCCGCGGACTCAATGTCGGTACGGTCAATATCTGGGAAGTGCCGGGTTACCGTATCGAGATGTCGCCTTTCGGCGGGATTAAAGATTCCGGCAATGGTTATAAAGAAGGTGTGATTGAAGCGATGAAAAGCTTCACCAATGTCAAAACCTTCTCGCTGCCATGGGATTGAGACGCGGGAGAAGGGCTTAAAACAAGGTTCGCGATACGTAAAATGCAATAAATTATAACAGGCATGCGTATCGCAACCGCCACATTATCTGAAAACCGTTCGGGGAGGCGGCGAGTATGAAACTGGCAGTGCATACAGAGGGCGAGTCCAATCGCTCCGAGGCAAGGCAGCGATGGCAGGCGCAGCAAAACAGTTCTCACATGGAGGAAGTGCTGCGCCGTGATGCGGATGTTTTTCTGCATCAGAGCCTTTCCAGCCCTTGCCTCACAGCGATTGTTAAGGCGCAGGGCATTTGGATTGAGGATGCCAACGGGCGCCGTTTTATGGATTTTCACGGCAACAGCGCCCATCATATCGGCTATGCCCACCCCAGACTGATTGCTGCTGTGAAGCAGCAAATGGATGATCTGAGTTTTGCACCGCGCCGTTTTACCTGTGAGCCGGCGATTGAACTGGCTGAAAAACTGGCAGAAATAGCACCGGGCAATCTGGGAAAAACGCTGTTTACCACCGGCGGCTCAGATGCGATTGAGGTGGCGCTGAAAGTGGCGCGGGCAGCCACAGGACGGTTTAAAACCCTGTCTTTCTGGGATGCCTTTCACGGGGCTGGCTTTGGCGCATCATCTGTGGGCGGGGAAGCAACATTTCGTTCGGGTATTGCAGGGCCTTTATTGCCGGGCGCAGAACATGTGCCGCCTTTTGCCTGTTATCGTTGTCATTATAAGCATAAAGGGCCTGAAAGCTGCGGCATTGCCTGTGCGGATATTGTGTCTTTCGTGCTGGAGCGCGAGGGTGATGTTGCCGCTGTGGTGGCAGAGCCAATGCGCGCCACACCCTATCCGCCGCCACCCGGTTTCTGGCAAAAAGTACGTGAGGCCTGTGATCGTCACGGAACTTTGCTGATCTTTGATGAAATTCCGACCGGACTTGGCAAGACGGGCAAATTTTTTGCGTCCGATCATGATGGTGTGACACCGGATATGATTGTGCTCGGTAAGTCGCTGGGTGGCGGTATGCTGCCGATCGCGGCGGCAATTGTGCGCCGTGATCTGGATGTGTGCGGTGATTATGCCATCGGGCATTACACGCATGAGAAAAATCCGGTAACGACACGCGCCGCACTCACCACAATTCAGATTATTGAGGAAGAAGGGCTGGTTCAGCGTGCGGCCGAGCTTGGTCAATATGCGATGAACCGTCTTCGGGAGTTGCAGTTGCGCTCACCGCATGTGGGAGATGTGCGTGGTCGTGGCTTGCTGTTCGGCGTGGAACTGGTGCGCGACCGGCACAGCCGTGAGCCGGATAATGCACTGGCTGAGGCTGTTTATTATCGCTGTCTGGAGGGCGGCGTCAGTTTCAAGATCAGTCAGGGCAATGTGCTGACCTTGTCGCCACCGCTCATCATTACTCAGCAGGAGCTTGAACAGGCACTGTCCGTTGTCGAAAGAGCGATATTGGAAGGCGCATAGATTTTTCTGTCCGGAGGAAACGCTCTCTAACCTATAAGTTTTGGAGGGCGATGTATAAAATAAATAGATTTTACTTATTGAACTGCGGTTCGCACTATGAGGAGCCATAAGAGGGAACAGCCTGCAAAAGCAGGTATAAAAATAAGCAATCAGCTATCAAACACATAACAAAAAGCTGATATAACAATGGGGAAATATGAAATGAAAAAGCATCGCGCTTTTATTCTGTCCCTTGCTGCCGGTATTGCTTTGGCATCAAGTGCTTATGCACAAACAGAACTGACTGTTTATACTGCTTTTGAAGCGGTTGATCTGCAACGCTTTGCAGAAGCTTTTAATAAAGATCATCCGGATATTAAAGTGAACTGGGTACGTGACTCCACAGGGGTTATGACCGCCAAGCTGCTGGCCGAGAAGAACAATCCGAAGGCAGATATTGTCTGGGGTATTGCGGCCACATCGCTGCTGATCCTTAAAAATGAAGGTATGCTTGAGCCTTATACGCCGAAAGATGTCGACAAGCTGGATCCGCGTTTTGTGGATAAGGATCGTCCGACCAGCTGGATCGGGCTTGATGCCTATGTGGCTGCGGTCTGTTTCAATACGGTTGAAGCAGAGAAACTTGGCCTGAAACCGCCGGCAAGCTGGAAAGACCTGACCAAGCCTGAATATAAAGGTCATGTGGTCATGCCTAATCCGGCATCGTCCGGCACCGGCTTCCTCGATGTGTCATCCTGGTTGCAGATGTTCGGCGAAAAGGGCGGCTGGGACTATATGGATGCCCTGCATGAGAATATCGCCAATTACACGCATTCCGGCTCCAAACCGTGCAAAATGGCCGGTGCGGGTGAAATACCGATCGGTGTTTCCTTTGAATTCCCTGCCTCTCAGGTAAAGAGTGCCGGTGCGCCGGTGGATATTATCTTCCCTGAGGAAGGCTCCGGCTGGGAGTCCGAGGCCGTGGCAATTATGGCCGGTACAGCGAATATGGATGCCGCCAAAACCCTGATGGACTGGACACTGACACCGAATGCCATGGAAGCGCTCAATAAGAGTTTTGCCGTGGTCGCGTTGCCGGGCATTGCCAAGCCTGTGGAACATATTCCTGCTGATCTCGAAAAGAAGATGATTAAAAATGATCTGGAATGGGCGGCGAATAACCGCAAAGCCATTCTGGAGGAATGGTCGAAACGGTACGATTCAAAATCTGAATCCAAAGGCTGATCGGAACGCTGTCTCATTGAGCGGCAGAATTTCTGTCTTCATATGGTTTCGGACACAGGCCGGTTCCCGTGTTTTCCGAAGCTGCTCTAACAGACACGCATAATGCGACTGCGAACGCGGGCTTTTCCGCGTTCGTTCAGGGAGTGTGACCATGTCAGTCCAGAGGAATGAATTCGTGAAACATGAAATGGCTACAGATGCTGTTCGTATCGGTCAGCAGGCATATAATGCCGGCGATGCGGCAGCAAACAGACAGGAATATCTCAAGGTTGACGGCCTCTGGAAAGCTTTCGGAGAGTTTTATGCGCTGAAAGATATCAATCTGGAAATCAGAGAAGGCGAGTTTATCTGTTTTCTCGGGCCTTCCGGTTGCGGCAAGACTACATTGCTGCGTGCCATTGCAGGACTGGATCTGCAGACAAGGGGGACGGTTCATCAGGCTTCCAAGGATATTTCCTGCCTGCCTCCTGCCCAACGCGATTACGGGATTGTTTTTCAGTCCTATGCTTTGTTTCCCAATCTGACTATTGAAAAAAATATCGCCTTCGGGCTTGAAAATATGAAGAAATCACGCGCCGAGATTACGCAGCGTGTTGCCGAATTGCTGGAACTGGTAGGACTGGCAGATCAGGCGAAAAAATACCCTTCACAACTTTCCGGCGGACAGCAGCAGCGTATTGCGCTGGCAAGGGCGATTGCGATTTCTCCCGGGCTTTTGCTGCTTGATGAGCCGCTTTCCGCGCTTGACGCCAAGGTGCGTGTTCATCTGCGCCACGAGATTAAAGAATTGCAGCGCAAGCTCGGCGTGACAACAATCATGGTCACCCACGATCAGGAAGAAGCGCTCGCTATGGCTGATCGTATCGTGGTGATGAATAAAGGGACAATCGAACAGGTTGGTACGCCGCTTGATGTTTATCGTCAGCCGAGCAGCCTGTTTGTGGCGGATTTTATCGGAGAGACCAATAAATATCCGGTCACGATCGGGGCGGATGGCACCGCAGTTTCCGGCGATCTGGTTCTGCAATGCAATGAGCATAATCTGCCGGGGGGCAGTGAGGCTGTTGCAGTGATCAGGCCGAATGATGTGATCCCCCATGGCCGCGCTGTGGATGCGAGTTCTTCTGCCGGAAACGGGGAAAATCTGATTGAGGTGCAGATTGAAGCCATGGAATTTCTCGGCTCTTTCTGGCGCACGCATATGCGCAGCACCTATTTGCAAAACCAGCAGCTGATTGCTGACTTTTCCATCAATGCGGAACGACGCCTTGGCCTGACAGAGGGTATGACTATTCTTGTTGAATTGCCGAAAAGCCGTTTGCTGATTTTTGACGGAAAGGGCAGGCGATGAGTGCTGTAAGCGATTATTCTGCTGCGCCGCTCATGCCGGCAGGCAAGGCTATCCGTCAGAAGGTCAGTTCGGACGACTGGATCAAGCGCGGTATGATGCTGATTATCGGCGCGTATCTGCTGATAACATTGGCGGCGCCGCTCTATGTGATGCTGTCCAAATCTTTTGCCAGTTACCAGTTTCAGCTGGAAAATTATGAAGTGCAGGTTGGTGACGGCAAAGGCAACTGGGCTCCTGCTCAGTCTTTAAGTCAGTTGAATGCCGGTCTGAAAACCATTTCAGAAGATGAGCTGGCAACCTCCAATAGCGGTCGTTTGTCTCCGGTGGCCTTGTTTCCGGAATTCAGCTTTCGCGGGCCAGAGCATTATCGCATCCGTGGTTTGACGGATAACAGCCGGTTTCTGATCGGTTCTGCTCCCTATCAGGGGCAGGAATGGCAGGAGGTGGATTCCAATAATTTCCGCCGTGTCATGCTTATGCCGCATCAAACGACAGGGCTGGATAATTACCGCACTTATTTTTCATCACCGGCGCTGTTTCAGTCGATCAGGAATTCTCTGGTGATCGCGCTGGTCAGCATGGTGCTCACCGTTTCACTGGCTTTTGGTTTTGCCTATGCGCTCAACCGTTCCAAAATGCGCTTTAAAGGCTTTTTCAAGCTGGTGGCGGTGATGCCAATTCTTGTGCCGTCATTGCTGCCGGGGATTGCGCTGATCTATCTGTTCGGTAATCAGGGAATTTTGAAAGAGCTGCTGTTCGGTCTGCCGATTTACGGACCTTTGGGCATTGTGCTGGGGTCGGTGTTCTTTACTTTTCCCCATGCTCTGATGATTATCTCAACGGCTCTGGCTGTGTCGGATGCCCGTCATTATGAGGCGGCAGATTCCCTGCGGGCAAGCAAATGGCGCACATTCTGGACTGTGACAGTGCCGGGTGCCCGCTATGGTTTGATTTCGGCAGCCTTTGTGGTGTTCAATCTGGTCATCACGGATTTCGGTTTGCCGAAAGTGATCGGCGGTCAGTATAATGTGCTGGCCGTGGATATTTATAAGCAGGTCATCGGTCAGCAGAATTTTGAAATCGGTGCGGTTGTCTCTGTAATGCTGCTGTTTCCCGCTGTGATTGCTTTTGTCGTCGACAGAGTTATCCAGCGCAAACAGGTTGCTCTGTTATCTGCGCGTGCGGTGCCGTTTGCCCCGAAAAAGAAACCGCTGTTTGACAATCTGTGCCTGCTTTATTGCGCTCTGATAGCTGTTTTCATCACCGGCCTTTTGCTGGTCTGCCAATTAGCGGCCATCGTAAAATTCTGGCCTTATGATCTGAGCCTCAGCCTGCGCAATTTTGAGTTCGGGCGTATGGATGGCGGTGGCTGGAGTTCCTATTATAATTCTATCCAGCTGGCTTTTCTGACGGCGATTATCGGAACCGTGGTTGTGTTCGTCGGTGCCTATGCGGTTGAGAAGACCGAGGGCTTTGCCAAAGGCCGTGCCTTGTTTCAGTTTCTGGCCATGCTGCCAATGGCTGTGCCGGGTATGGTGCTGGGGCTTGCCTATATCTTCTTCTTCAACAATCCGGCTAACCCGCTGAGCACTATTTACGGGACAATGATAATTCTTGTCATCTGTACCGTGACGCATTTTTATACAGTGTCCCATCTGACGGCGCTGACCGCACTGAAACAAATGGATCCGGAATTCGAGTCCGTTTCGGCATCACTCAAACAACCATTCTACAAATTATTTGCGCGGGTGACCGTGCCGGTATGTCTGCCGGCCATTCTGGATATTTCAATCTACCTGTTCGTCAATGCGATGACGACAGTATCCGCCGTGGTGTTCCTGTATTCCGCTCATACAACTTTGGCTTCCGTGGCCGTGCTGAATATGGATGATGCTGGGGATGTGGCACCCGCTGCCGCTATGGGGATGATGATCTTCTATACCAATGTCGCGGCACGGCTTGTGCATTATGGCTTGTCGCAAATGCTGCTGCGCAAGACACAGAAATGGCGGGGCACTTGACAGCGATTAAACGGCACTTTCTTCGGGAGGTGCCGTTTATTTATTGTGGCGCTGCTGCCAGAGTTGTTTTGCTTTGGTGTGACAGCCGCTGAAGTCGGGATCATTGTGCAATGTCATCAGGCCGAGCGCCGCTGTAGCTGTGACAACGGTTTCAAGACGCGGGTCAATGGCAGTCCCTGCCCAGATAGCCTGCCAATATTCAAAGGAATCCATGCCGATACGGGGCAGGGCTTCCGGCTCATGAAGTGCTTTTATAATAATGTCAGAGCCTTCCGTGCCGCTGAGACTTAAAAGTGTTGCCACACGAAAAGGATAAAACTCTGCAACATCGCGGTTGCCGCTGAGAACTGTCAGTTGCCGCTGACCATTTCCATAAACAGCAGTGCTATGCACTTCCGGCAGTTCCTGCAACAGCTTTGCCGTATCCCTGTGCAGTTCCCGATAGGCCGGTCGGGATACACCCAGCAGGCTGGCACGCGCTTGCAACGGATTGAGAAGATGCACACAATCGCCCACCGGAGAGCGCGCGGCAAATAGCGGATAGAGCGCCATCATGGATGCAAGAGCAGGCGCAAAACCTGTTAATGGCATATAGACAATGTGGCTGTTCTTCAGTGTTTGGCGGGCATCGGCAAGATTTTGTGCAACAGGAATGCCAAGCGCATGCGCTGCCTGTTCAATCTTACCGCTATTCATACCGCTGCCATTGCTGCCATGGAGTGCGATTTTATATCCGGCCTGTGCGAGCAGTTTGGCGGCCTGTAAAAACCATGGTGCACGCGGGGAGTTGGGGGAGAGATAGGCAGGCCAGTCCAGATCCGCCTGCGGACTGAATGTATCATCCAGCTGATAATATTGGCGTGCAGCCCTGACCATGCCTGCCAGTTCCTGAGCGGCTGTTCCTCGATAGTGGATCAGGCTGAAAAATGCGCTGGCCTGCATCGGATCAACCTGTTGCTGCAGGATCAGGGAAAAGGCTTCCTCTGCCTCCTCAATCGTCAGCGGACGGCTGTTACCGGCACCACGGCCAAGTATGCCCAGAAACCGCGAAAAGCGTAAAACAGGATCATGATTGCTGCTCAGATCTGCCAGCTGATTGGCGAGTTGTTTGGGGCTGGGTTGCCCGCCGATCAGCGGTGTTCTGAGCGATAAAGGCGGAACGGCGAGCAAAGCCTGTTGCTGCCAGCCGGTTTCCGCCGGTGTCTGCGTTGCCGGTATATCGGAGCTGAGCAGGTTTTCAGCCTCATCCGCAAGAGCACGCAGGCGCAGGCGCAACATCTCCGCGCGCGGAGAGGGGATCATCCGGCGGCCGGAACGTACTAAAATGGGGTCGTTAAAGGCTTCCCGAATCTGGTTGAGCAGGCGACTCATCGCCGGAGCGCTGAGATTCATGCGCTTGGCAGCCTGCTGCACGCTGCCCTCCACAAGCAATGTATCCAAAGCTATCAACAGCCTTAACTGCCCTAAGCGGGATGCGGGCAAAGCACTGTTTGTGCTGTCTTTGGCTGACTTCTTGTCATCAGGCACAGTCTTTTCACGCATTTAACTGTTCCTTCCGGCTTTGGTGCAGAGCAAAGCTTTTTTCAGGCGGTGCGATATCTTCATTATGCGGAATGCAAAAAGCTGATGTTGGAATAAGTCTGAAACATGGCGATTGACCTGTTACCTTGCCACACATAAGGGGAGTAAATAACTCATATTTGTGGCAGAGGGCAATTGAAATGACAGATATCGGACATTCAAGAGCGGAAATTCAGACAGTTTCCGGATCTGAGATGTTAAAACAGGTCAAAATGCGTCGTCTCGCAGCTCTTGCATGCGGCACTATTCTGGCCGGAACAATGCTGTCTTTCGCCCTTCCGGCTCAGGCACAGGCTGTTAAAAAGAAGCCGGTTGCGGCTGAAGCGCAGGCCGAGCAACCAACGGAACAAGTTGCGGATCAGTCCGCTGAACAGGCTGCAGCTCCGGCAGGTACTGTGCGTCTGGATCAGATCGTTGTCACAGCCACCGGCTTTGAGCAGAATGTTAAAGATGCGCCGGCCAGTATTACTGTTGTGCCGCGTGAAGAGCTGGAAAAAGGTGCCTTCCGCAACCTGACCGATGCGCTTAACAGCGTGCAGGGTGTCAGCGTGACCGGTATCGCCAATGAGCAGGATATTTATATCCGCGGTTTGCCGGGTGCCTATACGCTTATTCTGGTTGACGGTAAGCGCCAGAGCACCCGTGATGCCCGCACCAATGGTAATGCCGGTTTTGAACAGAGTTTTGTTCCGCCTGCATCGGCTATCGAGCGGATTGAAGTGGTGCGCGGCCCGATGTCTTCGCTCTATGGTTCGGATGCCATGGGTGGCGTTATCAATATTATTACCCGTAAAGTTGATGATGCATGGCATGGTGAGCTGACCCTTGACGGTACCGTGCAGACCAAATCACGCTACGGCAACAGCGGACAGGCTTCCTTCTATGTCAGCGGACCACTGGTACCTGACGTTGTTGGTGTTCAGGCCTGGGGACGCGGGCTCAAGCGCAGTGAGGATAAATTCCTCAATGGTACGCAGGAACAGCGCGACGGTGATCTGGGCGGCAAGCTGACAATTACGCCCAATGAAGATCATGACATTTTCATTGAAGGCGGTGTCACCCGCGTGCGTCGTGAAGGCAATGTCGGTGATACAATCGCTTTGACCGGAACAGATACTTATAATTACAATGACCGCAGACATTGGTCGATCAGCCATACCGGCCGCTGGGGCCCGACAACGTCTGATTTCTCGTTCTCGCAGGAATGGGCAGAACGCACCAATTTCAACTGGGATAAAGCCCGCGGTTCCTATGTGGAAAATCTGCGTTCACCGGAAATCCGTAACTCTGTACTCGACGGTAAATTCACCACACCGTTTGAGTTTTACGGCGATCATACGCTGGTCACCGGCGGTCAGTTCATTGATGCACAGCTGACAGATCAGAATCCGGGACGTCGCACCGGTCTTGATGAGACATTCAGCATTCGCCAATGGGCGGTCTTTGCTGAAGATGAGTGGTGGATTACACCGGACTTCTCGCTGACCGGTGGTCTGCGTATGGATGACCACGAAATCTACGGTTCCCATCTCAGCCCGCGTGCTTATGCCGTGTGGCATGCAACGGAGCAGCTGACGCTGAAAGGTGGTATTTCCACGGGCTTTAAAGCACCGGAAATCCGCACGATCGCACCGGGCTATGCTTATACAACCGGCGGCGGCGGCTGTTTCTATGGTCCTGAGGCAAGCCTGCCATCCGGCAAGAATCCTTGCGGCGTGATTATTGGTGATGAAAGTCTGAAAGCAGAAAAGAGCACGAGCTATGAACTGGGTGCCCTGTGGGACAATCAGGACGGTTTGCAGCTTGGCGCGACTTATTTCTACACGGATTTCAAGGACAAGATCTCCAACAAGCAGATGCTTGATGCGAATGGCAAGCCGATCCGCTGGAGCGAAAATACAAATTACGTTCTGTGGAGCAGCTTCAATATCGATAATGCTGTGATGCAGGGTGTGGAACTGACTGCAAACTGGGAAGCGACATCTGACATCCGTTTGCGCGCCAGCTATACCTATACACATTCCCGTCAGAAGGGCGGGGACTATGATGGTCTGCCGCTGACACGTACGCCGGAACATATGGGTAATATCCGCGCGGACTGGATCACACCGGTTGAAGGTCTTTCTGCATGGACAGCTGCCAATTATCATGGCTCGGAAACCAATGCCGGTGCCCGTATCGGCAGCAACGGCAAGCCGGTTTACAAAAACGGCAAGGTCATTGCCCGCAAATATGATGCCTATATGACCTTTGATATCGGTACGAGCTATGAGTTCAGCGAGAATGTTACATTCAATGCGGCACTCTACAATCTGTTCGACAAGCGTATTGAAGAGAGTGATTTCAATGCTTCGGTTGACGGACGCCGTCTCTGGGTCAGCATGACCTCGAAATTCTGATTGTTCAGCTGTTAAAAATGAAAAGCCCTTGTGTTCTGCACAAGGGCTTTTTTGTCAGATAAATGCTAGTTCACCAGACGCGGTTGACTGGCGCATTGACGGGCAGTGCTCTTTTTGTGGTGTGCGGTATCCAGCGCGGAAACCAGATGGCGGATGAGCAATTATTATTGCTTGATCTGACCGGTGGCGGTTGTTTTCTGCGATTGGTATTTTCCGAGGGCGGATGCATGACCGTAATCTCCGAAAAACAGGACTGCCGCATTCTCTGCAATTTCAATGAACAGCGCATGACTGTTGTGCAACGCATTTGTGATAAGTCCGGCATTCGTTCGCATCATTTGCATGGCCGGATTGAAATGTCGTTATCAGACTATTGCGCGAAAATGCATGTGACATGGCGAACTGCAAAATAAACGTGCATTTTGCGCAATTTTAAAAAGAAACCCTGATATTTTTGATAGTTTTCTTGCTTTTAATCGGATAGACCATTGCGATCAGAATGCGCCGGATTCCGGTTTTCGGTGTCGGTGGTGCATAATTCAGGTCAGTCCTTTTCTTTTTAAACGGCTGTTCTGCGTCGATATTTCAGCAGGTCTGCGGGATCGGATTTTACACTCGTAAACTTGCGCAAACAGGATAAAAAAATGAGTGTTTCCGGTGCCCCCCGGAGTGCTGTTGCCGGTAAAAACGGTCAGGCAGCTCCGGCCTTGAATTCGCCCGCGCGTGTGCTGTTTGCCAGCCTCGTGGGAACAACAATCGAATTTTTCGATTTTTATGTTTATGCAACGGCTGCCGTTCTGGTGTTTCCGGCTGTGTTCTTTCCGGCCAGCGATCCGACTTCGGCCATGTTGCAATCTTTTGCTACATTCTCGATTGCTTTCTTTGCCCGTCCGTTTGGTGCCATGGTTTTCGGCCATTTCGGTGACAAAATCGGCCGTAAGGCAACATTGGTTGCCGCGCTGATGACCATGGGTCTTTCGACCGTTATCATCGGCTTGCTGCCAACCTATGCACAAATCGGTGTGGTTGCGCCGCTGTTGCTGGCACTGTGCCGTTTCGGTCAGGGACTTGGCCTTGGCGGTGAATGGGGCGGGGCGGTGTTGCTGGCAACCGAAAACGCGCCGGAAGGCAAGCGTTCATGGTATGCAATGTTCCCGCAGCTTGGTGCGCCGATCGGCTTCATCCTCTCTGCCGGTACATTCATTATTCTCGGTGCCACACTGAGCAATGAGCAGTTCATGAGCTGGGGCTGGCGTATTCCGTTTGTCGGTTCGATCCTGCTGGTTGCTGTTGGTCTTTATGTTCGTATCAAGATCACCGAAACACCAGAATTCCAGAAGGCAATGGACAAGCAGGAACGCGTTCAGGTGCCGCTGGCGGCAGTCTTCAAGCATCACAAGCGCGCGCTGGTTCTCGGTACTTTCTCGGCGCTGGCAACCTTTGTGCTGTTCTATCTGATGACCGTATTCATGCTGTCATGGGCAACACGTCCGGTTGAACAGGCAGGCATGGGCTATTCCCGTGAGCAATTCCTGTTCATTCAGATGGTTGGCGTTGTGTTCTTTGGTCTGTTGATTCCGGTTTCCGGTCTGTTGTCTGACCGTTTCGGACGCCGTTTCATCATGATCCTCACCACAATCGGTATTGGTGTGTTCGGCCTGTTCATGGCACCGCTGCTGGGTGCCGGTGTTGTCGGTGCTGTGATGTGCTCGATCATCGGTTTCGCGCTGATGGGCATGACCTATGGTCCGATCGGTGCGGCGCTGGCTTCGCCGTTCCCGACTGCCGTGCGTTATACCGGTGCTTCCATGACCTTTAACATGGCCAGTATTTTCGGTGCTTCGCTGGCGCCATATATTGCGACATGGCTGGCTACAACCTATAGCCTTAGCTATGTCGGCCTGTATTTGCTGGCTGCGGCGGCAATTACTTTGCTGGCCATTCTCGGTCATAAAGACAAAGAGTTTTCTTCCTGATTGTTTCATGAAGATGATTTGTAAAAGGAGCCGCTTGCGGCTCCTTTTTTGTTGATGTGCATAGGGAAAGTTTCTGAAACTGGTAAGCGCGGAGATTTGCTCTATGTATTATGTATGAGAATAAGACAGGAGAGATGATCTATGGTGCAGGTGACCCCGCAGGATATTCTGGATTTTTGGTTTTCTGATGCAACGGAAGCGCATTGGTTTGTCCGTTCTGATGATCTTGACCAGCAAATCAAACAGCGTTTCAGCGCGGTATATGAGCAGGCAGTGGAAGGTGAACTTGCGCATTGGAAGAATGATGCCAAAAGCGCTTTGGCTCTGACCATTATTTTTGATCAGTTTCCACGCAATATGTTCCGCGGTGATCCTAAGGCTTTTGCGAGTGATCCGCTTGCCTGTGCACTGTCAAAATATGCGCTGGAGCATGATTATGACATGGCTGTGGATGAGAAAGCACGGCAGTTTTTCTATCTGCCGCTGATGCATAGCGAAGTGATTGAAGATCAGGAGCAATGCGTGAAGCTTTATAAAGCGCTCGGCAATGATTTTGCTCTCGGCTTTGCCAGAGAGCATCGTGATATTGTCGAGGAGTTCGGCCGGTTTCCGCATCGCAATGCCGTACTCGGCCGCAAAAATACGCCGGAAGAAACCGAATTCCTGAAAACCCATACAGGCTTTTAAACTATTCAGGCGGCGGAACGGGCAGCCATGCGCTTTTCGTGCTCAAGCAGCCAGCGTTTGCGCCATAGACCGCCGCCATATCCCGTGAGTGATCCGTCCGAGCCGATGGTACGATGACACGGGATAATAATTGACAGCTGATTAGCGCCATTAGCATTGGCCACGGCACGGATGGCATCGGGGCGTCCGGTCAGCTCTGCCAGCTCGGCATAGGAGCGGGTTTCACCCAGCGGAATTTCCTGCAATGCATCCCAGACCGAGCGGGTAAAGGCCGGAGCATAAAGCGCCAGCGGCGTTTTAAAACCGGTAAAACCACCGGTGAAATAGAGTTTCAGCTCTGCTTCAATTTGATCGATTGGTGCAAGGCGGCCAAAGCTGATGGATGATTTGGTGTAGAGGCGCAGTTTTTTCAACTCATTGGGCAGGCCTTTGCGCTCAAAAAACTCCAGCAAATGCAGATGATGCTGGTCGGCAACGGCGAGCATGGAGCCGATTGGTGTTTCCAGCCAGTCTGCTTTCAGCAGGTCGCGCCCTTTCAGCTGGGCAGGCGTATCACCGATCAGCTGCGTAATGGCTTCACGAAAACCGCTGCCGGAATCATAACCGGCCTCAAGCTGGGCATCGATCACGGAATGACCGGCAGCAATGCTTTCAAGCCCGCGTGCTTTGCGGCGCAGTCGTGCCATATCCAGAAAAGTCATACCCAGATGGCGTTTGAAAGCACGGCGCACTGTGGAAGGATCAAGTTGCATGGCAATGAGATCATCTTCGCACCAGAAATGATCCGGTCGGGCATCCAGACAATCAAGCAATTTGGCGACGACCGGTTCCTTGCCACGATAAAAATCCAGCGGACGACAGCGCTGGCACGGCCGGAAACCTGCTTCCATACAAGCGGCCGGATGATCGAAAAAGCGGCTGTTCTCGAATTTCGGTTTACGTGCCGGACAGGACAGACGGCAGAAGATGCCGGTGCTGGTCACACCGACAAAAACATGGCCGTCATAGGACTGGTCACGATCAAGAAGCGCCTGATAAAGAGTGTGCGGGTCGGGTAAAGAAAATAGCATAAACAGACTTTATCATGATTTGCTTCCGGTGCCGCCGGAAATCGGGCGTCTATTTTTCTGTTTCATCAGCTTACTGGCAGATGCGATAGGTACAGGATTTACCATGACAGCCCATATCAAGATGCAGATTGGTTTCATGGGCACTGTCGGCTTCCGGCCCTAAGACTGTCATGAACAGCGTGCAGCTTGCCTTATGTAACTCACGCCAGAATTTCTTTTGTTTTTCACTGCCGTTCCAGTCTGTGGCAAGTGTGGTTTTTTCACCATTTGCGAGTGTGAAAGACATGATATCCAGAGCATTGCCGAATGCATGTTCGGATACACGTCCTGCCGAGCCGTTATTCACCTTGCGGCATTGATAATGCGAACCGGTGCCGATGGTTTTGATATCACTGCCGAGATGGGTTTGGGCCAGACTGTTGGCCTGCTGCACCCATTCAGTGAGAGCGACAGTCATCGTGCAATTGGTTGTTATCATCTGATCCAGTTCTATCGGGACAGGTTTGGTGAAGGCCGTGATTTCCAGCGGACTTCTGATCTGACATTGCCCTTCATTGACAGGCGGGATGACTTTGCCGGTCACTTCATTTTGCACTAATGGCAGGCAGGCCGCCTGATAAATCCGTTCGGCTTTCGGTGTCTCCGGTTTTGACATATCCGGCTTTGGGGGAGCGGGCGGTTCTTTTAGTTCCGGTTTTGGGGCAGGGGTAATGGTTTTATTCTCTTCCGCTGCGGGTTTTTGTGCAGGTATCGGAACAGTTTTCGCTGTGGCCGGTATTGTCATCAAAGTGCCGCTACTCAGCACTGCAAGCAAACAGAGGGGCAGAAAATATCGCATCAAAAGCCTTTCCGTGAGTGCAAAATCACGACTGATTTTGCAGGGAGTGCCTGGGTAAACCGCTGAACTGCCGTTTCAGTTCCCGTTTTTCTTGGTTTCTCCTGAAAGTCAGCACTTCTATGCGGCGGATAAACTATGTTAGAGGGAGGCATGAGCACATACTCTTCCGCTTCCCCTGTTTATAATCCGCCTATGGATCCGATATCTGTGATCTATCAGGATGCGGATATTCTGGTGCTGGATAAGCCGAGCGGGCTGTTATCTGTGCCGGGGCGTGATCCGGCTTTGTCTGATAGCTTAGCGACGCGGGTGCAAAAGCAGTTTCCAAAGGCACTGATGATCCACCGGCTGGATAAAGACACGTCCGGTGTGGTGCTGATGTCGCTGAACCGCAAAGCCCATGCGCAGATTGCCAGACAGTTTGAAGAACGCAGCACCGAGAAATCCTATGTCGCTGTGGTCTGGGGTAATGTGGCTGAGGATGAAGGGCTGATTGATCTGCCGCTGGCGATTGATCCGGACAATAAACCGCGTCACCGTGTGGATTACGAACATGGCAAACCGGCACAAAGCCGCTGGCAGGTGCTGGAACGCGGAAAGCAGACAACAAGGCTGCGTCTGTTCCCGTTGACTGGCCGCACCCATCAGTTGCGTGTGCATATGAAGGCCATCGGCCATGTGATGCTGGGTGATGAATTCTATGCCGAGGGGGCTGCATTGCAGGCGGCAGATCGTTTGCTGCTGCATGCGGAGAGCCTGAACTTTCACCATCCTGATGGCCGTGCTGTTACTTTTACCATACCTTGCCCGTTTTGAGAGAACCTATGCAGCAAGCAGATGATAATGACCTGATTGTTGATTTTGTCGGCGGGGCTGTCGGTCATCGTTTCCGCTCCGGTGAGGGGCGCGGGCAGGCGCTTGCCAAAGCAGCTGGACTGGTGCGCGGTGCAACACCGGATATTGTGGACGCTACCGCAGGGCTTGGCCGCGATGCTTTCTTGCTGGCATCACTCGGTGCAAAAGTGACCTTGATTGAGCGGTCAGAAAAAATGCATGCTTTGCTGGCCGCAGGGCTAGAACGCGCTTCGGCAGAAGGCGGACGTTTGGCGGAGACCGTGGCGCGGATGACGCTGCTCTTTGGTGACTCCTGTGCATTGTTGCCGGAACTGAAGCCGCAGGTAGTTCTGGTTGATCCGATGCATCCGCCACGCGGAAATACGGCGCTGGTCAAAAAAGAAATGCGCCAGATCCGCGAGATTGTCGGCACTGACCCTGATGCGGAAAGGCTGATGCAGGTGGCGCTGGAAGCTGCGCAAAACCGTGTTGTGCTGAAATGGCCGCTACGCGCCGAACCAATGGCAGGTATCCGCAAACCTTCGCACCAGATATTAGGCAAAAGCACCCGCTATGATGTGTTTGTGAAGGCGAAGATTATTTGAGCTTTTCAGCTTCCAGCCAATCCAGCATACCTTGAGCGGCGGCACGGCCTGTTGCAAAGCAGGCGGTGAGCAGATAGCCGCCGGTCGGCGCTTCCCAATCCAGCATTTCACCGGCAACAAAAACACCCGGTAATTTGTGCAGCATATAATTGTCGCTGACCTCATCCCAGACAATGCCGCCGGCAGAGGAAATCGCCTCTGCAATCGGGCGCGGACGCAGCAAAGGTACTGCAAGATTTTTAATTTGCTGCGCAAGACCTTCTGCGGAGAGCATATGAGCATCCGGCATCAGTTCGCGCAATAGAGCTGCTTTCACACCTTCAAGGCCGGTGGCTTTGCGCAGGCGGTTGGAGAAGCTGCTTTTGCTGCCTTGCTTGGTGAAATCGCGTATCAGCCGTTCAATTGACCGTGCCGGTGTCAGATCAAGATAGAGGCTGGCGGTGCCGGTCTTATTCAGCTGATCGCGCAATGCAGCGGTGTGGGCATAGATCAGACTGCCTTCAATGCCATGCTGCGAGATAACAAATTCACCCTCAATCCGGCCTGCCGGAGATGTGACGGCAACCGATTTGATCGGTGCACCTGCAAAGCGCTCGCGAAAGACTGTGCTCCAATCAACATCAAATCCACAATTGGCCGACTGGAAGGGGGCAATGCCAATGCCTTTTTCGGCAAGCCACGGTACCCATGCAGCATCAGAGCCAAGGCGTGGATAGCTGGCGCCCCCCAGAGCCAGTAATGTAACATCAGGGCTGATCTGTTTTTCACCATCCGGTGTGTCAAACAAAAGAGTGTCTCCGCTGAAACCTTTCCAGCGATGGCGTTTCAGGATTTTGATGCCTTGCGCTTCCAGTCGTGCGACCCAGTTGCGCAATAGTGGTGAGGCCTTCATCCGTTTCGGAAAGACGCGACCGGAACTGCCGGTGAAGACCTCGATATCCAACTGTTCAGTCCATTCACAGATATCAGCAGGTGTGAAAGCATCGAGTGCCGGAATGAGGCGCGAACCGGCGGAACCATAGCGGGTACGAAAGCGTTCATAGGGTTCTGAATGGGTGATATTCAAACCGGATTTGCCTGCCAGCAAGAATTTGCGTGCGACAGTCGGCATAGCTTCATAAACAGTAACGTCATGCCCGTCCGCTGACAGAATTTCTGCCGCAGCAAGGCCTGAAGGGCCGCCGCCAATAATGGCAATGGTCTTGCCGTTGGTATTTGTGTTTTGAGATGTCATCCGGTTCACCTGCTGTTCAGGTTGTTTTAGCCAAGTTCGAAGCTGGCGCAAGTAAGAAGCGAAGACGGAGAAGCCTATGAAAAAGACCTTTATTATACCTGTTGTAACTGCGGCCATTGTTGGTGCCGGTCTGTTGTCGATGCCGCAGGCGAGTGCAGCCGGTAAGAATGAGGTGCTTTATGTGAATAACAAGCTGGTTGATTGTGTTGGTGTAGGGCCGCAAAAATGCATGCAGGTACGCAAAAGCCCGAAAAGCGAATGGACATTGTTCTATGGCGGTATTGACGGTTTCCGGTATGAGCCGGGTTATCGCTACAAGCTGAAAGTGAATGTGAGCAAAATCAAAAACCCGCCTATGGATAGTTCCAGCCTGAAATATAGTCTGGTGAAGGTGCTGAGCAAGAAAAAGTAATCAGCAGCACGAGTGCTCCATCAAATGAGCCCGCCTTTGGCGGGCTTTTTTATTGGCTAGCAATAAGAATCATTAGCGGGAATAGCGGTGTTAAAGGTCGCATTCGCCTTGTCAAAACTCATGGCAAAAATGTCACGTCTTGTAAAAAGCGTTTCATGCAGCTTTTCATCTTTTAGAAAATTAGATTTATCAATCTATGTTATTCAATAAATTTTCATGGTTATTTTTAAATATTTGTATCTTTCTTAAGATGTGAACATATTTTGTGAAATTTATTCTAATTGATTGTCATTTTTTATTTGAATTGTTATTCTTTGGTTGTCCTGATTTTTATACTGTTTTATTTTTATTGATATTTTAAAATAAGATAAGGTTTTTCCGATGAATATATCGCGGCCAATACTTTATGGTGTCAATTTAACAGATGTACAGGAAATTGAACTTGTCGATATTATCAGTAGTCATGCAGTGCGGCTTGGCTTTGACTATTACAGTTTTGTTCTTCGCATCCCGCAGTCACTGACGCGCCCGAAAATTCAGGGTTTCGACAATTATTCTGAAGGCTGGCGCAGTTATTATGTGCGCAATGAATGTATTCTGACCGATCCTGCAATTCAGCAGGCTATGCGGTCTTCCAAGCCGGTTGTCTGGACTGAGAAACTCTATCAGCAGAATAAAATTCTGTGGCAGGAAATGAGGCGTGACGGCCATTCTGTGGGGATTACGCAGTCCTGCTGGGGGCCGCAATCGGTTGCCGGCTTTCTGTCTTTCAGCCGAACCAGCGATGCAATCAGCAAAGCTGAGCTGAAGGAACTGGAGCCGGAATTGCGTGAGTTGAGCCTGTCTCTGTTCACAAGGTTTTATGATCTTTATCGGCTGGATGAGACCTATAATACTGAGGATCAGATTATTACACTGCGGGAGCGGGAAATATTGCGCTGGACCGGTGACGGTAAAACCGCTGAGGATATTTCAATCATACTCAATATCACGCCGCGCACGGTGCATTTTCACATGAATAATGTTCTGAACAAGCTGATTGTTTCCAACAAGGTTCATGCGGTAATGAAGGCGCATCTGATTGGTCTGCTCTGAAATGCAAAACGCCGCCGCAAAATCTTGCGGCGGCGTTTAAGCGGAGGATGTAATTTTACTTGTAACGTGACAGGCCGAGATCTGAAGTATCAATATCCGGTTTTTTGCCGGAGATCAGGTCGGCCATAACGCGGGCAGAACCGGCAGACATTGTCCAGCCGAGTGTGCCGTGTCCGGCATTGATATAGAGATTGTCGTATTTTGTGCCGCCGATAATCGGTGTTGAGTCCGGTGTCATCGGACGCAGACCCGACCAGAAAGTTGCCTTGGACAGGTCACCCGCACCGCCGAACAGGCCGCTGACGGAAAGTTCCAGCGTTTCGCGGCGTTCAGGCAGCAGACGTGTCACATAATCGGTGACTTCAGCCATACCGCCGACGCGGATACGGTCGCCGAGACGGGTAATCGCGATCTTATAGGTTTCATCCAAAATGGTCGAAACCGGTGCGCGGGATTCATCAACAATCGGAATGGTGATCGAATAGCCTTTGACCGGATAGATCGGCACATTGAGGCCGAGACCTTTAACCAGCTGCGGTGTGAAGCTGCCGAGTGCAGCCACATAACGATCAGCAGTGAAGATGCCTTTATTGGTTTCAACCGCAACAATCTTACCGCTGTTAAGCTGGAAGCCTTTAATATTCACATTGTAGTGGAATTTCACACCAAGTTCTTCGGCCATTTTGGCCAGTTTATTGGTGAAAGTGAAGCAATCGCCGGTGCCGTCATCCGGCATGCGCAGGCCGCCGGTGATCATGTGCTTTACATTGGCAAGGGCAGGCTCTGCCTTGGTGCAGCCTTCGGCATCCAGCACTTCAAATTTGATGCCGTCCTGACGCAGGCTTTCAATATCCTTGGTCATTACCGCGTCAAAGTCTTTCTGACTGCGGAACAGCTGCAAAGTACCTTTTGAACCTTCATCATAGGTGATGCCGGTATCATTGCGCAGTTCGGTCAGGCATTCGCGGCTGTAATTGGAAATGCGCAACATACGGGCTTTATTGGTCGCATAGGCTGACGCGGTGCAATTGGCCAGCATGGACATCAGCCAGCTATACATTGCCGGATTGCAGGTCGGACGGAAAATCAACGGTGAGTGTTTTTTAAACAGCCACATTGCCGCTTTCTGCGGAATACCCGGAGCAGCCCATGGGGTCGAGTAACCATAGGAAAGCTGACCGGCATTGGCGAAACTGGTTTCGAGTGCCGGTCCTTCCTGACGGTCAAGTACAGTCACTTCATGGCCGGCTTTTGCCAGATAATAGGCGGTCGTTACGCCGATCACACCGCTGCCGAGTATTGTAACTTTCATGGTCTGCCTCTGTCATATCCTGTCTGATGCCGCATGTGCAGGCTTGTTGGTTCTTCAGGCAAGAATGTCGTTAATGTAATTGCGATGATATCTGTTCCCCAGAGATGTCAGAATCTCATAGGAAATTGTTCCAGCATCCTGTGCCACTTGTTCAAGGTTCTGATGTGCGCCGATCAGTTCCACAAGGCTGCCGAGCTTTAATGTGCCTTCCGGCAGGGCGCTGACATCCAGTGTAATGGAATCCATGGAAACACGGCCGATAATAGGCAGGCGCACAGCACCATAATATGCTGCGCCTTTATTGCTTAAGTGCCGTGGCCAGCCATCTGCATAGCCGACGGCAATCGTGGCAATCCGTGTCTCGCCCTGTGTTTCATAGCTGCCGCCATAGCCGACCAGTGTATGTGCCGGAACGGTGCGGCATTGAATGACGCGCGCCTGCAGCGACACAACCGGCTGCATCGGGTTTGGTGCATTTTCCTGTGGTGCGCCGCCGTAGAGTGCGATGCCCGGACGTGCCAGATCAAAATGATAGCCGCGCTCCATGAAGCTGCCGCCGGAATTGGAAAAAGCAACGGCATAATGCGGCAGAAGTTTAAGAGCTGCCTGCATGCGCTCCAGCTGGGCGTGGTTCTGCGGGCTCTGCACATTATCAGCAGAAGCCAGATGGCTGATAATGAATTTTACATCAATGCCGTCCAGCAAGGAAATATCTGCCAGCAGTTCTTTCAGTTCCTGTTCGGAAAGACCGAGGCGCGACATGCCTGTATCAAGCTGAAGCAGTGCCGGAAGCTTCCGGTTGCCGGCTTTACCCAGAGCTGCCCAGTTGCGCAGCTGTTCCAGCGAATTCAGTACAGGGATAATATTATTATCCGCGCAGAGTTTTTCTGTCTGCGGCTGCAGGCCGTTGAGAACATAAATAACAGCATCTTTGCCGATATGCGGTTGCAGCTTCAGGGCTTCTCCCAGATGTGCAACGAAAAAATCGCGGCAACCGGCGGCATAAAATTGCGGGGCGACTTTATCCGCACCCAGACCATAGGCGTCGGCTTTCACAACAGCTGCGGCTCTGGTCGGGCTCAGTGCATCGGCGATCAGCTTATAGTTCGCGCGCAAAGCGGCCAGATCAACGGTGAGAATACCGCCAGCCGCGAGGATTTCCGGATTTTCACCGGCAGTTGTATCAACAGGCGCTGCCGCACGGGTTTCAGAAAAGAGTACAGACATAAGCAATTCCGCATTGTCATGTTCAACAAGTTGGTTGGCTGCCAGTATGCATATCCGGAAAACTATAACACAGTTTCAGGTTATGCTCTGCATGCAGACCATGCCAGAGATGCCAAACAAATTTTATAAGAGGCAGCATCGTTCAGCGTCGTAACTTTACGAGCGGTATCACGTGCCGGAACTCTCTCCCTGTTTCTCAGTGTAGTCGAATAGTCTTCGAATGTTTTTGCTATTTTTCGTAATTTATGCGAATTATAGCTAAATCAGCACGATAAAATACTATGAATTGGAATATTCTGCGTGTCGACCTTAGATGCTATTGATCGTAATATTATCCGCTGTCTGCGCCGTGACGGGCGTATGACCAATAGTCAGCTGGCAACGGAGGTCGGTTTATCGCAATCGGCGTGCCTGCGGCGTGTGCAATTGCTGGAAACAAGCGGGGTTATTCGCGGCTATACGGCGATTGTTGCGGCACCCGATGCTGATGACCGGTTGGTGGCGCTGGTGCGCATTACGCTGGAGCGGCAGACGGAGGAATATCTCAATCGTTTTGAAGAAGCGGTGCGCCGTCATCCGGAAATTCAGGAATGTTATCTGATGACGGGGGATGCCGATTATATCCTGCGTGCCGAAGCAGAAAACACGGCAGCCTATGAGGTCATTCACAAGGAAATTCTCTCACGCCTGCCAGGCGTGGTGCGTATTCACTCCAGCTTCTCGATCCGCAGTGTACTGCTGAGCAGAGCGCCGGTACAAGCATTTCGCCATCAAGTTGAAACAACTTGATGGATACGATAATGCGTCAGCTAAAAATTAGAGCGGTTTTGCAACGAAGTTGCGTAACCGCTCTAAGAACGGCGCTCTGGAATTGTTAGTCTTTATGCAGGATTGAGGCATCCACATCCGTGATACGGCGTTTGCCACACAGAGCCATAGTCACATCCGCCTCACGGGCGATGATTTCCAGCGCCTTGGTCACACCGGCTTTGCCCATGGCACCCAGACCATAAAGAAACGGCCTACCGATATAGGTGCCTTTCGCGCCGAGTGCCACGGCTTTGAGCACATCCTGACCGGAGCGGATACCGCCGTCGAGATGGATTTCCACCTTGTCACCGACAGTATCAACAATGCGCGGCAACATCGAAATGGATGATGGTGCGCCGTCGAGCTGACGGCCGCCATGATTGGAGACGATAATCGCATCGGCACCGGTTTTGGCTGCCATCAGCGCATCTTCTTCATCAAGAATACCCTTGAGGATCAGCGGGCCGCCCCAGAGTTTCTTGATCCATTCCACATCATCCCAGTTCAGCTTCGGATCAAACTGCTCGGCTGTCCATGAGGACAGGGATGAGAGGTCGCTGACACCTTTGGCATGACCGGCAATATTACGGAAGGTACGGCGCTGGGTTGCCAGCATACCGAGGCACCATTGCGGGCGGGTCATCATCTGCCAGATATGTTTCGGCGTGAATTTCGGCGGAGCCGACAGACCGTTGCGCAAATCTTTGTGACGCTGGCCGAGAATTTGCAGGTCGAGCGTCAAGACCAGAGCTGAGCAACCGGCGGCTTTGGCACGTTCAATCAGATTGCGGACGAAATCACGGTCTTTCATTACATAAAGCTGGAACCAGAAAGGCTTTTTCGTTGCTGCGGCGACATCTTCAATCGAGCAGATGCTCATGGTGGAGAGGGTAAAGGGCACGCCGAATTCCTGTGCTGCCTGCGCTGCCAGAATTTCCCCGTCCGCATGCTGCATCCCTGCCAGACCTGTCGGAGACAGGGCTACCGGCATAGTCACATTCTGGCCGATCATGGTTGTTGCCAGAGAACGGTCAGTCATATCTACCAGTACGCGCTGACGCAGTTTGATTTTGGCAAAATCGCTTTCATTGGCCCGATAGGTCGATTCTGTCCATGCGCCGGAATCTGCGTAATCGAAAAACATCTTTGGCACGCGGCGGCGCGCCAGTTTTTTCAGATCGGCGATTTCCAGAACAGTACTCATGTCAGTTGCTTTCTAAATTCAGTTTTAAAGAGTTATTATCATCCCGATTTTATAAAGTCAGGCTCAGAAAGACTATTAATACCGGAATGATCCGCTATGTTTGCTGTAATGCAATAGGTATTTTAAAGGTTGTGAATTTGATGGTCAGACGGCGCAGACACATTCTTCTTCCTGTTCCCCTCGCTTCCTTTATGTTTGCATCTGTTTGCAGTGTTTTTGCTCAGGCCAATCCTCCCTCGCAACAGCCTGTCACGAATGCCCATAGTGTTGCAGTCAGCGCGCAGACCGTCCGTGTCAGCGATTATCGCCCGAAACTGGTGCAGACTGGTACTATTGCAGCCCGCAATCTTATCAATCTTGCTTTTCGCGCTTCCGGTCAGGTGACAGAGCGCAGCGCTGATGTGGGGCAAAAAGTTGAAGCCGGTGAATTGCTGGCGCGTATTGATGCTGTGGAGCAGCAGGCTGGTTTGCGCTCGGCTCTGGCCTCTCTGAATGCGGCGCAGGCGCAATTAATACAGGCAACCGCCAATTACACACGCCAACAGGCATTGCTGGATCAGGGGTTTACCACGCGCAGTCAGTTCGGCACTGCGGAGGAAACCAAGCAACGTGCGGAAGCGGCTCTTATCAGTGCGCAAAGCCAGATGAAAAATGCGCAGGATATGATGAGCTATACGGAATTGCGCGCGCCGCGCGCCGGTGTGGTGACTGCCCGTAATATTGAAACGGGACAACTGGTGCAGGCGGCACAAACCGCCTTTGTGATTGCTGCCGATGGTGAGCGGGATGCTGTTTTTGATGTGCAGGAAGCGCTGGCTGCCCATGCGGAATCCATGGAGCAACAAGGCGGGAAACAGGCGCTGCCTCAGGTGAGTCTGACACTGGTTTCCGATCCGTCTGTCACTGCAACCGGCCATGTGCGTGAGGTTGCGCCGGTGGTGAATGCCACAACCGGCACTGTGCGGATTAAGGTTGAACTGGATACGCCGCCACCTGCAATGACACTCGCGGCTCCGGTAACCGGCAGTCTGCAATTGCCGGTGGTGCGTGCTGTGATTTTGCCATGGAGTGCGATGACATCACAGGGCGGAAAGCCGGCGGTGTGGGTACTTGATCCGCAGACGAAAACGGTCTCTTCCGCTTTGGTGCGGATTATGGACTATGAGCGGGAAAAAATCATTATTTCTGAAGGTTTGCAGGACGGGCAAATGGTCATAACCCGCGGCGGGCAGTTGCTGAGTGAAGGCGCTGTTGTGGAGCTTCTGGTGGCTGATGAGCAGAAAGTAACACAGTGATGCGGGCGACGGGTTGGACGATGAAGCGCAGAATTTTCAGGGCTGCTGCGGCAGGATCAGTTTTGTTGATGCTGGCAGCCTGTGGTGAACAGGCTGATGAAGCGAAGGAGCCGGTTGTCCGGCCGGTATTGTTTGTTGTTGCAAAAGCGGAAACCTCGCAGCAAAGCGGTTTTGCCGGATCTGTGGAGCCGCAATTCAGCACGGATCTTGCCTTCCGCGTTTTGGGGCGCTTGATCCAGCGTGATGTGGATATCGGTGATTTTGTCAAAAAAGATCAGGTTGTGGCGATGATTGATCCCGCGCAGCTTGATCTGAATTTGCAGGCAGCCAAAGCCGACATGGCCAGTGCCGAGGCACAATATGTGAATGCACAGGCCACAGAGGACAGGCAGGCGCGTTTGCTGGCCATGCGCAGTATTCCGCAGGCGGTTTATGACAGTGCCAAACAGGGGCGCGATACTGCTGCTGCCGGTCTGGAAAAAGCCCGTGCTGCCTTGCGAAAGGCTGAAGACGAGCGTGGTTTTGCACAACTGGATCCGGATTTTGACGGTGTTGTTTCCGCGGTGAATGCCGAGGTCGGGCAGGTTGTGGCTGCCGGACAGAGTGTTTTGACCGTGGCGCGGCCGGATGTGCGTGAAGCCGTTGTCGATGTGCCGGACCACATTGCGGAGACGGTCAAAGACGGCGATAGATTCATGATTTTCCTGCAGGCTGATCCGACTGTGCAGGCAGAAGGTCATGTGCGGGAAATTGCACCGCAGGCGGATAATGCCACGCGTTTGCGCCGTGTAAAAATCACGCTTGATGATGCACCGGAAGCTTTCCGTTTAGGCACAACAATCACAGCGCTGCGCAGTAATGGTGACCATCAGGAACAGATTGCTCTGCCGCTATCCGCTTTGCTGGAGCTGGAGGGCAAGACCTATGTCTGGATCGCTGATCCGCAGAGCCAGACTGTGCGCCGTCAGGCCGTCGAAGTTGTCAGCCGCAGGGACGGGCAATTCATTGCCAAAGGCGTGGAAGCCGGTCAGCGCATTGTCAGTGCAGGCGTGAACAGTTTGCAGGATGGCCAGAAGGTTAAGCTGCCGCAGGGAGAGCAATAATGAAGAAATTTAATCTCTCTGACTGGGCGCTTAATCACCGCTCGCTGGTCTGGTATTTCATGCTGGTCTTTCTGATTGCCGGTATTGCCGCCTATATCAATCTCGGCCGCGAGGAAGATCCGCAATTCACCATTAAAACCATGCTGATACAGGCCAACTGGCCCGGTGCATCGGTGGACGAGACGATCAATCAGGTGACTGACCGGATTGAGAAAAAACTGCAGGAACTCGACAGTCTCGATTTTACCAAATCGGTGACAACACCGGGTAAAGCGGTGATTTTTGTCAATCTGAAAGCGACAACCAAAGCGCGGGATGTGGAGAAAATCTGGCTCCAGACCCGCAATATGATTAATGATATCAAAGGGAATTTCCCTGAAGGCGTCTACGGGCCTTTTTATAATGACCGCTTCGGCGATGTGTTTGGTAATATTTACGCCTTCACGGCTGATGGTCTGAGCCACCGGCAGTTGCGTGATTACGTAGAGACTGTGCGCACACAGGTTCTGCAATTACCGAGTGCCGGTAAAGTTGATCTGATCGGCGCGCAGGATGAGGTGATTTATCTCGAATTTTCATCCCGTCAGATTGCGGCGCTGGGGCTGGATCAGCAAGCGATTTTAAAAAGCCTTCAGGATCAGAATGCGATTACCCCGTCCGGTGTGATTAATGCAGGGCCGGAGCGGGTTTCTGTGCGGGTGAGCGGGCAATTTACCTCAGAAGAAAGTCTGAAAGCCGTCAATCTGCGGGTTAATAACCGCTTCTTCCGCCTCAGCGATGTGGCGGAAATCAAGCGCGGCTATACCAATCCGCCGGAAAGCCTGTTTCGCGTGAATGGTGAACCGGCAATCGGGCTTGCCATTGGTATGAAGCCGAATGAGAACCTGCTGGATTTCGGCAAGGCGCTCAATGATTTGATGGCGCGTGTTGAAGGGGAGCTGCCGGTTGGTATCAGTGTGCATCAGGTGGCCGATCAGCCGGATGTGGTGGATGAGGCTGTGTCCGGTTTCACCAAAGCCCTGTTCGAGGCGGTGGTTATTGTTCTGGCTGTGAGCTTTATCAGCCTTGGCGTGCGTGCCGGTTTTGTGGTGTCGCTGTCCATTCCGCTGGTTTTGGCGATCACCTTCCTCACCATGCAATATATGGATATTTCGCTGCAGCGTGTGTCACTGGGGGCTCTGATTATTGCGCTCGGCCTGCTGGTGGATGATGCGATGATTGCCGTGGAGATGATGGTTGCACGTCTTGAGGCGGGTGATCCGATCAATAAAGCGGCGACCTATGTCTATTCTCACACCGCCTTTCCGATGCTGACCGGTACGCTGGTGACGATTGCCGGATTTATCCCGATCGGTCTCAACACCAGTCAGGCGGGTGAATATACTTATACTTTGTTCGTGGTGATTGCCGTTTCGCTGGTCGTGTCATGGGTGGTGGCTGTATTGTTTGCGCCGCTGCTTGGCGTGACGCTGCTGCCAAAAACGATGAAAAAACATGAGGAAAAGCCGCGCCGTGTCGGCAAGGCTTTTGCTTCGGCTTTGCTGTGGTGCATGCGTCATCGCTGGACGACAATCTTTGCCACGGTTGTGCTGTTTCTGATTTCTCTCGGCGGTATGACACTGATTGAACGACAGTTTTTCCCGTCTTCGGATCGGCCGGAACTGGTGATTGACTGGAAATTGCCAGAGAACAGTTCAATTGCCGAAACGCAGGCGCAGATGCTGCGTTTTGAAGAGACGATGCTCAAAGGCAATGAGGATATCGACCACTGGAGCAGCTATATCGGGCAGGGCGCAGTGCGTTTCGTACTGACTTTCGATGTGCAGCCGGTCAATCCGTATTTCGGTCAGATGATTATTGTCGCCAAGGATGTGGAGGCGCGCGACCGGCTGAAGCAGAAATTCGATGCGGTGCTGCGCAAGGATTATATCGGCACCGATGCTTATGTGAAATTCCTTGAGCTGGGGCCGCCGGTTGGCCGTCCGGTGCAGTATCGCGTCAGCGGGCCGGATATTCAGGCTGTTCGCGGCTATGCGCATCAGGTTTCTACGATCATGGCGCAGGATCAGCGTCTGGGTGTTGTGGCTTATGACTGGAACGAACCGGCACGCGTGGTGCGGGTTGATGTATTGCAGGATAAAGCGCGTAAACTCGGCGTTTCTTCCAAAGATATTTCGATGACGCTCAACAGCGTGGTCGGCGGTCTGGCGATCACACAGGTGCGCGATGCTACCTATCTGATTAATGTGGTGGTGCGGGCACAGGCGCAGGAACGTGACCGGATTGAAACTCTGCGCAATCTGCAGATCGGTACCGGCAACGGGGATTCCATCCCGCTCGCCTCGATTGCCAATTTCCGTTACGAGATTGAGCAGCCGGTTGTCTGGCGCCGTGACCGCCTGCCGACGATCACTGTCTCTGCCGGAATTCTCGACAAGACCATGCCGGATACGGTGGTGGAGCAGATGAAGGGGCAGGTTGATGCATTTGCGCAGAAACTGCCGCTTGGTTATTCCGTGCATGTTGCCGGTACTGTGGAGGAAAGCGCCAAAAGTCAGGGGCCGATTGCTGCTGTTGTGCCGCTGATGCTGTTCGTTATGGCGACGATTTTGATGCTGCAATTGCAGAGTTTTCAGCGGCTGTTTCTGGTGGTGGCGGTTGCTCCGCTCGGTCTGATCGGTGTGGTGGCGGCCTTGTTGCCAAGCGGCAAGCCGCTGGGCTTCGTCGCTATTCTCGGTGTGCTGGCGCTGATCGGTATCCTGATCCGCAATTCGGTGATCCTGATCGTGCAGGTGGAGGATCATATCAAAGAGGGGATGCATCCGTGGGATTCTGTTTATCAGGCTTCCCAGCATCGTATGCGTCCGATTGCGCTGACCGCAGCGGCGGCCAGTCTGGCGCTGATCCCGATTTCCCGCGAAGTGTTCTGGGGGCCGATGGCCTATGCCATGATGGGCGGGATTATTGCCGGAACGGTTATTACATTGCTGTTCCTGCCTGCGCTTTATTTGGCCTGGTTCCGTGTGAAAGAGCCTGAGCATCCGGAGCCGGAAGATAGCTCCGAGGTGCCACCGGCTGAACCGGTGTTAGTACAATAGCTCAAATGCTAAAGCGGTTTGCGTCCAGATTGGATCATAGCGCTCGCGTCTCAATTCTTTATTTGGTCGCATTATCACGGGCGTCAAGTTGATCCAACTTGACATAATCAAGAAGTCAAGTTGATCCAACTTGACTGTGAAATGCTCTAAAGGGCAGCTTTCTCAACAGAAGCTGCCCTTTTTATTTTGAGCTGACAGATAATTCCATTTGTCATTGGTATTAAAAAGGTATTATAGTCTGGGTATGGATAATACCAGATTACTTCCTCTTCTTCAGCGCGGATTAGCGGCGCAAACGACCGGCGGACCGCTTTATAAGCAGGTTTCCGTGGTGCTGACCAATTTGATTGAGGATGGCAGTCTCGCCGCTGGCAGTAGTCTGCCGCCCGAGCGTGAACTGGCGCAGGCGCTTGGTCTGGCGCGGGTCACCATCCGCTCGGCCTATCAGGCATTGCTTGAAAACCGGTTGGTGGAACGCCGTCATGGCAGCGGCACCTATATTTGCGAACGCCCGAAAAAGATCAGCCAGCCGCTCTGGCAACTTACCTCATTCTCGCAGGATATGATCGCCCGTGGTAAAGTACCGGGGGTACGTATTCTATCCGGCGGTATCGGGCAGCCGTCACCGGAAGAGGCATTCCAGCTTGGCATTTCCATGCAGGATCTGGTGGTGCGGGTAGAGCGCCTGCGCCTTGCCGATGATATGCCGATGGCAATTGAACGTGCAGTGGTGCCGCAGCGTCTGTTGGGTACCGCTACATTATCTGCTGCCGGACAGGAAACGGAACTGGCACAGGCTGTGCTCAGCGGTGCGCTGTCGCTTTATACAGCACTCGAACAGCATGGCTACAAACCGGTGCGCGCTTTGCAGAGGCTGACCGCTGTTGTGCTTGATCCGGTCAATGCGCGTTTGCTTGGTGTGGCTGACAAGGCTGCTGCCCTGCAAATGGAGCGCGTGTCGCGCACGCAAACAGACCGGATTGTTGAATATACCCGCTCGCTTTATCGCGGCGATGCTTATGACTTTATTGCAGAATTGAAAACGGGAGAGGTCCGATGACCGTATCACCAACACTCATGCTTCAGGAAACCGAACAGGCTGCTTCAGTTGTTGCAGCCATGTTAAAAGACCAGAAGCCGGTTTTTGAAGAAATCGCGGCGGTCTTTGCTTCCCGTAAGCCCGCGCTGATTTCGACCTGTGCACGCGGTTCTTCTGACCATGCGGCAACATTTTTCAAATATCTGGCAGAAATCCGTTTAGGCTTACCGGTGGCAGCAATCGGCCCGTCGGTGGCATCAGTTTATGATGCGCCGTTGCAGCTTGGTTCTGCCGTGCATTTCACCGTTTCGCAGTCCGGAGCCAGCCCTGATATCGTTGCCATGCAGCGCGCAGCTAAAAAAGGCGGTGCGGTCACTGTCGCCGTGGTCAATGTGACCGACAGCCCGCTCGGCAATGAGGCCGATATCGTGCTGGGGATCGGTGCAGGCCCTGAGAAAAGTGTTGCTGCGACCAAATCTTTTATCGCTTCTGCTGCGGCTCTGGCCGGTGTGATTGCTGCAGTGAGCAAAGACAGCACGATGCAGGGCGGGCTTGACCAGCTGCCGGAAGCACTGGGCGCGGTTCAGGTTGATGCAGGCAATGCGCTTGAGAATATTCTGGCTGAAAAACAGTCGCTGTTTATCGGCGGTCGCGGCCCTTCAATGGCGATTGCGCTTGAAGCGGCGCTGAAAGCCAAGGAAACTTCGGCGATTCATGCGGAAGCCTTCTCGCTGGCCGAGCTGATGCATGGCCCGATGCGTCTGGTGGAAAAAGGCTTCCCGATTGTGGCCTTTGTCTCGCAGGATCAGGCCTATCAGCATAATCTGCAGGCGCTGAAACATCTGGAAAGCATTGGCGGCAATATTCTGGCCATTTCCCCGCTGGATCTGCCATGGAGCCAGATTAAAACACCGGCAACCGGTTCGGCTCTGCTTGATCCGCTGGTATCGCTCGGTGCCTATTATCGTGTGATCGAAGCGGTGACGCGCCGCCGTGGTTTTAATCCTGATAAGCCGCTTAATCTGAATAAGGTAACGGAGACTGTCTGATGGTTTTTCAGCTGCTGCGTGGTGCGCGTGTTTTTGACGGTCATCGTTTTCATGAGCGGACTGCCGTTCTGATCGAGAAGGGCAGGATTGTCCGTCTGGTGCAGGATGGTGACGCATTGCCGGAAAATCTGCAGATCATTGAACTGGACGGCGGCATTCTCAGCCCCGGTTTTATTGATGCGCAGGTTAATGGCGGTGGCGGAGCAATGCTCAATGACGGGCCGACACCGGAAATCATGTGCACCATCGCAGCAGGCCATCGCCCATATGGCACAACCAGCCTGTTGCCAACCCTGATTACCGATACCGGTGATGTGACAGAACAGGCAATGACTGCCGCCGTGGCTGCGGTGCAGGCTGATAAAGGTGTTGCCGGTCTTCATCTTGAAGGGCCGCATCTGGCACCGGCGAAAAAAGGTGCGCATCTGGCTGAATTGATGCGCCCTGTAGAGGCAGCTGACATTCAGGCGCTGACTGCAGCGGCGCAGAAAATCGGTTGTCTGCTGGTGACAATGGCTGCGGAACAGGTCACACCCGATCAGGTGCGTGAGCTGACCGAAGGCGGTGTTATTATCAGCATCGGCCATAGTGACAGCACTTATGAAATGGCTATGGCGCGGTTCGATGCGGGCGCGCAGGGCGTAACCCATCTGTTCAATGCAATGAGCCAGTTCGGCCATCGTACGCCTAATCTCGTTGGTGCGGCATTGGATCATCCGTCCGTGTGGAGTGGCATTATTGCCGATGGTCATCATGTCGAACCTGCGGCTTTGCGTGTGGCATTGCGGGCAAAACGCGGGCAGGGTCGCCTGTTCTTTGTTACCGATGCAATGTCGCTGGTCGGTTCCGGCCGCGATACATTCCAACTCAACGGCCGCACAGTTTATCGTGTCGAGGGTGGTTATTGCCCGAAACTGGTGTTGGAAGATCGAACTACGCTGGCTGGTTCTGATCTCGATATGGCATCGGGTATCCGCTATGGTATGGCAATGTTGGATCTCTCTTCCGAAGAAGCTCTGCGCATGGCGACATCCTATCCGGCCGCGTTTTTGCAGCTGAAGGATCGTGGGGTGCTGGCACCGAAAAAGCGTGCTGATCTGGTTTGGCTGGACGATCAGTGCCATGTCAGAGCGACATGGATTTCCGGTGCGCGACAGGATCAGCAGGCATGAGCATTATCAATGATTATTTCGACCGTCTAACTGCGCATCTCACGCAATTGCGTGACAGTCAGGCTGAGGCGATGAAGCAGGCCGTTGCCATGATCGGCAAAGCTGCACGCAATGATAAGCGTGTCTTTGTGTTCGGTACTGGTCATTCGCATATGCTGGCGGAAGAGGTGCATTATCGTGCCGGTGGTCTGGCGATTACCGTACCGGTTCTGTCAGCTTTCACGATGCTGCATGAAGGCGCATCTTCCAGCACCAAATTCGAACGTATCAGCGGCATGGTTCAGCCTTTGCTGCAACGCTATGATATTGGAGCCGGTGATATTCTGCTGGTTGTTTCCAATTCCGGTGTTAATGCCGCGCCGGTTGAAGCCGCGCGCTTTGGCCGTGAAGCCGGTGCAAAAATTATCGCGCTGACATCTGTTTCTTATTCTGCGAGCGCTGCCAATGGCCGTGTACGACTGTCCGAATTGGCTGATCTGGTGCTGGATAATGAAATTCCGGCGGGTGATGCGATGATGCAGCTGCCAAACAGCGGGATGAAAGCGGGCGCGGTTTCCACCGCCGTTGGTGCCACCATTCTCCACGCGATCTTTACCGCGGTTGCTGCAGAACTGGCTGCAGAGGGCGGGGAAGTTCCGGTCTATCGCAGTGCGAATATGCCGGGAGCCACGGAAATCAATGACCGGTTGATTGAAAAATATAAGACCCGCAATCCGCATTTGTGAGTTTTACATACCACCCATAAGTCAGGAAATCATCACCTGTAACCTGAGATTATGGGTCATGCAGATTTGTTTGCAAATGGCAGGAATCCGTCAAACAAAAGCGTAATCGGGACTGTTAAGCGCTGAAATTCTGTGTAAGAGCTTCATACGGAACCGGAATTTTCTGGTTCATTCTCATTTGAACTGTTGAAGCTTAAGGGACACTCCCATGCAGAATTATGTGTTGACCGTCAGTTGCCAGTCACGCCTCGGTATAGTTGCCGCTATTTCCGGATATCTCGCGGGTATGGGGTGTAACATCGTTGACAGCGCACAGTTCGATGATCTCGGTGCTGATAAATTCTTTATGCGCGTTAGCTTTATTACCGAGCAGGGCAAGAGTTTCGAAGAAATCGCCGGTGGTTTTCAGGACACTGCCGACAAGTTCGGCATGGCTTATGATTTCCACGATACCCGCAAGCCGGTGAAAACATTGCTGATGGTTTCACGCTTTGGCCATTGCCTTAACGATCTGCTCTATCGCTGGAAAATCGGCGGTCTGCCGATTGATATTGTCGGTGTGATCTCCAACCATTTTGACTATCAGAAGGTTGTGGTCAATCACGATATTCCTTTCCACCACATTGCGGTGACCAAGGAAAATAAAATCGAAGCCGAAGCCAAGATGATGGATATCGTCAACCAGACCGGTACTGAGCTGGTGGTTCTGGCGCGTTACATGCAGGTTCTGTCTGATGAGCTGAGCCAGAAAATGTCCGGCAAGATCATCAATATTCACCATTCCTTCCTGCCGTCTTTCAAAGGCGCCAATCCTTACAAGCAGGCCTATGAGCGTGGCGTGAAACTGATCGGCGCCACCGCGCATTATGTCACCGCTGATCTGGATGAAGGTCCGATTATCGAGCAGGATGTTGCCCGCATTACCCATGCGCAATCGGCTGCCGATTATGTTTCAATCGGTCGTGATGTCGAAGCGCAGGTACTTGCACGCGCCATCCATGCGCATATCCATCACCGCGTGTTCCTCAATGGTAACCGGACAGTTGTATTTCCGGCGTCGCCAGGGTCGTACGCCTCTGAACGCATGGGTTAAGGAGAATTTCGGCTCTGGCGGGCTGCAAATGGCAATTTTCTGCGCTTCCGGTGCTCACGTACACACGGCACCGCACGTCCTATTGGACGTGCAAAGGCTGCCGTGATCTTTAAGACTGCATAATCTTATCTTTCATCAGCGGATGAAAGGATTATGCAGGGTACGCTGCGCGCCGGTTCTCAAAAATCACCATTTTCGCCACGCCATAACCAAAATTCAAAGCGTCGCGCTTTGTTGGGGCGCCAGCAGGTTGAGAAGGTTGAGTGTAGAGACAATAAAAGCCGGAATTTCCGGCTTTTTATTTTTGCAGAGATGACTGGCATTTCTCTTCAACCGCATTTCTGAAGTCAGACATATTTCTCACCCACGCATTTTCCCCCTCAACCAGAGGTCTGGAATAGGCATCCAGAATGACCGTCTGAAAAATCTCATGCACCGCCGGATCAAACTTGACCTGCAACAGATCAGCCAGCGGCTTTCCCTGTAAACGTGCCGCCATCGACCGCCCCGCAAGCTCTCCGAGCTTGGTGCAGAACACCGTATTATTCTCGCTCGCATGCGCTGCGGGCAGAGGAGCGGTATAAATAATAGTCGTCAGGGCTGCTAAAAATAAACGCATGTAGGCCTCCAAGGCGGAGAAGTCTGACAGGATATGCGTGATTGCTGCGTCTAATAGAGACCTGCGTGTGATTTTAGTCAATAAAAAAGCCCCTCGTGAGAGGGGCTTTTCTTTGTCATCAGTACTGATGATTAGTCGATGTCGAAGGATACGCCCTGTGCGAGCGGCAGTGCCTTTGAGTAGTTTACAGTGTTGGTTGCACGGCGCATGTAAGCTTTCCATGCATCTGAACCGGATTCACGACCGCCACCGGTTTCCTTTTCACCGCCGAATGCGCCGCCGATTTCAGCACCGGATGTACCGATATTGACGTTGGCAATACCGCAATCCGAACCGGATGCAGAGAGGAAACGCTCAGCTTCCTGCAGGTTCAGTGTGAAGATCGAAGACGACAGACCGGCGCCAACTGCGTTGTGCAGTTCGAGTACGTTGTCGAAATCGCTGTATTTCATCACATAGAGGATCGGTGCGAAGGTTTCTTCGAGAACTGGACCAGCCTGTTCTGGCATTTCAACGATTGCTGGCTGTACGTAGTAACCTGTGTCCGGACCAACGGAAACGCGTTCACCACCGACAACTTTACCGCCATGAGCCTTGGCTTCTGCCAGAGCTTTCTGCATGCCGTCGAAAGAAGCTTTGTCGATCAGCGGACCGATCAGTGCAGGAGTTTCCAGCGGGTTGCCGATGGATACGCTCTGATAGGCTTTGACCAGACGTGGTACCAGTGTGTCGTATACGCTTTCGTGTACGAACAGACGACGCATGGTGGTGCAACGCTGACCTGCAGTACCCATGGCACCGAAAGCAATCGCGCGCAGAGCCATGTCGAGATCGGCTGACGGGCAGACGATACCGGCATTGTTGCCGCCGAGTTCGAGGATAGCGCGTGCGAAACGCTTGGCCAGACGTGGACCTACATCGCGACCCATGCGGGTTGAACCGGTTGCGGAAACCAGCGGAACCTTCGGATGGTCAACCAGAACTTCACCGATTGTACGGTCGCCGATGATAACAGCGGACAGACCCTTAGGAGCATCTGCGCCGAAACGGGCAGCTGCACGGTTGAAGATCGCTTCACAAGCCAGAGCTGTGAGAGGGGTCTTTTCGGAAGGTTTCCAGACAACAGAGTCACCGGCAACCAGTGCCAGAGCCGCGTTCCATGACCAGACAGCTACAGGGAAGTTGAAGGCGGAGATAACGCCGACAACGCCGAGCGGATGCCATGTTTCCATCATGCGGTGACCGGCGCGTTCAGTCGCAATTGTCAAACCGTAAAGCTGACGGGACAGACCAACTGCGAAATCGCAGATGTCGATCATTTCCTGTACTTCGCCGAGGCCTTCGGAGATGATCTTACCGGCTTCGATCGAAACGAGACGGCCGAGATCAGCTTTGGAAGCGCGCAGTTCTTCACCGAGCAGGCGGATCAGTTCACCGCGGCGTGGAGCCGGAACATCGCGCCATGTGCGGAATGCTGCATCAGCTTCTTCGATCATGCGGGCAGTGTCTGCAGCCGAATGAGTCTTGAGGGCGCCGATCTGTTCGCCGGTAACCGGGCTGAACGAGGCAAGATCACCGCCTGTATAGGCAGCGCTGTCAACGCCAAGCTTGGCGAGAATGTCAGCAGCTTCCTGCTTAACGTTCACTTTTTTATTTTCGGTGCTCATAAATCGCATTCCCTATTGTTTATCGTTCAGAATATCAGGCGCTTGTTCGGGTAAGGGAACAGACCTGATATTCTATCTGGTACGGTGGAGCAGTAATCTGCTCCGGAGCATTTCGCAGTTAACTGGCTTCAGTTAACGACCGCGATAATGCGACAACTCAAGAATCTAGAGCGAGTGTTGTGGATCAAATGAAGCGCGACACGCTCTAGTATAAACAGCTGAACGGCAATCCGCTTTGAGGGCAGATTGCCGTTTTCATATGTTATCTAGTTATTCTGCTGCAGCTTTAAAGGCGAGAGCCTTCAATGCACCCTCAACAGATTCGCGCTCGATGCGGGCATAGTGTTCAAATTCATTGAGCACGGTTGCGCCGAGATCAGCTTCGAAACGCTTCTGGTTCGGGCTTTCAGTGAATTCCTGTGTATCGTCGTCGCCGAGATTGGACTGGAAGATACCAGCGGCGCTGACCGGCAGGAAGTCTTCATAGACAATCGGATCAAACTGGATTGCGCCTTCAGCAATCAGGCTGTCGAGATTGGCGGCTGTCAGTTCACTCTTGGCTTTCGAGCGGTCTGCAACGCTGTAAGCGAAGTAGCCGAGACCCTGTTCACGGATTTCTGCCCATGTGTCCGGGAATTCTTCAAAAACTTCACCGAGAATACGGACATATTCAGCAGCATTCGAACCATCCGGCGCAGGGCGGATGCGTGCACGGGTCTTGTCGAGCAGCGCATCATAAAGACCGCGGCCTTTTGGTGTCAGAGCGATACCGCGCTGTTCAATTTCACCAAAACGGGCAGTGTGTGTACCGGCTTTCCATTCGCCTGCAGCATCGGTGAAAGAAACGGATTCTTCGAGCGCTTTGAACGAGGTCTGACGCAGCAGAACCGCACATTTACGGGTTGGCGGGCCTTCAACAACAGCTTTAGGCGAAATATTGCGCGCCGGCATCTGAGCCTGCACGGCATCGATGTCGAGTGTGCGTGGTGTCAGGTGGTTGATGTGCGGGCCTTTGAAAGACACAACGTCAGCAATCAGACGATGGGCGTCGTGCAGACGGTGATAGAGTTCTGCACTCACATTGGCTTTATCGTGCCAGCGGAATGTTTCCAGAACTTCAGCAACAAACTTGTCAGCCTGTTCCTGTGTGAGACCACCCTGTTTTTCAGCAATCTCGATCAGCTCAATCGCACCGGCAGTGAAGATGTTGCGTTTTGCGAGTGTTTCTTCAGCTTCCTTGCGCAGCTTTTCGTCAGCGATCAGGTCGAGACGCAGCAGCGAAGTGAAAACGCGGAACGGATTGATCTTCAGCGATGCATCAGCAACCGGACGGAAGGCTGTGGAATGCACAGGCACACCGGCAGCGGACAGATCATAGTAACCGACAGGGAACATGCCCATAACGGCATAAGCACGGCGCATCATGGAAAGTTCAGCGGCGGTGCCGAGGCGGATCGCGCCGTGACGCTCTTCGGAAATACGATCCAGAGAATCGGTATCCTCGAGACGGGCGAGCAGTTCAGGCTGGGCTTTCAGGGTCGCAGCATTAACATCTGCAACCAGTTCCATCAGCGTACCGTAAGCAGGCACTTCTGTACGGTACATTGCGGACATTGCGGCTGAGAATGCAGCGCGGATGCTGTCGGCTGATACGAAATTCATGGTTTGCCTCCTTGAGGGCTTTCCGTATGCGAGCTGTTATCTGTCTTGGGAGAAGATAAAGCCCTGTCTGTTTTGCTCTTGGTGCAGTTCCATAAAGAAAAGCGGATGACGTTTTTCCTGAAACTGCCCTAAAACTGCTTCGTGTGGTTGATTTGTGCTCTTTGGGAGTCGCACAAAACCATCCTGATGTTGTTATAAAGGCCTATCTGATCCGAAAAATGTCAGCCAGTTTTCGGGATATGCTTTAAATTTGATGCGTAATTTCTTTTTAAATCGATTTTCGACTATCAGAAACACGTATCAGATGTTGATATCATGACTAAAATTGATCATATCAGCTGTAGTGGCCGCATGATTGCGACGAAACCGACTATGTTTATGCGAGGCAGGAATGAAGCTCAGCCGACGACTGATACCGGATATCGCCATTTTGCAGGCTTTTGAATGCGCTGCACGTCACGGAAGTTTTACACAGGCAGCCCACGAGCTGAACCTGACGCAAAGCGCGGTGAGTCGTCAGATCAAGGATCTGGAAGGCCAGCTCGGCGTTTTGCTGTTTGAGCGAATCCGTCAGCGCATCCTGCTTTCCGATGCGGGACGCAAGTTTTTGCCGGAAGTACGCCGTCTGCTGAACCAGACGGAAGATACCATGTTGCGGGCGATGGCCTCGGCACAGTCTTCTTCGGCTTTCAGCGTGGCGACATTGCCGACATTCGGCGCGCGCTGGCTGATGCCGCGTATTCCGAATTTCATCGAAGAAAATCCGGGTGTGGCTTTTAATGTCGGCTCACGCACCGGCGTATTCGACTTTGAAGAATATCCGTTTGATATGGCTATTCATTATGGTCAGCCGGTTTGGGCACATGCCACCTGCAATTATCTGTGCAGTGAGATGGTGGTGCCTGTTGCCAGCAATGCTTTGATCGAAAGCCACCGCATTGTTGAGCCGGAAGACCTGCAGAAAGAGCCTCTGCTGCATTTGACAACACGTCCGAAAATGTGGACGCAATGGTTTGAACTTTGCGAAGTGGATGCGCGCAGCACCTATAGCGGCCATCGTTTCGATCAATTCTCTATGGTGATAGAGGCGGCTGCCGCAGGGCTTGGGATTGGTTTGTTGCCGGTTTATCTGATTGAGCAGGAATTGCAGGAAGGTCGCCTGCGAATTCTGTTTGATAAGCCTATGCGCACCGAGAATGATTATTATCTGGTGGTGCCGGAAGGCAAACATGAAAATCCGCTGATACAGACATTTTCCAGCTGGATTCGCGGGCAGGTCGGCCAGCATGACTATATGGCGCTGGTGCATCTGAACGCAGAATAAGATATGTAATGCAATTTAAGTGGAATAGGTCATTCCGCAAATGAATGATCTGTTGCGCAAAAATTGCTACTTTTGCCAAAACCGAAAGGTGTATGGCTACTTAAGCGCCAGAAGAAAAAGACGATAAGAACACTGGTAAATAACAAGCCGGATGATTTTCCGTGTTGTGCTTCAAATTTCAAACACTCAGAGTGTTGTGTGTGTATCCGCATTATATATACGGCGCTCTTTATCCATTTTGATCGTTGACCTTTTGTCTGAGCCGCTTTTGCGTGGTGCGTATATTTCAGGCGCATAATCGTAGGCTTGTTGCTGCAATCCAGGCTGACATAAGTGGCAACGTTGTTTTTGAGAAATGAACTGACATGTTGAATAATCCCCGTTCTCACGGTCTCTGGGAAAAATCCGCTCCTGCCGCTCCGGTTACATCTGCCCTGCAAGGCGAGTTAAACGTTGACGTGGTTGTTGTAGGCGGTGGTTTTACCGGACTTTCAACCGCACTTAATCTGAGTGAACGCGGCAGCAAAGTTGCCGTGCTGGAAGGTGTTGAAATCGGTTTCGGCGGTTCCGGCCGCAATGTCGGTCTGGTCAATGCCGGTATGTGGGTTATGCCGGATGATCTGCCGGGTGTGCTCGGTCAGAAATATGGTGACCGTCTGCTCGAAGCACTCGGCAATGGCCCGAAAATGGTTTTCGAGCGTATTGAAAAACACAATATCGCCTGTGAAGCGACCCGCACCGGTACGCTGCATTGCGCTGTCGGTCAGAAAGGCCTGCGCGAATTGCAGGATCGTGCGGAGCAGTGGCAGCGCCGTGGTGCGCCGGTTACACTGCTGAGCGCCGAAGAAACCGCAAAGAAAGTCGGCACCAAGGCCTATAGCGGCTCACTGCTGGATATGCGTGCAGGCACCATTCAGCCGCTGGCCTATGTGCGTGGCCTTGCCCATGCGGCCATTGCTGCAGGTGCACAGATTTTCACCGGTTCACCGGTGACTTCCACTGAACGTGTGGGCAATGACTGGGTGGTTCGCACTGCCAAGGGTTCGGTGCGTGCGCAGTGGATCGTGGTGGCAACCAATGCTTATACACAGGCACCATGGCCGCAGATTCGCGCAGAAATTATGCATCTGCCTTATTTCAATCTGGCTACCAAGCCGCTGACCAAAGAGCAGCAGGCACAGATTCTGCCGGAACGTCAGGGCGTATGGGATACCAAACAGGTGCTGTCGTCTTATCGCTATGACCAGTCCGGTCGTTTGGTTTTTGGTAGTGTTGGCGCATTGCGCAATACCGGCACAGGCATTCATACGGCATGGGCGAAGCGCGAAATGAAGCGTCTGTTCCCGCAGCTTGGCAAAGTTGAATTTGATTATGAATGGTACGGTCTGATCGGCATGACCAATGACAGCCTGCCGAAATTTCATCGCTTTGATAAGAATGTGATCGGTTTCAGCGGTTATAATGGCCGCGGCATTGCCACCGGTACTGTATTCGGCAATGTGCTGGCACGTCATATCAGCGGTGAAATCAGCGAAGCTGATCTGCCATTGCCGGTGACTGAGCCGGAAACACAGTCCTTCCTCGGTATCCGCGAAGCCTATTATGAAACCGGCGCACAGATCGCGCATTTTGCCGGCGCTCGCTTCTGAGCGCCTAAATCAAAGAGCATGCTCGCTTCTGAGCGCCTAAATCAAAGAGCATGCTCGCTTCTGAGCGCCTAAATCAAAGAGCACGCAAGATTCTGAGCCAACTGCCAGAATAGATGAGGTTTTAACAGGGCATTGCTGGTTCAATGCCCTGTTTGTTTTTGTTTTCTGTGGTGACTTTATTCTTTGTCATAAACTTGTAGTGTTCATTTAATAAATGAACGGCGAGTAACCGGCTCGCTCCGGTGTCGGATGAATGATTTCAGGGATAAGAATCATGTTGCAGAAACGCACGTCACGTAAAACAGTTCTGGCTACTGCTCTGGCAGTGTTTATGGGCGCAACTGCGGTGAATGCAGAAACGCTCAATCTTTATACCTCGCAGCCGGAAGCTGATGCGACCAAAACCGTTGAAGCATTCCGTAAAGCCAATCCTGATATTGATGTGCAGGTATTCCGTTCCGGCACCAGCGATATCCTCAGCAAGCTGGCTGCTGAATTTGCTGCCGGTGCGCCGCAGCCGGACGTGCTGCTGATCGCCGATGCCGTGTCGATGGAACTGCTGAAAAAAGACAATCGTCTGAAAGCCTATGAAGGCGCGAAGACAGATGGTCTGACCGAAGGTTCGTTCGACAAGGACAAAACCTATTTCGGTTCCAAGCTGATCACCACAGGTATCGCCTATAACACACAGGCGAAAAGCAAGCCTGAAAGCTGGGCTGATCTCGGCAAAGAAGAATATAAAGGCCAGATCGTGATGCCGAGCCCGCTTTATTCCGGCGCGGCTGCTTATCTGCTCTCCGGCTTTGCGCTGAATTCCGAACTCGGCTGGGATTATTTTGAAAAGCTGAAAGCCAATGAGCTGATCAGCGTGCGCGGCAATGGTGCTGTGCTGAAATCCGTTGCCAGCGGTGAAAAGCCTTACGGTATTCTCGTGGATTTCATGGCACTGAATGCCAAGGCAAAAGGTTCGCCGGTTGAGTTCGTATTCCCGAAAGAAGGCGTGCCTGCGGTAACTGAGCCTGTTGCAATCATGGCGACTGCCAAGAATGTTGCCGGTGCAGAGAAGTTTGTTGATTTCATCCTCTCCGACGATGGTCAGAAACTGGCACTGGAGCAGGGCTATCTGCCAGCCAAGGAATCTGTTGGTCGCCCGGGCTGGCTGCCGGAAGGTACAAAAATCAACATCATGTCGATTGATACGCTCAAAGTTCTGGGTGTGACAGAAGCCGACAAGAAGCGTTTTTCTGAACTGTTCGGCGGTTAAGGCATTCTTTGATGTCAGATAAAATATTTGGTCAGAGCCGGGATACGGCTCTGATTTTTCTTGTGGCGGCAGTGGTGTTCACGCTGTCTCTGTGGCCGATGCTGCGGCTGGCCAGCGAGATCATCGCGCCGAATGGTCACCTCTCTGACAGTGCATTGCGCTCGGCGCTTTCTTCAACCTCCACATGGGTTGCCACCCGTAATTCTTTAATCACCGGCTTTGGCGGTACACTTGCTGCTGTTATTCTTGGCAGTGCCGTGGCGCTGCTGGTAAGCCTGACCAATATTCGTGGACGCGGCGTGTTCGTGCTGATGTTTGTGGTGCCATTGCTGATTGCGCCGCAGGTGACGGCATTGGCATGGCTGCAACTTTTTGGTCCCGCGAGCCCATTTCTCAAAATGATCGGCATGGCGCCGGAGCTTGGCAGCCGTAACCCGCTCTATTCTACCACTGGTATTATTGCATTGCTCGGCATTCAATATGCGCCGCTGGTGTTTCTGATTGTACGCGCCGGTTTGCGTAAATTACCGCGCGAGCTGGTTGAAGCCGCTTTGAGCAGCGGTGCCAGTAAATGGCAGGTGACGCGCACAATCATTGTGCCGCTGATGACACCATCGGTAATCGGCGCTTCTGCGTTGGCTTTCGTGTCCTGTGTGGGTAATTTTGGTATTCCTGCTTTTTTGGGAATTCCGGCCAATGTGCTGGTGCTGCCGACTTTGATTTATCAAAAGCTTGCCGGTGGTGGACCATCTGTGCTGTCGGAGGTCGCTGTGCTTTCACTGCTGATCGGTGTGATCGCAATGGCGGGTATTCTGTGTCAGGATTATATGGCACGCCGCCGCGATTATCGTATCGCTTCAACCTCGCTGCCTGCTGCGCCTTTTGAACTTGGCTCATGGCGCCTGACTGTTGAGGTCGCTTGCTGGCTGCTGATAGCCGTGGTGCTGGTGCTGCCGATGTTCGGCCTGTTGCTCACCGCATTGGTGCCTGCTTTTGGTATTCCGCTGAGCTGGCAGACGGCAACGCTGGATAATCTGAAATTCGTGCTGCTTGACCATGCAGGGGCTCGTCGTGCGCTGGTCAATTCATTCACCCTGTCGCTGGCCGCAGCCGGTTTTGCAGTGCTGGTGGCGGTGCCGCTTGGTTATCTCATCACATGGCGGTCGCGCTGGTGGACACGCTTGCTCAATCTCGCAGCCGAATTACCCTATGCTCTGCCGGGTGTGGTATTGTCGATTGCGGCATTGCTGATGTTCCTCAAGCCTTTGCCGGTTGTCGGGTTGCATCTCTATAATACGATCTGGATCATTCTCTACGCCTATCTGGCACGGTTTCTGGTGCTGGCATTGCGTCCGACCATTACCGGACTGCATCAGATTGACCGTGCTCTGGAAGAGGCGGCGCAGGTGGCAGGCGCAGGGCTGCTGACACGGCTGCGCACCATCGTGTTTCCGCTGGTAGCACCGGCAACTCTGGCTGGCGGTGTGCTGATTTTCATGACCGCTTTTTCGGAGCTGACTGTTTCCGCGCTATTATGGTCATCGGGATCGGAAACGCTGGGCGTGGTGATTTTCTCTTTTGAACAGGGTGGCGATTCACCCTATGCGGCTGCAATATCTGTGCTGGTCGTGTTGATTACATTCTTACTGATGCTGGTGACCAATATGTTTGCCAGATATCTGCCTGACGGAGTTCTGCCATGGCGGGATTGACTATCTCTCAGCTTTCCAAAAGCTTTAACGACACCAAAGTGCTGACCGATGTGTCGCTGGATATCGCCAATGGTGAATTCATTGCCGTGCTGGGGCCTTCCGGCTGCGGCAAGACCACATTGCTGCGTATGATTGCCGGATTTGAACAGGCGAATGACGGTGTGATCTATGTCGGCGATAATCTGGTGACCGGCAAAGGCCAGTTCGTGCCGCCGGAAAAACGCCGTGTCGGTATTGTGTTCCAGAACTATGCTCTCTGGCCGCATATGACTGTTTCGGAAAATGTCGGCTATAGTCTGAAGATAGCCAAGGTGGAAAAAGCCGAGCGCGAGCGCCGTGTGCAAGAGGCACTGAAGCTGGTTGATCTGCAGGGCTATGGTGATCGCCGTCCGGCGAACTTGTCCGGCGGGCAGCGTCAGCGCGTGGCACTGGCGCGTTGTCTGGTGGCTGCGCCGTCGCTGGTATTGTTTGACGAACCTTTGGCCAATCTGGACGTGCATCTGCGTGCTTCGATGGAAGATGAGTTTGCGCGCTTCCATAAGCGCACCGGCACAACGATTGTGTATATTACGCATGATCAGGCCGAGGCGATGGCACTGGCCGACCGTATTGCGGTGATGGACAAAGGCAAGCTGATGCAGTTTGCTTCGCCGAAAACGCTTTATAATGAACCGGCCAATGCGATGGTCGCGTCTTTTATCGCGCAGGGCATGGTACTGCCTGCGGAGATTTTGAGCGTCAATGGCAGTGGTTCCTGTGAGGCATTGGTGCTGGGGCAGCAAGTGCGTTTGCGTTGCCGCGCCGATGAAGTGGTACGTAAAGACGCACAGATTTGTATCCGTGAAGATGATCTGGAACTGGTGAAACAGGACGGATTTTCCGTGCGGGTGACACGCTCGGTCTATCAGGGCGGTGCATCGCGGATTGAAGCTGTTGCCGAACAGGCTCCGGAACTGAATCTGCATTTCAATCTGCCGGATCCGCTGCATCTCAAAGCGGATGATGTGGCGCAATTACGTATCCGGTCAGGCTGGGTAATCCCTGAAGCAGGTGCCGTATGAAGATCAATCTCTATGGCGGTTTTGGTGAAAAAGGACGCTTAGGCGTTGGTATCAGCACAACTAAAACCAAGCTGCTGTTTGATATCGGCATTAAGGTCGGAGCCACTGGGCGCGATTATTATCCGCTGATTGAGGTGGATGCGATTGCTGCACTTGATGTGGTGCTGATCTCCCATGCCCATGAGGATCATGTCGGCGGGTTGTTGTGGTTGCTGGCGCAGGGCTTTCAGGGGCGTATCCTGATGACTGCCGAAACTTTGGCAGAAACAGGTCAAACTCTGAAGAATTATGCCGAGCAACAGCATTTGGAAAAGATTGTCTTTCCGCAAGAACGTATTGAACTGTTCAAAGCAGGCGATGTGCTGACCATCGGAGATGCGGAAATCACCACCGGTCGTTCCGGCCATGTGGCTGGTGGCGTGTGGTTCTGTGTTGAGGTCGAAGGGCACAAAATTCTCTATAGCGGCGATGTGGTGCCGGATAGTCCGGTGCTGGAGATGGATGCATTTCCGCAATGTGATCTGTTGCTGCTGGATGCCTCTTATGGTGCGGATGGGGTTTCGGGTAGCGTGCGGGCACAGCAAATCCGCGAATGGATTTTGCAGAACCGTGATGGTTGTCTGCTGCCGACCCCACTCTCCGGTCGCTCGCTGGAACTGATGGCACTGATGCCGGTTAATTTTGCTATTCATGCGGATATGCGTGCTGCACTGGCTGAGCAGATTGCAGCCACAGGTGCCCTGCGGGATGGTGTGGCCGGACGGTTGAAACAATTGCTGCATCAGGCGCAGGAGTGGCGTGAAGATCAGGCGCTGCCGCGCTGTCCGCTGCTGACATTTGATGCGATGGGGCAGGCAGGGCCTTCCGCCTATGCGATGAATCGTGCGCTGCGCACCGGCTGGCCGGTTTTGCTGACCGGCCATGTGCCGGAAGATACACCGGCCTTTGATATGCTGCGGGATGAACTGGCTGATTGGATAAGACTGCCGACCCATCCGACTTTGAGCGGTATGGTCGCGCTTTGGGAGCAGGCGGGTAAGCCTGATATACTTGGTCATTCCTGCTCGGCTCAATTGCTTGGCGAACTGGCAGAGCATATTCCAGTTGTGCGTCAGGATGTGAAGAGCGGTGATGTGATAGAGCGCATTCCGAAAAGTGTGAAGCGGTTTTCGGATTAAAATGCGCGTTAATTTAAAAAAACAAAGCATTTCTAACAATGCAAACTCAACTGGAAATGCTTTGGAATTGGGAGAAGCCTGATGCGTATTTTGCTTTGCAATGATGACGGTATTGATGCCGAAGGTCTGGCTTTTCTGGAACGTGCTGCACGGGCGTTGAGTGATGATGTGTGGGTTGTGGCACCAGATGGTAAGCGCACGGCTGCGGGTGCATCCATCACCATCGGCAAACCACTGACCATGGTGAAACGCGGTGAGCAGCGCTATTCCTGTTCCGGCACACCTGCGGACTGTGTTGTGTCGGCGATGAGCTGGTTGTTCAAAGATCAGGCCAAGCCTGATCTGGTGCTGGCAGGGATTAATGACGGGCGCAATGTGGCGGAAGATCTGGCCTATTCCGGTACGCTTGGTATTGCCCGTGAGGCAACATTCTGGGGTATTCCTGCCATTGGTTTTTCACAGGTCAAACAGCCGCGCCGTGGTGAAGATGATCTGGTGGCGCTGGTGCAATTACTGCGCAATCTTTTAGAGCGGCGTGCAGACTGGCAGAGAGAAGGGCACTGGCTGAGCATTAATCTGCCGCATAGTCTGCCTGCGCCAATTGCCCAGCCGCGTATCGGTCGGGATAAGATTGCATCATCATCTGAGGTGGTCAGCACAGATGGGGTCGAGACAGTGCTGCTGGTGCCACGGGGTCGCCCGCATTCATCTTCCGAAGGTGATGATAATGATCTGATTGATCGCGGTTTCATCTGCATCAACCGGCTCAACTGGTTTGGTGAGACGGAGCTAAATGAGAATCTTATCAAATCCTTAGGTAGATAAGTTCTTCTTTTGATTCAGATATGAAAAAGGCCGCTCAATTTAGCGGCCTTTTTATTTGGTTATTTACGTTTCATGGCTTCAAGCAGTGCTGCACCAAAACCGCCCTGAGCTTCAGCAGGCTTTTCCTGCGGCTTGGCTGTGAAATGTTTCTGTGCCGGACGTTGCCCGCGCTCACCCATAGGCTTGGGGGCGGCTTCGCCACCGCCATCTTTGCGCATGGTCAGGCCGATACGCTTGCGCGGCACATCCACTTCTGTCACACGCACTTTCACCACATCACCGGCTTTTACCACCTCATGCGGATCCTTGACGAATTTATCGGCAAGCTGGGATACGTGCACAAGACCATCCTGATGCACGCCGATATCAACAAAGGCACCAAAGGCGGCAACATTGGTCACGGTACCTTCCAGCAGCATGCCGGGTTTGAGATCTTTGATATCGTCAATGCCATCGGCAAAGGTCGCGGTTTTGAATTCCGGACGCGGATCACGGCCTGGTTTTTCCAGTTCCGACAAAATGTCTTTCACCGTTGGCAGACCAAAACGCTCATCAACAAAGAGCTTCGGATCAAGCGCACGCAAAGCACTGGCGTCACCCATCAGTGAGCGCACATCGCGGCCGCAGGCGGCAACGATTTTAGCAGCCACGCCATAGGCTTCAGGGTGCACTGATGAGGCATCAAGCGGCTCAGTACCATTCGGGATACGCAGGAAGCCTGCGGCCTGCTCAAATGTACGGTTGCCGAGACGGGCGACTTTGAGCAGGTCTTTACGCTTCTTGAACGGGCCGTTTTCATTGCGATGCGCAACAACGGCTTCGGCAAGCGATGTGCCAAGGCCGGACACACGGGCGAGCAGTGAAGCGGAAGCAGTGTTGAGATCAACACCGACAGCATTCACCGCATCTTCCACAACGGCATTCAGCATATGGGCAAGACGCGCCTGATCCACATCGTGCTGATACTGGCCGACGCCGATGGATTTTGGCTCAATCTTCACCAGTTCTGCCAGCGGGTCTTGCAGGCGGCGGGCAATGGAAACCGCGCCGCGCAGCGATACATCAAGCTGCGGGAATTCTGCCGCCGCTGTTTCCGAGGCTGAGTAAACCGATGCACCGGCTTCTGAAACGATCACTTTAAGCGGTTTCGGAGCTGGCATGTCAGTGAGCAGGTCGGCAACCATACGCTCGGTCTCGCGGCTTGCAGTGCCGTTGCCGATAGCGATCAGCTCTACTTTATGCTTGCGGATCAGCGAGGCGATTTCAGCCTGTGCACCGCGCAGATCATTGCGCGGCTGGAACGGATAGACCGTTGCAGTGTCCAGCAGTTTGCCGGTACCGTCAACGATCGCCACTTTCACGCCTGTGCGGATGCCCGGATCAAGACCCATCGTTGCACGGGAGCCGGCAGGCGCTGCCAGCAGCAGGTCTTTCAGATTGCGGGCGAAAACATTGATCGCTTCTTCTTCCGCGCGTTCACGCAGATCACGCATCAGATCGAGGGAGAGGGACAGTGAGAGTTTCACGCGCCAAGTCCAGCCGATCACTTCCATAAGCCATTTATCACCGGCCAGCGTGCCGCCGACCTGATAGCTATGGGCGATCATCCGCTCAACCGGTTTGACCGGCGATGTGTCCTGCTGGTCAACAACAATATCCAGCGTCAGGAAATCTTCATTGCGGCCGCGCAGCATGGCAAGAGCGCGGTGACCGGCAACCTTGTTCCACTGTTCGTTATGGGCAAAATAATCGGAGAATTTTGCGCCTTCAGTCTCTTTTCCAGCAACGACACGAGACTGCAGGACCGCATTGTCCTTCATGTAGCTACGCAGACGGCCGAGCAGGTCAGCATTTTCGGTGATACCTTCGGCGATAATATCGCGCGCACCTTCAAGGGCGGCTTTCACATCAGCTACATCCGGCGTGATATAGGCGGTCGCCAATTCGGCAGGCACCGCAGCGCGGTTGTCGAGGATTGCCTGAGCCAGTGCACCAAGGCCACGCTCACGGGCGATTTCCGCACGGGTACGGCGCTTCGGCTTGAAGGGTAAGTAGATATCTTCCAGCTCAGCTTTGGTGCTGACGTTTGCAATTTTCAGCTCAAGCTCCGGTGTGAGCTTTTCCTGTGTACGGATGGAGTCCAGAATGGAAGTGCGGCGGGCTTCCAGTTCACGTAAATAGGTCAGACGCTCGGACAGGTTACGCAATTGCGTGTCATCAAGACCACCGGTCACTTCTTTACGGTAGCGGGCGATAAACGGCACGGTCGAGCCTTCATCAAGCAGGCCGATAGCGGCAACCGCCTGTTCCGGTTTTGCATTGATCTCACCGGCAATGATGGCGGCAATCCGTCTGGTAATGTCTGTCATAAGAATCTCATGCTGATAATAACGCCTTTATCATAGAGCTTTGATGCGGCGCATTGAAGGCGGGAATCATATCCTTGCCGGAATATGACGCAGAGAGTTTCACAACTGAGCAATATTGTTTTGTGTATTGCAAAATTCTGATAAAATATTTGCTGTACTCATGATGAGGACGCACGGAACTTTTCAACTTAGCGTTATCAGCAGCAGTTAATGCCGTTTTACTCATATGCGCCTTGTTCTGGCACTAAAACCAACATTTTTTGGCCTTGTTTGCACAGGAAGTGCGGCCTGTTTTTCGCTGAGTGTATTTAATCACTGAAACTTAATCTTCAGATCAGGAGACAGGCAAATTATGGATGTGAGTAAACACCCCATAGCCATTGATCATGTGCCCGCATTTATTACGGCACCGGGACAGACCGATATTCTGTTTAATTTCGTCATTGTTTTTCTCATTTGCATGATCTTTGCCGTTGGCACCCTCTATCTCCGGCTTCATGCTTTGCCGGAGCAAATGGCACATCGTACCAATAAGGTGCAGTTGCAGGTTGTTGCGGTTCTGGCGCTGATTGCGCTCTTTACCCATAATCAGCTTTTCTGGATTGCTGCCCTGTTGCTGGCGATGATTGAACTGCCGAATTTTATTACGCCGGTAACCTCGATGGCCAAGTCTCTGAACAGGATTGCGCGCAGTACTTATGTGCCACAGAACTATCCGCCTGCATCAGCACCGGCTGCGCAACAGCCTGCTCCTGTAGCGGAAGCTGCCGTTAAACCAGTGGAAACAGTACAGCCGCAGGCAGCTCAAGACGGGCATTCATCTCATAATCCGGATCAGAACGGGGAGAAGCAATAATGTTGGAATTTCTTCTCTGTTCAATGGTGACGATTTTGCCGGATTATCTGTTCCGGCGTTATGGTCAGGGTAAACTTATCGGTCACCATATCACGCTTTATTCGGTGTGGTTTGAGCTGCGCTGGGGGATTACAGCCTGTCTTATTCTGACAATCTCGCTGATTACGATGATCTTTTATTATCACCCTTCCACATCCAATGTGACCGCCGCTTATCGCACGGTGACAATCCTGCCGGAAATTCCGGGGCGTGTTGAAGAGGTCTATGTGTCCCGCTTTCAGAAAGTGAAAGCCGGTGATCCGCTGTTCCGCCTTGACAGCAGCAAGCAGGAAGCTGCGATGAAAACTGCAGAGCAGCGTATTGTCGAAGTGCAGGCGGAAACTGAGGTGGCGAAATCTGAGATTGCTGCAACAGATGGTGCGATACAGTCAGTTGAGGCCGCCTATTTGCAGGCGCAGATTGATCTCAATACTCAGACTGAGTTGCAGCGCCGCAATCCGAATGTGGTTGCCCAGCGCGAGATTGACCGCCTGACATCCAGCCTTGAAGGACGCAAAGGCGCACTGGCTGAGGCAATTGCCAGAAAGCAGACATTGCAGACCAAGATCAGCACTTTACTGCCTGCGCAAAAAGCCAGTGCAGAGGCCGCACTGGAAGAGGCGCGTGTGCAATTGGATAAAACCACTGTGCGCGCCGGTGTGTCCGGTACCGTGCAGCAGTTTACCTTGCGCACGGGTGAGGTGGTGAACCCGCTGCTGCGCCCTGCAGGTGTTCTGGTGCCGGATGATGCCGGACGGGGCAGGCTGGTTGCCGGTTTCAACCAGATTGAGACACAGGTCATCAAGACCGGCATGATCGCCGAGGTTACCTGTATCGGTCAGCCTTTTACTGTCGTGCCGATGGTGGTGACAGAGGTTCAGGATGTGATTGCAGGCGGGCAGGTGCGTGCCAGCGATCAGCTGGTGGATGTGCAGCAGCTGAGCCGTCCTGGTACGATTACCGCGACGCTGGAACCTCTTTATGAAAATAGTTTTGGCAATGTGCCTCCGGGCAGCAATTGCATTGCCAATGCCTATACCAGCAATCATGAAGAGCTGCAGGCAGGCACAGCAGGGCCATTGCGTTCGGCATTCCTGCACGCAGTGGATGCCACCGGCCTCGTTCATGCTGTCATTCTGCGCATTCAGGCGATTATGATGCCGGTACAGCTGCTGGTGCTCGGCGGACATTGATACTGCTGAAAATGGCTAGAGCGGTTTACGTCCATGTTGGATCGCAGTGCTCGCTCTAGATTTCTTAGTTTGTCGCATTATCTCGGACTGTCCAAGTTAATCCAACTTGACTGTGAAATGCTCTAGTCAGCCGAAATGAAAAACCGGTGCCGGACTTATACTCCGGCACCAGTCTTGTGAAATTTACAGGTCTATCCGATTGATTCTCAAGTGATTCCCAAAACGGGAATAAATCGCTGATGCACGAGGCATTTTACAAAATGCCGTCGAAGTGAAGTAAATATCTCATGCTTAAAACAGATGAGACATTCATAATATTGTTTTATGATTGAGAAAATTTGTTGGTAGCGGAGGACGGATTCGAACCGCCGACACAAGGATTATGATGCCTTATATCTTCATTGATTTTATAAGGTAATTTATATTCATGTTGCGCTCATGTCGCGTTTAATGGCTTTAACACCCGCAGTTAGCTTAAAAGGGCATGCTCGGCCGCTGCAAGCTCAGCAGCGTCATCACCACGGGGAAATAAGTGCCCATATGTATCTGCAGTCATGGTGACTGATGAGTGTCCCATGCGCTCTTGAACGACCTTGAGAGGTAATCCAAGGCCTCCATCTTCTAGGCGGTTAATGCACCACGACGCGTAGAAATGGCGCAGAGCATGAAGGCCTGTATATTTGGCTTTCACTTCCTGTCCGTCTTGTTGGGTGATGCCGGCTTTTATCTGAACGGGTATCAGGCCGCGATTGATGATGTTTGCGTGGCTCTCGATTTTACCTAAACCGTTCGGGAATACATAGTGAAGTTCCGTGACAGGATTGCCGTTAGGATCCAGTCTCACGGTTTCTCTGCGAGGGCAGGCTAATTTCCATTCACGCAATGTGTTTATGACAAGTGGTGGTACTGGAATAGTCCGTTCGCCTGCACCAGACTTCGGTCGACCAATTTCTCCAAATTCATCAGCGCGCTGATGTACATTGATAGCGCGCTTTTCAAAGTCCACATCCTGCCAGCGCAAACCTCGTAGCTCGGATGATCTCATGCCTGTAAAGATTGCAGTGATGAGCAATGGCTTCCAGCGGCCGTCTATGGCGTTAATAAGAGCTTTGATCTCTTCTCTGGTGGGAATGTCTATGCCGACCTTGATACGGCCATTCTGACGGCGCTCTGCCTGTCTATCTTTCCCCGTACGGCGTGTACCGCGCATATCTTTGACCGGATTGCGAATGGTAAGGCCGCGCTCCTGCGCATCGGCTAAGATTGAACCAAGAGAGCCAATGATTTTTTTAATCATGGCAGGCGATCGGTCTTCGTCGCGGAGCTTATCTTCAAACTCTCGAATAGCGGGAACATTCAAACGCGAAAGCAACGTATTGCCTATGAACGGGTCAATATGCAGTTTTACGTGTCTTTGGCGCTGGTTGATGGTGGAGCGCTCTAAGCTGTCATTTTCACCGCTAGCGATCCAGAAACCGCCTGCCTGTGCAACTGTTGCGCTTGCACTATCTGCAACGTGAACGCCTTCGCGCACTTCAATTTTAGCAGTGGCTGAGAATGCATCCGCTTCTTTTTTCTTCGCAAATGTTTTCAGGCGGCGTGTGCCCTGACTGTCAACGTAGTCGACAACCCACGCCTCTTTAATAATGCCTTTTGGGTTAGTCCATTTGCGTTTGCGTATCGACATTGCTTAATCAGTGAGGTCTGGATTTATTGTTTTGGGAGTATACTTCTCATCAATTTGATCGATGGAAAATTGAGCCTCTTCAATACGTGCAAGATGCCAGTCGTCGAGGCTTTCTCGAATGCGTTGTCGTGTTACCTCGTCGATGTCGGGGACACGGCCAGAGGCAATCCCTTCGACCGCTTCTAACAGACCGTCAGTTAATTCGTTGATAGCGTCTTCATGTCCTCTGACTTTACGAAGCGCTGTAAATAGGCCAAGCAACTCATTCAGTCTAACATCAAGAGGCATTGGCTCAGGGAACTCTTTTTCAAGAACACGCACTATTTCTGTGTTCATTGAGCGACCGTGTGCTTCCGCGAAGACTTTTATACGGTCTCTCAGCCCCGGAGGAAGTCGGAGTTGAAAGCGGTCAGCGATTTCACTTGGGTACTTATTTTTTTCATTCATTTGCAATGAGTGCAACTTGCCATCAAAAATGTCAAGAGTGCGACTTGATATCATGGTTAATTGATGGTAGCCATTGAATGTTGATGCGAGTTGCACCCATGAACATATAGGGAATTTAAGTCATGAGTAATAATACAAATTCAATGGAACTAATTTGGGAAGTTTCAGAAATTGGAAAGCTGATTGGGCGCAATGAGCGGCAGACGTTCCATTTGCTCAATACTGGCCAGCTTCCCGCGAAGAAGGTGGGTGGCAGATGGGTCGCTGAACGTAGCAAGCTGATTGCATTTTTCATGGATGATGCGGCATGAGCCAGAAATCAAAAGGCTCGGCAGAGGCGGCAACCTCAAAACCGAGCCAGAGTTCAAGCCAAACCATCGCAGGAATGAAGAACATGCAGAGGAATAACACAAAGGGTGTTCCGCAGGCAACTACGGGTGCAACGGTCAAGATAAACGAAGCTCTGTTCAATCTTGAGAATCCGATCAACGATTCAAAGAATATGGCTTCAATCCTCGGTGGGTTGCTCCATGATGTATTCGACAAAGATCATTCGTCCGTAACCGGCAATCGTGAGTTTTACTTTGTGTCTGAAAGTGATGCCTCGAATATCATTTTTGCGGCCGGCCAGCTGCAGCGCTTCATCAAGTCCAGTCTTGATACATGGAATGAAGCCCTTGATCACAGCGCGGGAGCAGGCCAATGCGCTTAATCCTCATTCTTATAGGTCGCGCTCACTTCGCTCTTGCCGATTGGCATCATAGACAGGCCACCCGCTGCGCCAAGTCCGCGCAGGCCAGAAAGAGGTCTGCATGAGTAAATCCGCAAAGGACTGGCTTAAGCGTCAAAAAATTGATGACAAGTCACTAAACACGATATTGGTAGGTTTGGTAGCCTCCTCTGTTGGTGGGGTATGTCAAATTACTCAGATGCGCCTTGCTAAGAAGGTCGGCATGTCCGAACGCCATGTTCGGCGTGGTCTGTCAGCATTAGAAGCGCTTGAAGTAATTGACCGATCAAAACAGTCTGAGTGGGGCAAGAGGGGGCGGTCGACAGACACGATTTACTTATCACTTGATCTCGACTTTAACCTACCGAAGGATGTCATTTTGTCCGCAAAAAACAACGCCGCATTAACCGGACATTTGTCCGGTGCTGCCCATGGCGTATTAAGCGGACAAATGTCCGGTGCGCCCACGATTTCCTATATAAGGAAGAATATATACGGTGATGACGGCGCACTACACCATCGCTGCATTGGGAGAATTTGGTGGGACAGTAATCGTGAACTTTGGCGCTCAATGCTTACGGTTGATGGCGAAGAACTTGACCTAGGACGGCACGAGACGAAAGACCTCGCTGAAGCTGAAATTAACGTTGCTATTTGTGATTTAGAGTTCTGCTTCTCTCGCCCGGCAGGCACACCGGTAGATCCCCAAGTAGATCCTTTTCTCAAAAGCCTAACTGGTAAATGCCTTTGCGAGTTCGTGCTCGGTAGAAGCAAACACGCAGTCAACCAAAACGATCCGCGTAGCGGGTCGTCAGGGTCTGGGGGATTATCCCCCAGTCAGGAGTTTGAGGATGAAATCCTCATATTGCGAAGCAACAAGAACCTTGGTGCAGCATGAGTATAGATTTTTGTAAGATAATAATATTCCCACTCGATGCCAGAATTGGAAAGGTGCGGCGTACTGCCTCTCTGCTCTATAAAAAACATGGTGAAGATGCAGAGCTGTATTGGAAACAGGTCATTGCTGCTAACCGCAAACACCTCATCCGAATTGGTCTGACGGCCGAGCAGCAGCATGAACAGCTTTCAGGCTTTTCGCGCGCTGTCCAGCAAGAGTTGAATAGCATTGCAACATTATGGGGTGGAGGGTGGCATAATATTTATCAGTTTCATTGCCTTAGAAATGACAGCTTAGATTAATTAGAGTAAAACTCACCAATCCTTATAAAATTTGTAATTACAGTATTTAGGATGAGAGTTTTCCGCGGTTTAATCAACGTTGAAACTTCACCACAGATTGATCACAATCTACGCCGTAATATCCGCCCGTTATCATGGCGCAGGCAGGAATTAATGACTGCCACGAATGATAAAAAAATATTACGCACATTCTGAAATAACTATTAAATTTGAAGTCTCTTGCCAGTCATCGAGAGGTTTTGACCTGAAAAGGTCCTATCAGCAATTTTTCCAGTAACCGGTTTTGTTTTTGTTCTGCTTGCAATCAATGCAATAAAAAATATTCTGCATAATAAGTCCCGTTAACGGACGATGGCTGTGTTTCATACGACTTTATGGCAAACAACTAACCCTGTTGAATTTTTTAGTATGCTCAGTGACGCTGCGATTGCACTGTATGGTGTGATCATAGTCGCAGCCGGGATAACTTCTATGGAGTTGGTTCCAAAACGCCTTGCGGCGACTTTAGTTATGATAGGATCATTGGCGCAGCTGTTTGAACATTCTTAGTTCATTAGCGAAGTGGAGCAATGTATCAATGTATCGATTTTTAACTAATCCATCAGTTGCTCTTACTTCTGCAACCGTGTTGGGGCTTTTGTTGGCCTTGGTTGGGACATGGCTATTCAGTGGTGCATTGGCTTTCGCATTGACTAGTTTCGGCGTGGTATTGGTATATTTTGCTGGCGGTGTTCCCGCCGGATGGCGGGCGTTGAGTGTGTTGGTCCATGAGCGCGTACTCGACATCGATTTGTTAATGATTGTTGCAGCTATTGCTGCGGCGATTGTTGGTGCGTTTGTCGAAGGTGCTATTTTGCTGACGCTGTTTAGTTTGTCCACGACATTGGAAGAGCGTGCCATGGGGCGAGCGCGCCGCGCCATTGAAGCATTGATGGCGTTACGGCCTGAAATCGCTTTACTTAAACTAGCAGATAGTTCGATCAAAGAAGTGCAGGCAGCAAGTCTTCGTGTTGGAGATATTGTTATCGTTCGGCCTGGCGCACGAATACCCTCTGACGGAACAATAGCAAGCGGAAGTGGAGCGCTGGACGAGTCTACGATTACGGGTGAATCTATGCCTGTGCGCAAAGAAACTGGTGCTAAAGTTTTTGAGGCAACGGTCAATCTTGATGGCGTACTTGAGATTAGGATTACTAAAACTGTTGAACAAAGTACTGTGGCACGCATGATTGAGCTAGTCACACAAGCTCAGGCAGCGAAAGCTCCTTCAGAACGGTTCAGTGTTTGGTTTGGGCAACGTTATACAGTTGCCGTTTTAATGGTCTCGCTGATTGCTCTTGGCATTTTCTATTGGTTTGGGAATGACTGGGAAGCTGCATTATACTTTGCAGCAACTTTGCTTGTAGCCGCGAGCCCGTGTGCGATAGTCATTTCGGTGCCAGCAGCAATTTTGTCCGCTCTATCATCAGCTGCACGGGGAGGCGTTTTATTTAAAGGTGGGGCAGCGCTTGAGACACTTGCAGCAGTTAATATCTTTGCTTTCGACAAGACTGGAACGTTGACAACCGGGCGTGCAGAAGTAACTGGAGTTGTTCCTCTAGCTGATGATGAGATGAGTTTTTTATCCGCACTAGCTAGTATTGAAGCCAATTCCGAGCATCATATTGCCGACGCCCTGAGGCGCGAAGTGCTCCGTCGAGAGGTGAAACTACATGATGTTTATGATGTGAAAACAATTCCAAGCGCTGGCATTGTTGGACGTGATATGGACGGCCCTATTTGGGCAGGTAATCGTCGAATGGCCCATAATATGGGTGCTCTTCTTGATGATGAGCGCTTTAAAAACTTACAGGACGGAGCAGAGACAGTTGTTTATCTTGGGCGTGGGGCGCTTGTTTTAGGTGCGATCAGTATCGCGGACAAAGTACGTGAAACTTCAGCTGGAGCACTTGTCGCTTTGCGAGAAAACGGCGTTAAGACCATCGCAATGATGACAGGCGATAGACAGGCAGTGGCGCTGCGTATTGGCAAGCTGCTTGGATTCAAGCCAGATGAGATTCATGCCGAGATGTTGCCAGAGGATAAGGTGAGGCTGGTTGCAGAAATGGCTAGTGGTGGGAAAGTTGCATTTGTTGGTGATGGTGTGAATGATGCAGCGGCACTAGCGCGCGCCGATGTCGGCATTGCGATGGGGGCGGCAGGATCTGAAGTTGCTTTACAGGCTGCTGATGTCGCTCTGCTTTCAGAGAATATGGAAAGATTAGCGGCAGCCCATCGTCTTGCCAGGCGAACCGTATCAATAATTCGTCAAAATCTTATTTTTGCGATTTGTATGATGTGTGTTTTGGTTGTGGGTGCAGCTTTTTTTGAATTGCCATTGCCTTTGGCGGTACTTGGCCACGAGGGGGGCACGGTTCTTGTGGTGCTCAACGGGTTGAGACTCTTAAGCGACCCAATTAGAAGTACGATAAGCGTCTTTGCCGATCAAAATCTTCTGAAAGATAATACTCGTAATAAATAGCTGCGAAGATTATTTAGGTCGGCGTCGGTTCACTCCACTAATGTTTTGGAATAAATAGTAATTCTGCAGCTAAAAAACACATCTAATTTGTTATATTTTGGGGAGAATAAACGATGTTGCAAAGTATCCTGCTGAACTAGCCATAGCAGTGAGAAGCAGACCCCACACCATATCAACTATACTTACTGATAAGGACCAATTTTTTAACGTAGCGAGATTTGTCATATCATAGGTGCCATAAGCAATAAGCCCAAGAATGGCACCATTAATAACAGCAGTAAGCCAGCTGTTTGAGTTGAGAGCAGGTATTACCGCAAAATAAATAATCCCGCCTACATAAACGAGATAGAAAAGACCCGCTACAGTGAAATTTGGCTGATCCATTAGGATGTTGGCCATTCGTGGGCGGTAAAACAAGCTTGTCATCTTTGACAGCCAGATAAAGTCAACAACAAAGAACACTATGGCAGTCGTAGTATATGCAATTATGGCCTGTTTTAACATTGCAGATCTCATCTTTGTTATATTCAGGATTCGTTAGCCGCTAAATTCCAAGCACAGGTTGCACTAAACGAACAATCCATGAGCGGAAACGTAACGGGGCATCTGTAACCGCCAGACAAATGCAATCAGCGTCCGATGTAGCTATAGGCTGATGAATAATATCGGAATTTGCCTCTTCGATATCGCCGCGAGTAAAACTCTCGTCGCCATCGATAAAACTTCCGCTAAGAACAAGTGTCAATTCCCGTCCGCCATGACCGTGCTCAGGAACCGGCTTGCCGGCAGGTATCTTGAGCAGGCGTACGGTTGATGAATTGTCGCTGGTCGGAATGACAATATGACTGGCTCCGCGACCAAGAGCGCGCCATTTCAGCTTATCGACATCTCCTCCGAGATAAGAGCGTAATGGCTGAGGTAAAACAGGTGCCTGAGGTTGTGGTTCCGGCCGTTCTTGCTTGGTCTTTAGTGATGTCTTTGCCAATCTCGACCGAACCGCCTCCCATGCTTTATCCACAGACGTATCAGCAGGTAGTTCCTCAAGCAATTTTCCGCCCAGACATTCATAGTTTTTAAGACGAAAACGGCATGAAGGGCACAATGATAAATGTGTGGCTACGGCAATGCTCCAGCCCTCGCTTAAGGTGCCGGCAGCATAGCTTTCAAGCAACGCATCGCTTAAATGATGATGTATATTCATGACGCTCTCCCTAAGTGTTTGAGGGAAAGACGCAATTTTTCAAATGCCAGTCGCATTCGTGATTTAACTGTACCAAGCGGAATATTCATTTTCTCGGCAATAGCACTTTGAGAGTGATTATCATAAAAAGACATTTTTATAAGCTCGAACTGTTCCTTCGGTAATTTTTCCATTGCTTGCTGTAATTCATTACTTGATTGCTGCATTATGATTAGAGCATCAGCGGGTATTGTTTCATCAGGAACAAAAGCCGGATCATCCGGGTCAAATTCGGGTCTTTTCTCTCGTCTTACAGCATCAATGCGCAAATTTCGTGCAATCGTAAAAATCCATGTTGAAAGCGCTCCTTTGAGCGGATCAAAACGGTCCGCTTTGTGCCATACAGTGATCATTGTTTCCTGCATCAGCTCTTCTGCGAGCTGTTCATCAGTCGTAAGCCGCAACATGTAAGATTTAACACGCGGCGCAAAGTATTTAAAAATCACCTCATAAGCATCAATATCGCGATCCAATGTGACAGCTTTCATTAATACTTCGAGTTTCCCAATCTCCGCATTGGGGGTGGTTTTTTTCATTTTGAAACATTCCCGCCTGAATCGGAGCAGCATAGATCTGCGCTCTGCAATTCCTTTGTATTTGTTGTGCCACGATTGCGGCTGGATGGAAATGTTTGTTTTCATGCCATCTTTACGGAGAAAATCAGCAAACGGATCACGACATCAAAATAATTTAAAAAAAGAGATCCGAAACGTCGTACGGCGCGTATTGGAATATATAAAAAACAAAAGGAATAGCCGTGAGCAGTTCTCACTCATTCTCTGAAAATAAAAAACACATTGCTGTCATCGGATCAGGTATTTCCGGATTGTCTGCAGCATGGCTGTTGAGCAAAACTGCGCGGGTCACCATTTATGAAGAGAATAACCGTTTAGGCGGGCATTCCAATACGATTATGGTTCCGTGCGGACAAAACGAGATTGCCGTTGATACGGGCTTTATTGTTTATAATGAGCGGAATTATCCCAATCTTGTCGCATTATTTGAAACATGCGGGGTTGAGACACAAAAATCCAATATGTCATTTGCCGTATCACTCAATGAGGGCGGGCTGGAATACTCCGGTTCTGGCATCAACGGTTTGCTTGGTCAGCGGCGTAATATCATTCGTCCCCGTTTCTGGTTTATGGTCAGGGATGTGTTGAGGTTTTACCGCGAGGCGCCTTCTGTTCTGGATAGTGAACATTACGCGCAGACTAGCCTTGGCGAATATCTTCGTTCTCATAATTATGGTAATGATTTTGTTGAAAATCATCTGCTGTCTATGGGGGCTGCAATCTGGTCTGCGGGCGCGGATGAAATGCGGGCTTATCCTGTGCAAGCCTTTGTGCGCTTTTTTGTCAGCCACGGATTGCTCAGTCTTAAAAATCGCCCGCAATGGCGCACTGTTACGGGTGGCAGCCGCCGTTATGTTGAGCGATTGGCACAGGCAATATCCGGTGACATCAGGCTTGATGCCAAGGTTGTGCGCATCAAGCGCACTCCTGACGGCGTCATGGTGACAGATAACAAAGGCCATACAGAGCGTTTTACCGATGTTGTTATTGCCGCGCATGCGGATCAGGCGCTTGCAATGTTGGATGATCCCAGCTTTGAGGAGCAGAAACTGCTTGGTGCTTTTCGTTACACAGCCAATAGCGCCGTTTTGCACTCCGATACGTCACTTATGCCAAGGCGCAGGCGGATCTGGTCGAGCTGGAATTATACCGGCGATCAAAAGAATGCAGAAAAGCAACCTTTATGTGTGACATATTGGATGAATAAGCTTCAATCTCTTGATAAGAAATACCCGCTTTTTGTTACGCTTAATCCGACTAAGCCGATCGTTGGTGAAAAAATTATCAAGGTGATTGATTATGAGCACCCGCTTTTTGACCTTCGAGCATTGGAAGCGCAGCGTGCGCTGCATGTCCTGCAAGGCAAGCGTAATACATGGTTCTGTGGTGCGTATTTTGGCTATGGTTTTCATGAGGATGGTTTGCAGGCAGGGCTTGCAGTGGCAGAAGGGCTGGCTGGTTTGAAACGACCTTGGAATGTACCAAACGCATCCTCCAGAATTTCACAGCCGTCTGAGAGTGAGGCATCATAATAATGCGCTCTAGTGAGAAGATACAGTCAGGTCTTTATATAGGCAAAGTTATGCATATGCGGTTGCGTCCTCAACGGCATCGCTTCACTTATCGTGTATTTTCATTGCTGCTGAATATTGATGAGCTTCCGTCATTAGACAAGGCAAAGCGTCTTTTTGCTTATAATCGCCGCGCAATTGTGAGCTTTCACGATAAAGATCACGGAGATGGCACAAAGGGCGGATTGCGCCATTGGGTTGAAGGGCAACTAGCCCGTGCTGGTCTTCAGGGGGCAGGGATGAGTATTTATATTCTCTGTTATCCGCGCATTTATGGCTATGTCTTCAATCCGCTGACACTCTATTTTTGTTATGACGCGCAAGGAGGGCTGCGCGCTGTTCTTTATGAGGTCAGCAATACATTCGCAGAACGTCATACCTATATTATGCGTGTTCTCGAGGGGAAGCTGACAGGACAGGGCTTTCACCAGCAATGTAAGAAGGATTTTTATGTATCTCCTTTTTTGCCGATGGACTGTTTCTATAATTTTTACATTGAGCCTCCCGATGAAAAGCTGCTGGTTCGTATCCATGAGGAAGATGCTGATGGCATGGTGCTTGTTGCAAATTTTGCAGCGACACGAAGCCCCATAAATGACCGCACGCTTGGTTTGGCATTGTTGCGTCACCCGTTGATGACCCTGAAAGTCAGCGCGAGCATTTATTGGGAGGCACTGCGCCTTTGGAGAAAAGGCCTTACCATTTATCGCTATAAGGCGGCGGCCAGCAAGGTCGACAGTACTGTTGTTTCAAACCCCACTCCGATCAATCAGCCCCGTGAGTTAAATCCTGATGAGCACCACTGAAGAGACAATGAACATCAAGAGGGAAGTCAAAGCAGGGCTCAACGAACGTCCGCCGCTATGGATGCGCATTGCGCAGAAATGGGCTGGCCGGATTGCTTTCGGCACACTGACTGTTGAGTTTCCTGATGGGCACAGTTTTTATGTCAAAGGCTCAAGACCGGGCCCTGATGCAACAATGATCATTCGTTCGCCGAAATTTGTGTGGCAAGTCCTCTCCGGAGGAAAACTCGGGCTGGCGCGCGCATTTATTGATAATAACTGGGATAGTCCAGATATTGGTGCTGTTTTGGATCTGGGAATTTTCAATGAGGATTATTTAAATTCGGTTCTCGCATTGCCGGCACTTGCAAGATTGATGGCCAATTTGCGCCATCGTCTCCGTGCCAATACGCCTACAGGAAGCAAGCGCAATATTGCTTTCCATTATGATCTGGGCAACCAATTCTATGCTCAGTGGCTGGATGAGACCATGACATATTCTTCCGGCTTGTTCCAAACGGCCGGACAGTCCTTATCTGATGCGCAAAATGCCAAATATGACCGCATCGTCAGGCAATTGAATATTCAGAAAAATGACCGTGTTCTTGAGATCGGCTGCGGATGGGGCGGATTTGCGGAATATGCTGCGCGTAAAACCGGTTGCAGCATTGTAGCCCTGACACTTTCTCAGGAGCAGGCACATTTTGCGCGAGAGCGCATGATGAAAGCGGGCCTATCTGATCGTGTTGAAATTCGTATTGAAGATTACAGAAATTGTGAGGGGCATTTCAACAAAATCGTATCTGTCGAGATGTTTGAAGCTGTCGGCGAGGAGAACTGGTCTGTATATTTTGCAAGACTGCAAGCCTTGTTAGAGAGTGACGGCGAGGCTTTGCTACAGGTTATTACCATCGATGATAACCGCCTTGATGAATACCGGCGCAATGCTGATTTCATTCAGACCTATATTTTTCCGGGCGGTATGCTGCCTTCATGCAACGCACTTATTGATGTCGCACGAAGACATAATTTAAAGCTGACTGACCAGCTGATGTTTGGACGTGATTATGAGAAGACGCTGCTTCAATGGGATGATCAATTCATAAAGCAATGGTGCACTATCGAGCCACTCGGCTTTGATGCGCGTTTCAAGCGGATGTGGCGATATTATTTCCATTATTGCGCTGCCGGTTTCAGAGCGCAGCGCATTGATGTCGGGCAGTTTCATTTCCGTCAGCTCTGCGTCAATCAGGATTAACGTAACAATTTGCGCGTAATTGCAAATCGCAATCCAGCGGGCAGACATGCCAGACATTTGGTAAGCCAAACCATCTTCCACGGAAATGCAATTTCAAAACGATGTGAATTCAGGCCGCGAATGATGTGATCAGCGGCCTCATTCTCTGAAATTATAAAAGGCATAGGAAAGTCATTTTTTTGTGTGAGCGGCGTATCTACAAAACCGGGATTAACAACGCTGAGAAGCACATTCTTACGTCGCAGCTCAGGATAAAGGGCCTCACACATATTAATGAGACCGGCTTTGGTCGCGCCATATGCTGCTGCACCTGGCAGGCCGGTATATCCTGCAACGGAGGAGACGACCAATATGCGTCCCGATTGCCGCTTGAGCATGGGCTCCATAACGGCGCCCAGACAATAGGCAGTTCCTATAAGATTGACATTGACCGTTTCCTCAAAAAGCGCAGCATCAAAATTAAACGCATTGTCCCGCTTATATATGCCTGCATTGAGGATTGCGACACTAACAGGGCCAAGCTGTGCTTCAATCGCGGCATATGCAGCCGGTACCGCTGCGTGGTCCGTCACATCCATCGGAAAAGCAAAAATCTTGTCCGGTATTTGTGCGGCGACCTCTTCAAGATGCGCTCTTGTGCGGGCGCTGATTGCTACTTTCCAGCCTTGGCTGGCAAGCCTTATTGCCAAAGCGCGCCCCATTCCGGTGCCGGCACCCGTTATCCATACAAGTTTATTATGTATATGAGCTTCCATTACATTCACCTCATTAGACAAACTTTACATTCTCTATACGCAACAGGGGTGGCAGCGGTTCATCCATCATCCGCTCTTTCTCTTAGCTCTCAGGATTTTCTATGAAAAATCATAGTCTTATATGGTTGCGCAATGATCTTAGAATGCAAGATAATCCGGCACTTGATGCGGCATTGTTAGCGGGCGGATCTGTTACAGCCGTTTATATCCATGAGGAAACAGGAATTTCGCGCTGTCCTGGCGGCGCTGCGCGATGGTGGCTTGAGAGAAGCCTTGAAAAATTTGCTGCGCAATTGGCGCAAAAAAATATCGAATTAATAATTGAGACAGGTGATCCGGCGATTATCATAGAACATATCGTAACAACGGAGCATGTTAAAGCTGTCTTCTGGAACAGGCGTTATGCGCATACAGAGCGTGAATGCGACGCAGATATAAAACATAACCTCAAAGGCAAAGGTATCCATGTTGCCTCATTCAGGGGTAATTTATTGATCGAACCTTGGGAGGTTATGACTGGAAACGGTGACCCCTATCAGGTTTATACACCCTATGCCAAAGCCTTGCGCCGGCAAGGTGTTCTTCAGCCTCGTGCTATATCGGCTCAGATGGCAGCCTCCAGAAATTGCGTGCAGCACCAGCCGGTTATGATTTATAAACAAACGCACTGGGCACACACAATTGCCCAGCATTGGCAAACCGGCGAGGAGGTGGGTTACCAGCGTTTGACCGTATTTTTGAAAGATCTGGTCCGGTCTTATGCGGATGACCGCGACTGTCCTTCTCTTGACGGCACTTCAAAACTTTCGCCTTATATGCGCTTCGGGCAGATGAGTGTGCGCCAGATATGGCATGAAGTTGTTCAGTTCGCGCAGCAGCATCCGCATGTGGCAAATGGTGCTGATAAGTTTTTGTCCGAGTTGATCTGGCGTGATTTCCATTACCATCAACTTTATCACAGAGCAGATATTACCACGCATGATATGCGCCCGACACTTGAACCAATTGAGTGGCGCAAGGATCCCGCATCTTTCATTGCATGGACAAAAGGACAGACCGGCATACCGATTATTGATGCTGGAATGCGTCAATTGTGGGCAACAGGATGGATGCATAATCGTGTCAGAATGCTTGTGGCGTCATTTCTGACGAAAAATCTTATGATCGACTGGCGTCTTGGGGAAGAGTGGTTTTGGGATACGCTGGTTGACGCTGATGTGGCCAGCAATCCGGCCAGTTGGCAATGGGTTGCGGGATGCGGGATGGATGCTGCCCCGTATTTTCGGGTTTTTAACCCTGTGGTGCAAGGAAAACGCTTCGATCCAGAAGGTGATTACGTGCGTCAATGGGTGCCTGAACTGCGCTTATTGCCCTCAAAATGGATGCACAGTCCGGGGCAAGCGCCTGCTGATGTCTTGCGCGGAGCAAAACTGAAATTGGGCACCGATTATCCGTTGCCGATTGCGGATATTGCAGAAAGCCAGAGGTTCTTCAAGATGATTATGAAGAACGAGATTTAGAGCATAAAGCCTTATTCTGATTTCAGCTTAAGGTCGATTTTACGTAAATTTTAGTATGTCAGATGGGCGCACGGCACTCTGATTGTAATTATGCGTATTTTCCGGTGATCCGTTTTGTTCAGGCAAACGTAAAGGATGGTTAGATAGTTACTTAACCAAAAAATCGGATGTATTTTCAGTGAAACATAGTCTTGTTTATAATGGCAATCCCGTACAACATCCTGATGTCAAAAACGGGAAAATCGGGGTTTTGCTTATTAATCTCGGCACACCTGAAGGGACAGACTACAAGTCACTTCGTGTTTATCTCAAAGAGTTCCTGACGGATAAACGGGTTATAGAATGGTCGCCTTGGAAGTGGTACCCAATTCTATTTGGCATTGTGCTCAATACGCGGCCGCAGAAGGTTGGCAAAGCCTATAAATCTATCTGGAATAACGAACTGAATGAAAGTTATCTTCGTACATTCACCAGAAATCAGGCAAGTCTTATTGCCGAGAAATTCAACGATAATGATAACATTATCATCGATTGGGCTATGCGCTACGGCAACCCTTCCATTGCAGACCGCATAGATGCACTGCAACGTGCCGGATGTGAGCGTATTATTATTTTCCCTCTTTATCCTCAATATGCGGCGGCTACAACAGCATCGGTTAATGATGCGGTGTATCGCAAATTATTAAATATGCGCTGGCAACCCGCCATAAGAACAGTGCCGCCTTATTATGATGATCCTGTTTATATTGACGCCTTGTATAATTCTGTAACTCAACACCTGAGCACTATTAGTTGGACGCCTGAGGTTATTGTAGCCTCTTTTCATGGCATTCCGCAGAACTACTTTGATAAGGGCGACCCTTATTATTGTCACTGTATGAAGACAGCTCGCTTACTGCGTGAAAGATTGGGCATGTCAAAACAGCAATTGATTGTTACCTTTCAGTCTCGCTTTGGGCCAGAAGAGTGGATTAAGCCCTATACAGACAAAACAATTCAGTCACTGGCTGAAAGTGGTGTTAAAAAAATCGCGGTTATTACCCCAGGTTTTGTTTCCGATTGTTTGGAAACACTGGAAGAAATTGCGGTGGAAAATCGGGAGTACTTTATGGAACACGGTGGGGAAGAATACACTTTTATACCATGTCTGAATGATAGTGAGGCGGGAATAAAGGTATTGGAATCTGTTCTATTAAAAGAAATGTGCAGTCTAGATCGGGTGTAAATGTAAAATTTATTCAGATTCCTATCTAGCAAGGTATCGTGATTTTTAGCGGCTTGCTCCGATGTTAAACAGACAATTGTAGACTGCATCAGGCAATCTTGCCTTCCTTTCAATCGTGTTCTACTTTGCGCCAAACACATTCTCTATCAAGTCGATTAGAAAAGCTATCAGCTAGATCAATATCGTGACAATTCCCAAGCCGGCTCATACTGTGCAGAAGTTGTGCTGTTTCAGGAATGAACCCAGTTCATACTTGTAAACAGGGAGCCTTGGTCGGAATGAATCAGTACTAGCTCTTTTGGTATACGTCGCCACACGACAATCCAAAAAGCCTGTAAGACCAGGTCTGTGGTTTGGTGCGATTGTATTGAACAGCCAATAAAACGTCTGTCAAAATGTCGACTACGACAGCCAGAATAGCACCGTTCACATATGTTTTGATGTAGCCAATCTAAGCTACGATACCTGCCAGTCGAGTCAGTCTCGCAACTCGGTTTGGACAGCAAGTCCACTCCTGATCTCTGACAATTGATCATCCTGAGCAGCTGCTTTCTCAGGGGCGTTGTAATGCTTCATCCAGCTATAAAGTGAATGAGTGCTTACGCCCAAGCGACGCGAAACATCTGCTACGGAATAACCGCGCTCAGTTATTTGTTTAACAGCATCAATTTAAATTCGTCGGTGAAATTAGCTTTACTCATCGTAAGCTCTTTACCTTTTTTAAAGTCACAAGGTGTCTACAAATCTAGGGTTATTCAATGATCACATCACCGGATTTGAAGCGTTTGTCCTGTCGCAATAGGCCAGAAAGGGGGGGGGCCAGATTGACAGAACGGTCTTTAAACTCGCGAGCTGCATCCGCCGCAAAAAATCACGATAGGAAGTTATGATTGGGATGTGCCGTGTGTAGATGAGATCCACATCGCGGCCTTCCACATCATCAAGAAACCGCAGATAACTCTCACCGTCCGGAAAATTGCGGGTTTCCAGCGATCCAAGCTGATAATTACCTGCGGCGGCAATCGCGCGTGCCAGATCTTCATTGCCGAACAGAGGAATGGTCAGACGTTTCTCAGCAGAGTGCAGAGCCATATTAACATATCCATTCACTGTTCATCAGAATAAAACTCAAAGACCGGAGGGGTATGTACCGCTCCGGTAAATATCTGCAATCAGCTCTTGGCTACGCGGCTATGCGGCCATTTCCAGTCACGGATTTCCGGCATATCCTCACCATACTCACGCACATAGTCATGATGCTGCTGAAGCTTTTTTTGAAGATACGCGATAATCGGGTCTGCTATACCGGCAGCCAAAGGTAGACGGTTAAGCGCTTCAATCGCCAGATTATAACGATCAAGTTCGTTCATCACAGCCATATCAAAGGGCGTTGTGGTTGTGCCTTTTTCGATAAAGCCACGCACATGGAAGTTCGGATGGTTGGTGCGCTTATAAACCAGCCGGTGGATCAGATACGGATAGCCGTGATAAGCGAAAATTACCGGACGATCAGTGGTGAAAAGCGCATTAAATTCACTGTCGGCAATACCATGCGGATGATGCTGCGGTGATTGCAGCGCCATCAGATCAACAATATTGACTACGCGGATGCGCAAATGCGGCAGCGCTTCACGCAACATTGCGGCGGCGGCCAGAGTTTCCATGGTCGGTACATCACCGGCGCAAGCCATCACCAGATCAGGCTCCATACCATCTTCGCTGCCTGCCCAATCCCATTTACCAAGACCGGCCTCACAATGCTTTTCTGCTTCATCCATGGTTAGCCATTGTGGTGATGGCTGCTTACCGGCAACGATCACATTCACACGGTTCCATGTTTTGAGACAGTGGTCACCCACCCAAAGCAGTGTATTGGCATCCGGCGGGAAATAAACGCGGACAATATCGGCGCTCTTATTGGCGACCAGATCGACAAAACCCGGATCCTGATGGGAGAAGCCGTTGTGGTCCTGCCGCCAGACATGGGAGGTCAGCAGATAGTTGAGCGATGAAACCGGTTTGCGCCATGGCAGTTCGCGCGCGACCTGCAACCATTTGGCATGCTGGTTGAACATTGAATCCACAATATGGATAAAGGCTTCATAGCAGGAGAAGAAGCCGTGACGACCGGTCAGCAAATAGGCTTCCAGCCAGCCCTGACACAAATGCTCACTGAGCACTTCCATCACGCGGCCGTCGGCGGCCAGATGATCATCACTGTTTAGCGTTTCAGCCATCCAGACGCGGTCGGTTGCCTCAAAAACACTGCCAAGGCGATTGGACGCCGTTTCATCTGGCCCGAAGACACGGAAGTTTTTATCCTCATCATTGAGGCGGAGGACATCGCGCAGATAATCACCAAGGATTTTGGTGGTTTGTTCCTGTACCGCACCCGGCACGCTAACATTGACTGCATATTTGCGGAAATCGGGTGTTTTCAGGTCTTTACGCAGCAAGCCACCATTGGAATGCGGAATAGCGCCCATGCGTTTTTCACCGCTTGGTGCGAGCGCGCGCAATTCCGGTTTCAGCTTGCCGCTTGCGTCAAACAGATCTTCGGGATCATAGCTGCGCATCCAGTCTTCAAGGATTTTGCGGTGGGCATCATCTGCGCGGCAATTGGCAACCGGCACCTGATGGGAGCGCCAATGGTTCTCCACCATTTTGCCGTCAACCACTTTTGGCCCTGTCCAGCCTTTGGGGCTGCGGAAGATAATCATCGGCCAGCGCGGACGCTCCGGAGATTTAAGATCGGCTTGCTCTTTAATGGCTTTGATACGATCAAAAGCACGGTCAAAAGTTGCAGCCATCAGTTGGTGCATGGCTTCCGGCTCGTGGCCCTCTACGAAAAATGGTTCATAGCCATAGCCTGTGAAAAGGCTGTACAAGTCTTCATCTGACATACGAGCAAGCAGGGTCGGATTAGCGATTTTATAGCCATTCAGATGCAGGATCGGCAACACCGCGCCGTCGCGCTTCGGGTTGAGGAATTTGTTAGAATGCCATGCAGCCGCCAAGGGGCCGGTTTCGGCCTCACCGTCACCGACAACACAGGCAACGACGAGATCGGGATTATCAAAAGCTGCGCCATAAGCATGCACAAGCGCATAGCCAAGCTCGCCTCCTTCATGGATGGAACCCGGAGTTTCCGGTGCCACATGGCTTGGAATACCGCCCGGGAACGAGAACTGGCGGAAGAGTTTTTGCATTCCGTCAACATCTTCGGTGATATCGGGATAGGTTTCCGTATAAGTGCCTTCCAGATAGGTATTCGCCACCATGCCAGGGCCACCGTGACCGGGGCCGCAGACATACAGCACATCTTTGTTGCGCTTTTTAATGATGCGGTTGAGATGTACATAGATGAAGTTCAAACCGGGTGTAGTGCCCCAATGGCCGAGCAAACGCGGCTTGACATGTTCAGGTTTTAAAGGCTCACGCAGCAGCGGATTTTGCATCAGATAAATCTGCCCGACGGAGAGGTAATTGGCCGCGCGCCAATAGCGGTCGGTCAGTTTCAGCTGATCCGGAGTAAGCGGCTGGGCGCCAGTCTGATTATTCATTCCAAAATTCCTTAACTTATTGGGAGGATTGGTTTAAAACAGTGAGGGTTTCCGCAGCAATCACTTGCTCTTCATCAGTTGCGAGCATGAAAGCCGCGATTTTGCTTGATTGTGTACTAATGCGGAAAGCATTTTTATCATTGGCCGCACCATCCAGTTCGACGCCCAGCCATTGTAATTTTCTGGCAATATGGGCGCGGATTTCGGGCTGATGTTCGCCAATACCTGCGGTGAAAATAATGGTATCCAACCCGCCAAGGCTGGTCGCCTGACGACTGATTTCACCGGCAATGCGTGTGGTGAAGAGATCAATAGCTTGCTTTGCTTCAGGTGCCTCACTTGCCAACAAGTCACGACAATCTCCGCTGATGCCGGATACACCGAGCAGACCGGAGCGATGATAAAGCATATCAGTCAACCCATCGGCGTTAATATTCTGCTGGCTCAACAGATGCAGCAGCACACCCGCATCTAGATTTCCGCAGCGCGTTGCCATCGGAATACCGTCCAGCGTGGAGAAACTCATACTGGTATCAACGCTTTTGCCTTCTCTAAGTGCGCAAAGGCTGGCGCCGCTGCCAAGATGGGCAACAACAAGTTTCTTACGGCCTAAATCCGGGTCAAGCTCGTTAAAATGTTGTGCAATGGATTGATAAGAGAGTCCGTGAAAACCATAGCGCTTGATGCCTTGGTCATGCATTTCCCGCGGAATGGCAAACCGGCGGTTCACATCCGGCATGGTGCGATGGAAGGCTGTATCAAAAGAGGCTGTTTGCAAAATATTAGGGAAAAGTTGGTGGATCGCTTTAATCAGCGCCAGACTTTTAGGCTGATGCAACGGCGCATAGGCCGACAAATCGTCAATGGCCTGAATTGAGCGTTCATCAATCAATGCAGGACCAGTAAAAACATCGCCGCCATGCACCACACGGTGACCAATGGCTTTGATACGGGTCAGGTCTATATGCGCAGAAAGCTTATCGAAAACCTCGCTCAACACGCTGACTATATCCGCAGAAGCCTCAGATTGCAGTTGCAAATCCAGCCGTTCTTTGCCGCGCTCCATATGAAAACTCAAAGGAGACGCGGCAAAATCAATGCCAGCCTTAGCGGATTTATGCAAAGACGAGCCGTTCCATTCAAAACTGCCGATTTTGACGGTCGATGATCCTGTATTGAATGTGAGAATTAAATCATTCATTCCAAGTCTTTCCATAATCAACAGCTTTGCAGGAAAAGTGAGGCAGGCTTTATTGTGTCAGCTCACCTCAGGAAGTTACGGAAACGTTTGAGTGCGAAGAAGAAGAGCACGGAACCGATAATCATGAGGGCGAGGAACTGCGGCCAGACCACGCTTAATCCTGCACCGCGGAACAGCACCGATTGCGCGAGAATCACAAAGTGCGTGTTTGGTGCTGCCAGCATGATATTCTGAATGATTTCCGGCATGCTCTCACGCGGTGTCATTGCACCGGAGAGAACCTGCAACGGCAGCAGGATCAGCACAATCAATAGTCCGAATTGCGGCATGGAACCGGCAATGGTTGCTAGATAAATGCCGAGACTGGTGGTGGCAAAAAGCTGGAGTGCCACCCCGAGCAGGAACAGGATGATCGATCCATTGATCGGTACCGACAGCACACCTTTGACGATGAACAGCAAGGACATTGCCGTGGCAACCAGCACCACAAGCCCCATAGACCAGACCTTACTGATCATGATCTCGATCGGGGTGACCGGCATCACCAGCAGATGTTCAATCGTGCCATGTTCACGCTCGCGAATGAGTGCCGCACCGGTCAGGATGATTGACAGCATCGTCACCGAGGCAATCACGTTGGTAACCGCACCGAACCAGCCTTTGTTCAGATCCTGATTGAAGAGCGCACGCAGGTTCTGCGCGACCGGCATTTTAGTGGCACTGCGATAATGATTGAGAAACTCGCTCACCTCATTGGTCACAATGGCCTGCACATAGCGCCCGCCGCTGAAGGCCTGACTCATACGCGTCGCATCAATATTCAGCTGAATAGTCGGATTGCGTCCGGCCAGAAGATCACGCTGGAAGTTCGGCGGAATATCCAGCGCAAATGTATCCAGACCGGTATCCATGCGCTTGTCCATCTCATAAGTGGAGATGAGTTTCGGCGGCACAAAATAAGGCGGATAAAATGCGGTGGTAATCCGGCCGGAGATCGGGGACTGATCCTCATCAATAATTGCGATCGCCGCATTGTTTAGGTTTTCCGGCATTGCTTTGGAAGCCGTATAGATTGCCAGTGTGAACGCATAAACAATCAGGATCATCAGCATCGGATCGCGGGCAAGACCGCGTAGCTCCTTGATGCCAAGACGGAATATATTGGAAATCCTCATCTCAGCGCGCCTGTTTCTTGAGAAGAACAATACCCAGCACCATCAGCACCGGAATGGTTATCAGCAACATCAGAAAAGGCATGCCCAGATCAGAGAAGCTGAGCGCTTTCGAGAACGTCCCGCGCGAGATGGTGGTGAAGTAGGTTGTCGGATAAATCTGACCGATCAAAGCCCCTGCACCACGCAAAGAAGAAACCGGATCAATGATACCCGAATATTGCACGGCAGGTATCAACGTCATCAAGGCGGTGCCGAAGATAGCGGCGATCTGACTGTTCATGAAAGTGGAGAGCACCAGCCCCATGCCTGTTGTGATAATCACATAGAGCAAGGCAGCCGTTGAATAGGTCAGAAAACTGCCGGTAAACCGCACCTGAAAGATGAACACTGCGAAGGCGGTCAGCATCAGGAAGTTGAAGAAAGCCAGCCCGATATAAGGCAGCTGCTTACCCATCAGAAACTCGAATTTCGTGACCGGTGTCACGTAGAAATTGATAATCGAGCCCAGTTCTTTTTCGCGCACAACACTCAGCACCGAGAGCATGGCCGGTATAACCAGCAGCAACAGCGGAATAACCGCTGGCACCATGGCTACCAGACTTTGCACATCCGGATTATAGCGATAGCGGATTTCCATATTGAAACTGGTGAGGGCCGTGGTGTTGCCATAGAGCTCGCGGGCTTTTTGCGACAACCAGTTGAGATGCGTGCCCTGCACATAACCCTGAATGGTTTCTGCCCGCGTCGGCATTGCACCGTCAATCCATGCGCCGACTTCAACAGGACGTCCATGTTCGACATCGCGGGCAAAGTTCGGTGGTATCTCAATCGCCAGACTGATCTCGCCGTTTCGCATGCGCCGGTCGAGATCGTCATAATCAAGGATCGGATCTTTTTCGATAAAATAGCGTGAGCCGGAGAATTGGAGGATATAGTCACGACTGATCGTTGTGTCGTCGCGGTCAATCACTGCAAAACTTAAGTTATTCACGTCGAGATTGATACCGAAACCGATCACAAACATCAGGATAACACTGCCAAGCATTGCCAGTGTGGCGCGGATCGGATCGCGCCGCAGTTCTAGCGTTTCGCGTCTGGTATAAGCGAGCATACGGCGCAGATCAGGCATCCAGCTTGCAGACGGAGCCGGAAGCTCTCGTACCCGTTTTACTGTTTGTGCTGTCTGTTCTGCAACTGCTGTATGGGCAGGTTGCGGCGCAGGTGCGGTTTCGCCAATGGCATCTTCAAGATAGCCGATGAACGCCTCTTCCAGTGTTGCTGCCGAACAGCTGGCAGTGATTGCAGCCGGTGTATCACTGATCAACACTTTACCGGCATGCATCAGGGAAATCCGGTCACAAAGCTCTGCTTCATTCATGAAGTGGGTGGAGACGAAAATCGTCACATTATCCTTGCGCGAAAGATCGGCGAGGATTTGCCAGAAGGCATCACGTGCCACCGGATCAACACCGGAAGTCGGCTCATCGAGAATGAGAATATCCGGCTGATGGATCAGGGCGACCGCGAGAGACAAACGCTGACGGATACCGAGCGGCATATCATCCGGATAAATATCCATCATCTCGGTCAGATCGAAACGCTGTGAAAGCTCTGTAATACGCTGTTTGGTTCTGGCCTCTTCCATGCCGAATAATTTGGCGTGGAGTTCCAGATTGTGATGCACAGTCAGTTCTGAATAGAGCGAGAAAGCCTGTGACATATAGCCGACACGACGGCGGATATCGATATCTTTGGTATCAACTTCACGGCCAAACAGGCGGGCAATACCATCACTTGCAGGCAGCAAGCCGGTCAGCACTTTCATGGTCGTGGATTTGCCGCAACCATTGGAGCCGAGGAAGCCGAAAATCTCGCCGCGCGGAATACGGAAGCTGACATTATCAACGGCTGTGAACTTACCAAAACGCACGGTGACATGCTCGGCTTCAATGGCAATATCCGTGATGCTTTCATCACGCGGCGGGATCACCACCTTATGATGGTCTTGGCGCAGTTCTTCCGGCAATAAGGCGATAAAGGCATCATCCACATTCGATGTGCCGGTTTGTTGCATCAGCTCTTTTGGTGTGCCACTGGCGAGGATCTGCCCGTCATTCATAGCAATAAGCCAGTCGAAACGCTCGGCTTCTTCCATATAGGCCGTGGCAACAATCACGCTCATACCCGGGCGATCTTTGCGGATATCGTCGATCAGCTCCCAGAACTGGCGGCGCGACAGAGGATCAACGCCGGTGGTCGGCTCATCAAGAATCAGCAGGTCAGGATCATGGATCAGCGAACAGCAAAGACTGGTTTTTTGCTTCATCCCGCCGGAGAGTTTGCCGGCAGGACGATCCGCAAAGGGCGACATGCCGGTGCGTGCCAGCAAATCCGTAATTCGGCGCTCACGTTCATGCTTGTTATGGCCGAATAATCTGCCGAAGAATTCAATATTCTCAAAGACCGACAGGGTCGGATATAGGTTTTTACCCAGCCCTTGCGGCATATAGGCAATACGAGGAAAAGCGGACTGGCGATGGCGCTTGTCAGCAATATCCCCGCCCAGCACGTCAATGCGCCCTTGCTGCATAATACGCGCACCAGCAACCAGTGACAGCAAGCTGGATTTCCCCACACCGTCAGGGCCAATGAGGCCGATCATGCGACCAGTCGGAATATCCAGCGTCAGATCACACAGGGCTTGTTTGGCGCCATAGGTCAGGCTGACATTCTGTATGCGGACGACAGGTTCATCGTCCGCGCTGTTATCGCTCGCCAGATCCATGTTCATTGTACAGGTTCCGCAAGGTTCTGTGGCCATGTGGCTTCAGAGTTCAGCTTAACATAGACAGTGCCCGGCAGACCGGTTTTGACCTGCTGAATATGTTTTTGCAGCAGTTCCTGCGGGATTTTGGCTTTTACGCGAAACACCAGCTTCTGGCGCTCTTCTTCCGTTTCAACGGATTTCGGCGTGAACTGGGCAACGTCGGCAACAAAACTGATTTTGGCCGGAATAACAAATTGCGGTGCAGCATCCAGAACGATACGGGCTTCAGCACCGATTGCGACCTGTCCGGCCTGTGCAGTTGGCAGGAAGAACGTCATATAAACATCGCTCAGGTCAACCAGATTGAGCACACGGCCACCGGCAGCAATCACTTCACCCGGCTGGGCAATACGATATTGAACGCGACCCGGTTTGGGTGCTTTCAAACTGGCATCATTGATCTCAACGGCAATTGTTGCAATCGCGGCTTTAGCAGCATCAACGGCTGCTTCCGCATCAACAACCTGCGCTTTGGCGGCGCTAATACCGGCTTCAGTTGCTGCCAGCTGCGCTTTGGCAGCACTTACGGCCGCTTCAACGCCACGGGCATTGGCACGGTCATCATCGAGAATTTGCTGGGAGACAGTACGGGATTCATTCAGCTGCTGCGAGCGTATCAAGCGGCGCTGCGCGGCATCTAGTTGTGCTTCGCGTTGTGCGATGATGGCAGCAGCTGCTTTTTGTTCTGCTTCACGCTGTGCTACAAGGCTACGGGTTGTTTCAATACTGATTTCTGCACGGCGCAACTGTGCTTCAGCCTGACGACGCTGGCTTTCGGCCTGATCGGTATCCATCTGCGCCAGAACATCGCCGGCATTCACAAAATCACCCTCATCCGCCAGAATTTGACGAATACGACCGGCACTTTTGGTGGAAATGTCGACCTCAACGGCTTCAATACGTCCATTTCCGGAGGCAATGCCTTCGGGTAGGTTGTCATTATTCAGTTGTTGCCATGTATAATATCCGCCTCCAGCAAGCAGGACTGTAACGACAACAAAAGTGTATTTCTTAAACCGAATCAATTTGCTTTTGATCATTTACTATGCCTGAGTTTATATGAAACTTTGTCTATGAGGTGTTATATGAATCAATAAATGTCATTGATTGCAGTCAATACTGTTTATTTCTTTTTGTTGTAATAAAAGTTACATTCTGCCCCAAAAAGCATCATTTTTTATTTATGTTGGTTCCAGTCTAAATCGGACAATATCTGTGCTATTATGGATTGAGTTTCTTCTTTTTTGACGCATGACGTGATCCTAGGCAATAATGGAAGCGATATTTGGATTTGAATTTTGCAAGACCAATTAAAGGCCAAGGTAGATCAAATGATTGCCGATCTGGACTTTAATGGCGCAATGACCTTCGCCGAACAGCATACAGCGAGTCGTGCGACTCTACATAAACGTCTTGAACTTGAACCTCAGGAGGAAGTTCTTATTGTTGTGACTGAAGTCAGTGGATGGCCAGTTACTCGACATGTCGATCTCTATCCGCGCACCCTTACTCGAATTGAACAATCCAACAACAAGCTTGCCCATTTGTGCGATTGAACGGGCTGTACAAGCGCGGAACGGTTCATGGTAGTAAATCATTCATTTGCCTTCCCCCCCTCTGTGCGCCTCTGCATCGCGACGTCAAGGGGCAAAGAAAAGGTACCTTACCCCATAGGCAAGCTGTGCGGTCACGCTGCACCCCTGAATATGAGCGTTTTCCAAATTTGGAAAATCGGAGTTTGCTTTGCATTTTGAGGAAAATCGAAATGGCAAAAAAGGCCACAACAACTTCGACCTCGTCCGCAATCATCGACCTTACGGGTGAAGAAATGCTGTCAACGAGTGGGGCATCTTCACTGTTGGGTATTACATCTCAATGGCTTCGTCAGCTATCGGCGAATGGTTATATCCCCGTGGCAATCAAGGGAAAGTACCCACTGGTTGCTGTAGTTCAAGGTTATGTCCGCTCCCTTAAAGACGAGGAACGGAGGTCGTCTAAAGTAGCGGCCGACAGCGGCCTTAAGGCCGCACGGCAAAGAGAGGTCGAACTCCGGATCGGGAAAGAGGAAGGTCGTCTCGTCGATATGGAAGACGTTGAAGCCATCGTCTCAAATGTTTTTGCAACACTACGCGCAGAACTTACCGGCATCCCCGTAGCGGTAACGCGCGATGTGAAATTGCGCGCGGAGATTGAGAAGGGATTAAATGGGGCGTTTGCTCAATCACAAGGCAAGTTCAGAGAAGCGGGTGAGGCTTTACGATCTGGCAGCGATCTTTTGGGAGCCGGCGGAGAAAACGACTCCTGACAAATGGGGGGGCGGAGAACTGCGTCTATCCGTCAGCATAACAATATCCTAGAAGGTGGGAATACTGCCTGTAATAAACTAATATGAGAGGTGCTTTATGGCTAAAGGTCGTCTTGATAGTTTAATGGATCAATTGGGCGTTAAATTGGTGCCTACCTACCGGCGCAGAGCGCGCGGCCAGAGCCATGCACGGGGCACAATGAAAGCCATAAGGGACGCACACGGCGAAGGTCATTTGGTCTTTGTTGTGAAAACCATAAAGCAAAGCGCCGGTAATATTGATGAGCTGTGGTCTGAAACAATCGGTGCAGTCTCAGACATAGTGCTGCAGCGCCCAGATTGGGCAGAGAGGCGTGCTGGTGACTTTATGGCGGCTTTTGATCAGATAGACCTTGCCGTGCTCCGTGGTCGCTCTCTAGCGCTCAGGCCGTGGCCGGTACGCGGGACACTACGCACATTGATACTTTCGGAGCTTGAAGGATTGCTTGCGCCAGTGTGTGCGGCGTAGTTTATTCTGTAGCCAGTCGCCCCAACTGAAAGCACTCATGCGACCTACAAAAGCGAGAAAGCACGCCACACGGCAACCTCGAAGGAACCAGTCGCCATTTCAGACGAGAGGCCTATATTCCAGCCCTATACGCGCCACACAGAAGCGGAGCTGATCGAGATAGGGCAATTCTCATCCAGAATAAGCTATCGCTTCCGCACGGCGAATTTGGGCCGTGGGTACGCGATAAGACCGGACTGCCATATGAGACCGCGCTGAATGCCATGAGACTGGCGCAAGTGGCTTAAACGGCGTTCGTGGCTTTCTGATCGGTGAAGGCTTGAAGTTGCTATGACCGGTCAGCAATAAAAAAGCCGCCCGACTGGAACAGGGCGGCTAATCAGTTATTTATTCTAAGGCCGTTCCACTTTGGTAATAAGAATATTCTTTAACGCTCCGTACTGCTAACAAATTTGAAAGCACTACATGAGATCCGACCATCGGGTGATATTCTGTCTCTATTGTTTGCGCGCAGGCTCGAAACAATCAGATTTCTTGTGGCAATATCTCGGCACATATCTACTAAAATAAACGGGACTGGTCTTTTCTCATCTTCGAGAAATATCCGTCCTTTGTATGTGTTGATGTTATAGCTACTGATCCGGCCGAACATATCATTTTGGTTATCGGAAGTCAGGAATGGGCGAAATTCGTACCAACCTTGGACGCATCTCCCACTCCATCATTTTATGGTGCGGACTTTTACTGAAATTTGAGTAAAAGGTATCACTGAATTGATGATGCCCCAAATTTAGGGCACGTCCACAAATTGTGGATGAACAATTCAACTTCCTTAAATTGAGGAAGTTGAATTACACTATTCGTTGGGCAGGTGAATTCCGCAAGCAGATTGTGCCGCAATAGGGGACTCGAAATGATCTTGTAACTTCTGATAGTCGCCGCCCCAAGTTATCCGCCAGCAAGTTGCCGCTCAAGCTGGCATGTCAGGCCAAACCAAATCTGGTTCGGCTGAATTCAACCCTTCGATTTGAGCGAAAGGTTGCTCAGTCCAAATCTGGGCTGAGTGTCACAACGATTCGACGGGGCATGTTGCACGGCATGTCGCGTGGAGCTACCGTGTACCAGTGTAACTCATTGAAATTTATAGAATGCCATTTGCAACACGATGCGACATGAAATTTACATCATGTTCCAGCTACGTGCTTTATAACTATTTGATTTTGTTTTGTAATTTTTTGGTAGCGGAGGACGGATTCGAACCGCCGACACAAGGATTATGATTCCTCTGCTCTAACCTACTGAGCTACTCCGCCCCACGATGCTTCAGAGCTTTTCAGCTGCTTCGCGAAGCAATGTTCTCGTTGGGAACGGGGGTCGTATAAGTCGGTATGCGCATAGCTGTCAAGCACTGTTATGCATTAATCGGTATTGAAATCCAACTTTTGCAAAGTTATTGAGTTTTCAACAAGCAAAGGCAGGAAAATATGGCACCGCGTATCGCAGTTCTCGGTTGTGGCTATTGGGGCAACAACCATATCCGTACTCTTAAAGGTCTGGGCGCACTCGTTGCTGTCAGTGACATTGATCCGGCGCGCTCCGCAAAATTTGCTGCGGATTATGATGTGGCGCAAATCAGTGTTGATGATCTTTTTGTTTCAAAAGATATCGACGCAATTGTTATGGCGCTGCCTGCGCAGTTTCATGCGCAATATGCTATCCGCGCAGTTGAACATGGTAAAGATGTTCTGGTTGAAAAGCCGATCGCTCTGACTGTTGCTGATGGCGAGGCCGCAGTACAAGCGGCTGAGAAACATGGCCGTATCTTTATGGTTGGCCATATTCTGCGTTTCCATCCGGCATTTGAGAAATTGCTGGAACTGGCACAAAACGGCGAGCTGGGCAAAATCGGTTATATTCAGGCGCATCGCATTGGTCTTGGCAAATTCCACGGCCAGAATGATGCGCTTTGGGATCTCGCACCACATGATTTGTCGATGATTCTGGCACTGACCGGCTCTGAACCTACTGAGGTGCGTGGTGAAGGTGCGGCAATGATTGATCATTTGAGCGATTTTGCCCATCTGCATATGGAATTCCCGAATGGTATTCGCAGCCATTTGTTTGCTTCACGTCTGAACCCGATCATGGATCGCCGTCTTGCAGTTGTCGGCGACAAGGCAATGGCTGTTTTTGACGATGCTGAGCCGTGGGAACGCAAGCTGACCCTGTATCGTCATAAAGTCTGGCAAGAAAACGGGCAGATCGCTTTCACCAAGGCTGATCCGGAATATGTGCCGGTACAGGAAGGCATGCCGCTGACCCGTGAGCTGGAACATTTCATTCATTGCATTGAAACGCGCGAAACACCGCGCACCAATGGTGAAGAAGCTGTGAGCGTGTTGCGGATTTTGACCAAGGGCACTGTGAACCATCCGGTTCGCTAACCGGAATCACAGATATTTGAGATATCCGGCTCTTTGTCATACTGACGGTACTGATAGATTGGCCCATAGTCTGAGGGGCTGAACGGGATAATCAGACTGTATCCATGTGGACAGACTGCAGGATGCGAATAAAACAACGCGATTGAGCGGCTTTTCTGGTATAAGAACCGGCGAGCCGGTCTTCGCGACTGCTGTGCGGAACAAGGGAGACGCGATGTTCCGCCATTGCTTCAAGCTGTGTTACATTGTTTGCCAAACAGTGAAGAATGCACCATGGCGAAGTCTCTTATGAGGGACTACATACTACTCGATTCGCGGGTGTGCGCGTGCATGATGCGGATCAATTGATATTGGAGCCGACATGCAATTCATTGATCTTGTGAGCCAGCGCGCTCGCATTGAAGACCGTCTTAACGCTGCTGTTCTTAAAGTGGTCGCGGAAGGCAAGTATATTCTCGGACCTGAAGTTGCTGAGTTTGAGAAGCAGCTTGCCGATTATGTTGGCGTCAAACATGTTCTGGCCTGTGCCAATGGTACAGACGCATTGCAGATGCCGCTGATGGCTATGGGCGTCGGCCCCGGCGATGCAGTTTTCTGCCCGAGCTTTACCTTTGCAGCAACCGCTGAAGTGGTGGCGCTGGTTGGTGCGGAAGCGGTTTTTGTAGATGTTGAAGAAGACACCTACAATATGAATGTGGAACAGTTGCAGGCTGCTATTGATGCAGTGCGCAAGGAAGGCCGTCTGACACCAAAGGCAATCATTCCGGTTGATCTGTTCGGTCTGCCTGCTGATTACCGTGCCATTATGGCAATTGCTGATAAAGAAGGCCTCAAGGTTATTTCCGATGCTGCCCAGTCGATCGGCGGCAAGCGCGACAATGCAATGTGCGGTTCTTTCGGTCATGTCGGTGCAACCAGCTTCTATCCTGCCAAGCCGCTCGGCTGCTATGGCGACGGCGGCGCAATCTTTACCAATGATGACGAGCTGAACGATGTTCTGCGCTCCATTCATTTCCACGGTAAAGGCGAAACCCAGTATGACAATGTGCGCATTGGTCTGAACTCCCGTCTGGATACAATTCAGGCTGCGGTTCTGCTGGAAAAAATGGCTATTCTCGAAGACGAAATGGAAACCCGTCAGAAGGTTGCCAATCGTTATGCCGAAGGTCTGGGTGACATTGTTAAAGTAACCCGTCCGGCTGCCGGTATCCGTTCCGCATGGGCGCAATATTCGATTGAAACCGAACGCCGTGATGAGCTGAAAGTCCATCTGCAGGCGCAGGGCATTCCTTCGGTTATCTATTATGTGAAGCCGCTGCATCTGCAGACTGCTTATAAGCATTATATGGTAGCACCAGGTGGTCTGCCGGTGTCTGAAGCTCTGCCTTCACGTATTCTCAGCCTGCCGATGCATGCTTACCTCTCCGAGGAAGATCAGGAACGCGTTATCGCTGCGATTCGCGAGTTCCACGGTAAGTAACCGGAATTTTCCGCTTTCAGTTATGATTTTAAAGGCCGGATGGAAACATCCGGCCTTTTTGCTGTTTCAGTCGGGCAGTCAGTGTGACTGTAAATTAAAATATGAATTGAAAATTCATATTATCGGGTGTTAGCTGCAGATAACCCGCTGGTTTTAACCGGCAGAGACTGCAGGAGAGATGATGAATAAGCCTGTATTTATTGCGCAAACGGAAGTTTCCTCCGCGCAGGCAGAGATAATTTTTGAAAATCTGCTGCGTGTTTATGGCGAACATTATACCGTGGAACGCACAGGGAATGAAGGTACAATTCCGCTGCTGATGGGTGTGGCAAAACTCAGGCTGGAACAGGAGCGTTTTACCGTAACCGCCGAAGCTGCCAATGAAAGCGATTTGTCTTATCTGAAATTTGCTGTCGCGGAAGGCATTGTCCACCATGCGGGTGCCGAAGCTGTGAGCTTCCGCTGGGAAGGCGACGGCGCAGGTGAGGGTAGTCTGCCACCGTTTTTCCGTGAAATGAAGGTCATTGCCGTGCGCAATATTACGCCGCATATGCGCCGGATAAGATTGCAGGGCGATGATCTGGGGCGCTATGCCAGTGGCGGGCTTCATATCCGCCTGATATTGCCGCCTAAACCGCCGCTCAAGCCGAAATGGCCGCATCTGGGGGCTGATGGTCGTCCGGTCTGGCCGGATGGTGAGCACCACCTGCAAAACCGTGTCTATACAATCCGGACCATTGATGTTGAGCAGGGCTGGGTTGATATTGATATGGTCGTGCATCCCAGCACGGTTGAAGCACCGGGAACAGAATGGGCCATGCAGGCGCAGACCGGTGATATTATCGGTATGACCGGCCCCGGTGGCGGGGATATGCCGGCGGGTGATGATTTTATTCTGGTTGGTGATGAGACTGCCTTACCCGCTATTTCCCGTATTCTGGAAAGACTGCCGGCTACGGCATCGGCAATTGTGCGTATTGAAGTAGCCGACAGTGCGGAAGAGCAACTACTGGAAACTCAGGCACAGCTTGATCTGAAATGGCTGCATCGTAATGGTGCGGAAGCCGGAACGACAACGCTGCTGATTGATGCGGTAAAACAGGCCATGCCGGTGCAAAGCGAAGGGCGTCGGCTGTTCGCATGGGCTGCTTGTGAGTTCGATGCTTTTAAAGCTATTCGCGGCTTCTGGCGTAAAGAATGCGGTCTGAAACGCGATGACCACATGGCGGTTGCCTATTGGCGGCGTGGCGTTGTGGACGATCATTAAAAGCTCGTGCTACCTGCAGATGGCTCTGGCTTTGGCTGTGTGATTTCAAGGAAAGCTACTGCCTGACGTTAAGGCGACCTGTGTGCCAGGTCCGGCACACGACGCTCTCATGTCAGGCTGTGATCTTTTTAATGCGTCCGGCCAGACTTTTTTGTTTTGATGCTTTTGCTTTTTTGGTGCTTTTGGCCGGAGCAGCCGGTTCTGTGTCCGGCTCTTTCAGTAATGTGTGGATAGGGGAGGTTTCACCTTCCTGAGCTGCTGTTCTGGCAACCATTTCAGCAGCGAGATCGCTGATGGTTTCCCGCAGCTGGTTATCTTCATCGCTCAGCGTCCGGCTTTCATTTTCAGCGGATTTTTCGCCGGAGCGCAAGGTTTTGCTCTGTCGTTCGAGTTTTTCCTGCGCATCAGAGAGTTCTGAAATCAGACGATGCAGTTTCTCCTCAAGCGCCTGATTACGCTGTTTCTCGCTTTCAAGAGATGTTTTCAATGATGCCACCTGAGAAGCCAGTTCTGACTTCAAGCTGTTAAGTTGTTTCTTTTCCTGCCGCAGATCGCCTGCCTCACGCCGCAACCGGTCTGTTTCGCTTTCACGACGGGAGACCTCTTCACGCAGCGTATCACTGAGATGGCTCAGGGCTTCATTCTGACGTTGCATCCGGCCGTTTTCCTCAAAGGACGCCTGCTGTTTCTGCTGAAGCTTTTTCATCTGCTCCTGCGCAGCGTTTAAAGTCTGCCGGTCGTCTTTCTGCTGTATTCTGGCAATTTCAAGCTCCTGCTGCAAAGGCAGAATCTTCTCAATTTCATGACGATCCGTGCTGATTTTCAACAATGCCTGAGTGTGCTTCTCGCGGATTTCCGAGGCTTGCATTTCCGCTTTACGGAGCGCAACGGCATGGGATGCACGCAGCATATCCCTGTCGGCTTCAATAGCTGTCAGCGAAAGCGGCAGCTGGGCATTCATCTGTTTTTGCCACAGATAATTTGCGCGTCGCCAGAACAATGGCGCTGCCAGCAAAATCAGAAAGACTGCGCATAAAAAGCCCAGCAGGAAAACCAGTACGGATTGTATCACGATCTGCCGATCTCCGGTGCTTTCAGATTATGACATGAATGCATGAAATTTAAATCATTCAGAGTGCATTCCGGTCTGATTTAACCGGATTACTGCTCTGTCCCTTTGACTGAATGCGTATCTGATCCGCAAAATATACGGGATGCGCCTGTAAAAGAGAGAATTTTCCAATTCTCTCTCCGGTCATATGTCTGCGCTCAGAACGGATTCCATGTCGCGCTTGGTGTCAGCTTAAGATAGCCGATATTGACGCCGAGACGGCCACCGACACCGGTACGGATCGGTACCAGCAGAATATTGCCGCGCTTCAGCACATTAAAACCTGCACCGGCAATAATATAGGCAGAGCCGGAAACGCCCGCATAGCGGCCATAGAGCATGTTTACATCATCAAGATTGTAAACCAGCATCATAACGCGCGAACCCTGACCTCCAAAATCCCAGCCAAGGGAAGGCCCCTGCCAGTAGGTTTTGTGATCGCCGGCATTTTTGGTGTAGAGCGTGCCTTCACCGTAAGTGAGACCGCCTACAAAGGCGCCGGAACCTTCTTCACCCAGAATATAGCCGTTTGGCAGGCCGTAACTCTGGAACGCTTTTTCAATGGCGGAGGCAATGCCGCCTGAGGTTGAGCCAAAGAAACGGTGGCCGGAGGCAACAATTTCCTCCATGCTGAAGCCTTCATTGGCTTTGGCCTGCTGCGGTATGACGCTGATCAGAGCCAGTAATCCTATTATGACCGAGGCAATATGCACACGGAAAGAGGACAGGTTTAGGGTAGCCATAAAAAAATCCTTCTGGCTGCTTGGCTCATTCTGTCTGACGGGACAATGAGCACCCTGAACAGGCGCTGTTGTCCGTATTTCCAAACATGCGCAAATGATTGCTACACATGTTTAAATCCCTGTCCGGAGCAGCAATTCTGATGACTGCTTTGTCCGGTATGTATCTTGCCGGAACAGCAGGATACGGTGGTTTGGCGAAACGGCTGTTTGATTTTTATAGCCTTCCGCACGGATATGACCCTTATTGTAGCGTCAAAAACCTTGTCGAATTGTTTATATGAAAAATTGTCCTTTCAATGGCTTAATGAAAAAGCATTAAAGCTGTTTTTGTCCTGTTATTTGGTAATCATTAAGCCTATTGGCGCATAATCACGGCACAAGGATGCCATGGCGTCCTGTTATCAGTTTATGTTCCGGTGATTCGTTTTGCGATGTGCCAGATTTTGCCCGCAAGGCTGAGCCGGAACTTTGATCGAAGCCTGCCGGGAGGCAGATATGAAATTTGGAGATGCAATCAATGTCCTTGCCTGTTGTTCTTTCCGCGGTTGATCTCGGCGCATTGCTGTGCAGCCGCATTTGCCATGACATTATTTCACCGGTCGGTGCGATTAATAATGGTCTGGAATTGCTGGAAGAGGGCGGTGCGGATGAAGATGCAATGGCGCTGATCGCTGCCAGTGCGCGTAATGCGTCTGCCCGTCTGCAATTTGCCCGTATCGCTTTCGGTGCTGCCGGTTCTGCCGGAGTGCAGATCGATACCGGTGATGCGCAAAATGTTGCCACCGCTTATATGGCGAATGAAAAGCCTGAATTTACCTGGACCGGCAACCGCGCTTTCCTGCCTAAAAATCAGGTGAAGCTGCTGTTGAACCTGATCCTGATCGGTATTTCTTCCATTCCGCGTGGCGGCAATCTGGATGTGGTGCTGGAAGATGCGGAAACCGATCCGAAAATCAGCATCAAAACACGCGGCCGTATGCTGCGCGTTCCGCCGAAATTTAAGGAATTGCACGACGGTATCATTCCGGAAGAGGCAATTGATGCGCATTCCGTGCAGCCTTACTACACGCTGTTGCTGGCACAGGAAGCCGGTATGGAAATCATTATTGATGTGAGCGAAGAAGAAATCGTCTTCCGTGCGCAGAAAGCAGAAGTCGAACCGGCTTTTCAGGGCGATGTGCCTGAAGCCGATGACGGCACACTCGCCGCCGATGCCGGTACACTGGCTGACGATTAATCAGCTCTGACTCTCAGTTAAATTTGAAAGCCGCGCAGTTTTGAATTGCGCGGCTTTTTAATATTGCTGACACAGGGCAATAAAAAACCCCGCTGAAGCGGGGCTTTTTGAAACCTGAATTGCATAAGAACTTATGCGATTTCGCGGTGATCCATGCTGTCCTGATCGCGCAGCACATAGCCACGACCCCAGACAGTTTCAATATAGTTCTGGCTGCCGGAAACAGCATCGAGCTTCTTGCGCAATTTGCAGATGAAAACGTCGATGATTTTCAGTTCCGGTTCGTCCATGCCACCATAGAGGTGGTTGAGGAACATTTCCTTGGTCAGGGTTGTGCCCTTACGCAGGGAGAGCAGCTCCAGCATCTGATATTCTTTGCCGGTGAGGTGAACGCGCTGGCCGCCGACTTCAACAGTCTTGGCATCCAGATTAACGATCAGATCGCCGGTGGTGATAACAGACTGTGCATGGCCTTTCGAGCGACGAACGATTGCGTGAATACGGGCAATCAGCTCATCTTTATGGAAAGGTTTGGTCATATAGTCGTCAGCGCCGAAACCGAGGCCGCGAACCTTATCTTCAATGCCAGCCATACCGGACAGGATGAGGATAGGTGTCTTTACCTTGGACAGGCGCAGTGTGCGCAGCACTTCATAACCTGACATATCCGGCAAGTTCAGATCGAGCAGAATGATATCATAGTCATAGAGCTTACCCAGATCGATGCCTTCTTCGCCCAGATCTGTCGTATAAACATTGAAGCTCTCTGACTTGAGCATCAACTCGATGCTTTGTGCGATTGCACTATCGTCTTCAATCAAAAGAACGCGCATCTTCAGAATCCTTTTTTCCGCCGCTTAACCTGATCCAGCAGTTAATTGCCTAACAGCACTCGCTTTGAACCAAGTCTGCCACCGAATGGTTAACAAAATATGATTCTCATTGGCAATAGTAAATATGAGTCTTATAGAATTTTCAGTTAACTAATTGAATTTACAGGATAATCACTCGAAAAATTTCTTAACAAATTAGTTTAAGAAATCGTTATAAGTGACTCATTGGATTCAAAGTTTTAATGTTGCTGAAAAAACACAGTTAATTTACCTAGCCTTAAGTCCTAACGGCTATGATTAACGCTGTACGTAAAGGAATGGTTACCAAAAGCCCGAAATCTTAATTTTATGTTTCGAAATTAAGTGATTTCTTTGCGTAGAGGGTGGTCGCAGGCAGCAAGTGTTGAAAAATTGCCTGGGAACTTGGTGTTCAAGGAGTAATGCGTATGAAGCCACGTGAGAGTCTTGTCCGGCTGAAACTGTTTCAGGTTAAAGAAAAGCGCCGGCAAATTGGTCAGCTGGACCTGATGATGGGCGAGTTTGAGCGGATGGCCGGTGAGCTTGATGCGCAAATCCAGTCAGAAGAGCGTAAAGCAGGGATTACGGATACCACGCATTTTGCTTATCCGACCTTTGCCAAAGCTGCCCGTCAGCGCCGCGACAATCTTTTTGATTCGATCCGCGATCTGATGTCTCAGAAAGAAGCCGCCGAAGCCGAACTTCTGGAAGCCGAAGCCGATCTCTCCCGCGCCGAAGCCCTCGAAACCCGTGACGGCAAGCTCAAAGAGATTGAAGAGGCTCCGGTCTACGATCGTCGCGTCATGATCGGATAAAGATTTCGGTTCTGATGGCCTGCAAATGGCAATTTTCTCCGCTTCCGATGCTCACGTACTGTAAGTACGCTCCGCTTCGGGGCTCGAAAATCACCATTTTCGTCTCATCATAACCAAAATCTGACCGGTTCTGCTTCGTCGGGCATGATGAGAACCGCAGCCTCTGCGTTTTGATCAACAGGTCTCAGTTTTACAAATGCATAATTCCTTAAACCACACGGTCTAAGGAATTATGCATTTTTTGTTTTTCAGGCTGGTGTTGGTGAAGGGGGGGTAATGAGGCGTGGCGTTCTAAGCCCCTGAAAACAAAGAAAGCCGGAGAGCAGAACTCTCCGGCTTGATCTGTAGAATGCGCCGCGTACGGCATATCCTTATTTTGTTTTCATCAGTCCTTTAAAGAGGGAAGATGAAATTAGTGTCTGTATTGTTGAATGCGTGTTGTCCGCAAACCGGCGAGACCATGCTCGTCGATGGACAACTGCCAAGACAGAAACTCTTCGACTGTCAGCGTATAACGCTGACAGGCTTCCTCAAGACTGAGGAGGCCGCCGCGTACTGCGGCAACAACTTCAGCCTTGCGGCGGATAACCCAGCGCCGTGTATTCGACGGCGGAAGATCAGCAACGGTGAGCGGACTTCCGTCCGGACCGATGACGTACTTTACTCGTGGTCTTACCAGATCGGTCATTGTACTCTCTACACAACACTCAAGGACCTAATCACGCTTCACGATAGCGTCACAGCTTTAAAAAAGAGCTAAGCACTCGGTAAGGCTCTGGTAATAAATAATAATTTTCATTAAAGATTATGTAGAAAGAGCTTGAAAACGCCATATTTAAGCCGTTTTGAGGCTTTTTTACTCGTTTTCAGCTCAAAATATTTTATTAAAAAATCTCCTTTGCCCTGCGGCATCTTGGCAAGGCGGGTCACAATGGCCTATATAAGGGGAGAATTTGAAGCAAGATATCGGGTTTTGACCCCGGATATGGACCTAATCATGAAACTGAACAGCCTCGATTTGCCGGGAAAGCCGGAAGATACGCGCATTGTTGTTGCAATGTCAGGGGGCGTTGATTCTTCGGTTGTTGCCGGTATTCTCAAGCGTGAAGGCTATGATGTTGTTGGTGTAACCCTTCAGCTCTATGATCATGGCGCTGCCGTGCACCGTGCCGGTTCCTGCTGCGCAGGACAGGACATTGAAGATGCGCGCCGCGTTTCCGAAAGCCTTGGTATTCCGCATTATGTACTGGATTATGAAGCGCGCTTCCGTGAAGCGGTTATCAATCCTTTTGCCAACAGCTATGTGAGCGGTGAAACGCCGATCCCGTGCGTTGCCTGTAACCAGACTGTAAAATTTGCTGATCTGCTGGCCACAGCGCGCGATCTGGGCGCGGCAGCGCTTGCGACCGGTCACTATATCCGCAGCGGTGCAAACGGCGCTCACAGAGCTCTATTCCGCCCAGTTGATGCGGATCGCGACCAGAGCTACTTCCTTTTCGCCACCACGCAGGAGCAGATCGACTATCTGCGCTTTCCGCTTGGTAATCTGCCAAAAGCGCAGGTTCGTGAAATGGCTGAGGAAATGGGGCTGACTGTTGCCAAGAAGCAGGATAGTCAGGACATTTGCTTTGTCCCGCAGGGCAAATATTCCGATATTATTTCACGCCTGAAGCCGGAAGCGGCGACACGCGGCCATATCGTGCATATTGACGGTCGTGTTTTGGGTGACCATGACGGTATTGTTCATTATACGGTTGGCCAGCGCCGCGGTATTGGTATTGCGACCGGTGAACCGCTTTATGTTGTGCATCTCGATGCTGCCCATGCGCGCGTTATTGTCGGCCCGCGTGAAGCGCTTGAAACACATAAAGTATTCCTGCGTGATATGAACTGGCTTGGTGACGGTCCGCTTGCTGATCTGCCAGCGGAAGGTATGGAAGTCTTTGCCAAGGTGCGTTCAACACGTCCGCCAAAGCCTGCTGTTTTGCATCATGCGGACGGTCAGACCTGGGTTGAGCTGATTGATGGTGAGAGCGGTATCGCTCCGGGACAGGCCTGTGTGCTCTATTCCGACGACAGCAATACGGCGCGCGTATTCGGCGGTGGTTTCATTGCCCGTTCCGAACGTGCTCCGGAAGCCGAAAAAATGCTGCGTGAACTGACCGGCAATGGTGCAGGAGCGACATCAGGCTCAGTGTCAGCAGCCTGAGCTGCATATGAGTGTTGAAGACTATGATCCGGAGTAAACAGATGAATGATACATTTGTTTACTCCGGATTATTTATGTACTAGGCTCTTTCTTCGTAATATATATGCTTGCAAAGCTGTGTTTTGGATATATTCATCGCTCCTGTGATTGCGATAACCTGTCAGATAAACATTTCATTTTGATCTGATATAGCCGGCATCAAAAAACTCCTGAAATACACGGTACTTGAGCAGCAGCCAGAAGCTGAAGCCAATATTTTCAGAATTGATACGGTTCATCAATAAAATTGAGCTTAGATTTTCACCCGGAAAAGAGTGTTGAAATTCATATATTTGATGATTTATTGAACTGATAATTTAGAATTTAATAATTCTATTTCAGGTTGTATGTATCCAGTATTCTGTTCAGTCAATTGATGCTGAGGTTTTGCAGCATTGCCCGCGTTGCAGTGAAATGATTTGTTTGTTTCCGGTGGCATGAAACGAGCGGCTTCAGTTTGAAATCAGGCAGTTTAATCAAAATTTGCGCGGCTCAGGCAGGATAATGCGATGCCGGAGGCTGTCGCTACATTCAGGCTGTCAAACCGGCGGGACATAGGAATGCGGGCGCTTTGCAGGGAGGTAAGCAGATGCTGCGGCAGTCCTTCGCCTTCAGTGCCCAGCAAAAGCGCGGTTCGCCCATTTACAGGCAGATCATAGAGCGATTGCGGGCTTTGCGGTGACAGTGCAATGAGGTTGATGCCCGCTTCGGCAACGGTTTTTACAATATCGTCAATCTTGCCGTTATGGGCATAGGGAACTTGTAATGTTGCGCCGACCGAAACACGGATTGCTTTACGGTAAAGCGGGTCGCAGCATGTTTCATCCAGCATTACACAACTGGCTTCAAAGGCGGCGGCATTGCGGAAAATTGATCCGATATTGTCATGGTTGGATATGCCGCAAAGGATCAGGGTAAGGGCATTATCCGGCAAATTCTCTATGAGATTCTGGATGTTATGAAGGGTTTTTCTTTTCCCGACAGCGAGAATGCCACGATGGACATTGAAGCCCGCAATCTGATCCATATCGGATGGTGAGACTGCATAAACAGGGACGTGATCCGGAACCAGAGGCAAAATATCCTGAAGGCCGGCCAGTTTGTTTTCGGTGATAAGAAGAGATTCAGCTTCAAACTGCGATGAATTCAGCAGAACGCGTTAGACGACCTTGCCTTCTGCAATGAAGCGGGACTCGCGCCCTGTAAGGTCTTTTTCTTTAATATTGAGATAAGCGCCGAGGCGCTTATCTGCTAAGTCATTAATAAATATGACGGAATTATATTTAGTCTGATTATGCATCAGTTTAGTTTAAGCAAACGCTTCCCGTCTTTTCTCGCTGCGTGCCAGATACAGACTGCCTAATGTTGAAAGCACCAGCTCAATATGCGGAGATGAAACAACATAGTAGATTGTCTGGGCGTCCCGTCTTGTGGAAACAAGATTGAGTGCGCGCAGTTTTGCAAGGTGCTGTGATAATGCAGACTGGCTGAGGTCGATTGCTTTTGCAAGACTTCCCACAGACATTTCATTATGCAACAGCTTGCAAAGGATCAGCAGCCTTTTATTGTTGGCGAGAGCCGACAGGAAGTCGGCAGCCTGATCCGCGTTATCGACAAGATTTGCGTAGATATTATCATGTTTCATGTGCAGTCCTACCCCCGTATGACAGCAATTTTGATAGTGCGCTTATAAGAAAGAAATCAGCGCACTATTACAACTACCAATAGAATTGATATTTGCAAGAATTATTTTAAAACGTACAGAATAATTACTCTTTAAGGGAGTGATAAATCGATTTCAAAATTATTTGTTTATTTTATATTTAGCGGTTGCTAAAATATTAAAAATGTCATTTTAAACTAAAATATTAATAATAAATATTGGTCGCTTTTGTAAAAAAATAATCGTTGAATTTCAAAATTTATGAGCAGGCTTTTGAATAAGTACACATTTTTGTGATCTTGTTAATTTAGAGTATTGATAGAGAAAAAATCTAAGTCAAACACAGGCAGAAAAGACGAAGCTCAATCAGATTGTGCTTCGCCGTATCATTCAAAAACTATTATATAAGTCGCAAATGTCGCAGGCTGGACAGCGGGAAATCGTCGATATTTATTGTGGCAGTATAATATCTTCGGTTTTTAGATGGAAAGCTTTTCCGAAACCACCGTTGAGACCGGCACTTTCCACATTGAGGCGGAAAATAACAAAATCTCCGAGATCAATATAAAGTTTAACTTTAGGGCGTTTTTCGAGAAACAGATCCCGCAGGCGCTGATATCCCTCCTGACCACGCATGAATTTCTCTGCTGAACAGGCAAGGGTAATGCGCGGATGAACCAGCGGGTCACCTTTATCGGCAGGTTCGCCAAGCAAAAGCGAACACACAGGATTGGCATCCAAGGCCGGTGTATGGGTGGCAAGGCCCGATGCCAGAAGCAGGGGCGTGTTATCCGTATCAGTGGTGATTGCAACGCGTGTTACACTCGGACGACCGGTTGCCGGATCAAGCACTGCGAGTGAGCCGTAAGTAGCATTTGAAATCAGCTGAACAGCGAGTACACGTGCTTCCTCTGTTGTCTGCTGAATGACGTCTTTCTTTTCACTCATAATCCTGCCTCATTTTCCGTGTCTTGTCCTGATCTATCAATAGCTTGCGTAACGTCCGGTACTGTTCCGATTCTGACAGGAACGGGCGCAAACAGGCTGATTACTAGCAGCTAATCACAAAAAAATCCTGCGTGCTTTGTGAAATTGAAACGGTTGAAAAGCTGAAATTATCATTAAAAATCAAATATATATTTTTTATGTCTAATTATGGAGCGGAATTATTTTTTCTGCGCCGTTGACCAAGACGTAAATTCAACTTGCCTTTTTGCCGCGCAAAATGCTTCTTTACGCCTCAGACTGCGACGTGAGGCGTTGCAGCTTGTTATCGGGTGGAGGCCTATAATGAAATTTCACACTAAACTTCTTGCTGCGACTGCGCTGACCGCTGCCATGATGGCGGGTTTTTCCGGCGCTGCATCCGCAAAGACGCTGGTATATTGCTCGCCGGCATCGCCGGAGGGATTTGATCCGGCACCTTACACTGGTGGTGATACTTTTGATGCGTCTGCGCATCCGGTTTATAACCGTCTGGTTGAGTTTGAGAACGGCACAACTGTTGTTGAGCCAGGTCTCGCTGAAAAATGGGAAGTGTCCGAAGATGGTCTGGAATATACATTCCATCTGCGTAAGGGCGTAAAATTCCAGACAACGGATTATTTTACACCGACCCGTGATTTCAATGCTGATGACGTTCTGTTCTCATTCGACCGTCAGCGCAACAAAGACAATCCTTGGCACCAGTATACTGCCGGTATTTCCTACGAATATTTCGACAGTATGGAAATGGGCACGCTGATCAAGGATATCGTCAAGGTTGACGATAATACTGTTAAATTCGTGCTGACACGTCCTGAAGCACCATTCCTCGCCAATATTGCGATGCCTTTCGTATCCATTATGTCGAAAGAATATGCAGACAAGCTGGAAGCAGATGGTAAAAGAGAAAACCTCAACCAGTTCCCAGTGGGTACCGGTGCGTTTACTTTTGTAGCCTATCAGAAAGATGCGGTTATCCGCTTCAAAGCGAACCCTGATTACTGGGGTGAAAAGCAGAAAATCGACGATCTGGTTTTCGCAATCACAACCGATGCTGCAGTTCGTGCGCAGAAGCTGAAAGCCGGCGAATGCCATCTGATGTCTTATCCGGCTCCGGCAGATATCAAAGGCCTGCAGGCTGACAGCAATCTGAAGGTTGATGAACAGGCCGGTCTGAATATTGCATATTTTGCCTATAATACGCTTGTTGCACCTTTCGATAAGCCGGAAGTGCGTAAGGCACTCAATCAGGCTGTGAATAAGCAGGCGATCATTGACGCCGTGTTCCAGGGTTCCGGTCAGGTTGCCAAAAACCCGATCCCGCCGACAATGTGGGGTTACAATAACGCGATTGAAGACGACAAATATGATCCTGAAGCCTCGAAAAAGGCTCTGGAAGCTGCCGGCGTTAAAGATCTGAAGATGAAGCTTTGGGCTATGCCTGTAAGCCGTCCTTATATGCCGAATGCACGTCGTACAGCTGAGCTGATGCAGGCCGATCTGGCCAAAGTCGGTGTAACAGCTGAAATCGTTTCGATGGAATGGGGTGAATATCTCAAGAAGTCGGGCGAAAAGGATCGTGACGGTGCGGTTATCCTCGGCTGGACCGGTGATAATGGTGATCCGGATAACTTCCTCGGCGTTCTGCTCGGCTGTTCCGGTGTTGGCAGCAACAACCGTGCACAATGGTGCTACCAGCCATTTGAAGATCTGATCCAGAAGGCGAAAGTGACTTCCGATCAGGCAGAGCGCGTTAAGCTTTACGAGCAGGCACAGGTAATTTTCAAGGAGCAGGCTCCTTGGAACACACTGGCACATTCCACAGTTTATGTGCCGATGTCTGCCAAAGTTACGGGCTTTAAGATGAGCCCGCTCGGTGATTACCGTTTCGACGGTGTTGATATTTCCGAGTAATTCTTAAAAGGAGAATGACCGGGCGCTGGATGAAATATTTCAGCGCCCGGTCTTGCTATATTCATGATACGATTCATTTTAAGCAAAATTGCCTATCTGATACCGACATTTTTCGGCATCACTATTCTTGCTTTCGGCTTCGTACGCGTTTTGCCGGGTGATCCGGTCCTGCTGATGGCAGGTGAGCGCGGCGTATCGCCGGAGCGACATGCGGAGCTGATGAAGCAGTTCGGTTTTGACAAGCCGATGTGGCAGCAATATCTGGATTATATCTGGAATTTGCTACACGGCGATTTCGGCATGTCCATGGTTACCAAAAAACCGGTTATTACCGAGTTTTTCACGCTTTTTCCGGCGACAGTCGAACTGGCGCTGTGTGCTATTGTGCTTGCGGTTCTGATCGGTATTCCTGCCGGTGTTTTCGCGGCGGTTAAACGCGGTTCGTGGTTTGATCAGACATCGATGGGCGTAGCACTGGTCGGCTATTCCATGCCGATTTTCTGGTGGGGCCTGCTGCTTATCATTCTGTTTTCGGGTATTTTACAGTGGACACCGGTTTCCGGCCGTATTTCACTCATGTATTTTTTCCCGCCGGTTACCGGTTTTATGCTGATTGACAGTCTGCTGTCGGGACAGAAGGGGGCTTTTACCTCTGCGCTTTCGCATCTGATCCTGCCGACAGTCGTATTGGCAACAATTCCGATGGCGGTGATTGCACGTCAGACCCGCTCGGCTATGCTTGAAGTCTTGGGTGAGGATTATGTCCGTACAGCGCGCGCAAAAGGCCTTGGCCAGCGTCGTGTTATCGGGCTGCATGCTCTGCGCAATGCGCTTATTCCGGTTATTACCACAATCGGTTTGCAGGTCGGCGTTTTGCTTGGCGGTGCTATTCTGACTGAAACTATTTTCTCCTGGCCGGGGATCGGTAAATGGATGATCGACAGTATTTTCCGTCGTGACTATCCATCTGTTCAGGGCGGTTTGCTTCTGATCGCCATCCTTGTGATGGTCGTTAATCTGGCTGTTGATTTGCTTTATGGCTTAATCAACCCGCGCATCCGGCATAAGTGAGGCTTCCAATGAGTAATTCTACTGTACCAATGGAAAAGTCAGTTGATGTGTCTTTGCGACGCCAGCTTGCCGATTTCTGGTATTATTTCAGCGTGAACCGCGGTGCGGTTCTTGGCCTGATCGTTTTCGTAGCGCTGGTTCTGGTGGCTGTTTTTGCACCTTTGCTGGCTCCCCATGATGCGACACAGCAATATCGTGACGCATTGCTGACCCCTCCGGTCTGGCAAGAGGGCGGTAAAGCCGCATTTCTGCTCGGTACAGATGCGGTTGGCCGCGATGTTCTGTCCCGTCTGATTTACGGCTCGCAATATTCGCTGTTTATCGGTCTTGTGGTTGTTGTTCTGTCGCTGGTTTCCGGTGTGACCGTTGGTCTGATCGCCGGTTTCTTTGGCGGCGTGGTTGATACAATCATCATGCGCGTGATGGACATCATCCTGTCCTTCCCTTCGCTTATTCTGGCGCTGGTTCTTGTGGCAATTCTCGGACCTGGTCTGATGAATGCGATGATCGCTATCGCGCTTGTTTTGCAGCCGCATTTTGCACGTCTAACCCGTGCAGCCGTGATGGCGGAAAAGAACCGTGAATATGTGATTGCTGCCCGCTTAGCCGGTGCCAGCCGTCTGCGTCTGATGTTCAAGACCATTCTGCCGAATTGCATGGCACCGCTGATCGTACAGGGCACTTTGTCCTTCTCCAATGCGATCCTTGATGCTGCTGCTCTGGGCTTTCTTGGTATGGGTGCACAGCCACCGACACCGGAGTGGGGTACAATGCTTGCTGAAGCACGTGAATTTATCACCCGTGCATGGTGGGTTGTTACATTCCCGGGTCTTGCTATCCTGATTACGGTTCTCGCGATCAATCTGGTTGGCGACGGTCTGCGCGATGCGCTTGATCCAAAACTGAAGAGGAGCTGATAATGGCTCTTTTAGAAATCAAAAACCTGACAGTTGCCTTTGATACGTCAACAGGTGCTTTCAAAGCCGTAGACGGCATCGATATTTCTGTCGATGCCGGTGAGGTTCTGGCTATCGTTGGTGAATCCGGTTCGGGTAAATCCGTTGGTATGCTGGCGGTGATGGGATTGTTGCCGAAGACTGCTACAGTCACCGCGGACAAGATGCTGTTTGACGGCCGTGATCTGCTCAATATGAGCGATAAAGAACGCCGCGCGATTATCGGTCGTGAAATCTCCATGATTTTTCAGGAGCCGATTGCCAGTCTCAACCCGTGCTTTACCGTTGGCTTCCAACTTGAGGAAGTTCTGCGCTTTCACCTGAATATGGGTAAAGCACAGCGCCGTAGCCGTGCGATCGAGCTTCTGGAACTGGTGGGCATCCGTGATGCCTCTGAGCGGCTGGGCAGCTATCCGCATCAGATGTCCGGTGGTCAGTGCCAGCGCGTGATGATTGCCATTGCGATTGCCTGTAATCCGAAATTGCTGATCGCGGATGAACCGACAACTGCGCTTGATGTGACCATTCAGAAGCAGATCCTTGATCTCTTGATGCGTTTGCAGGAAGAGCACGGTATGGGCCTGATTATGATTACGCATGATATGGGCGTTGTGGCAGAAACCGCAGACCGCGTTATCGTGCAGTATAAAGGTCATAAGATGGAAGATGCGGATGTGCTCTCATTGTTTGAGAATCCGCAGAACCCTTATACAAAAGCACTGCTTTCAGCCCTGCCGGAAAATGCAACCGGTGACCGTCTGCCAACGGTTTCGGATTTTGTCTTGCAGAATGCCGCATCGTCAGGAGCTGCCCAATGAGTGAGATCGTTCTTGAAGCCCGTAATATTGTGCGGGATTATCACACTGGCGGCGGTTTGTTTTCCAAGGCGAAAACTGTGCATGCGGTGAAAAATGTCAGCTTCTCGGTCGAGAAGGGCAAGACACTGGCTATTGTCGGTGAAAGCGGTTGCGGCAAGTCAACACTTGCCCGCATCCTGACTTTGATTGACCCGCAGACATCCGGCGAGTTGCTGATTGACGGTCATCCGGTGAATATTGCCACCGATGGTCTGACTCGCGAAATGCGCCAGCGTGTGCAGATCGTGTTTCAGAACCCGTATGGCTCGCTCAATCCGCGTCAGAAAATCGGTGATGTGCTGGCGGAACCTCTGCTGCTGAATACCAATATGACAGCGGAAGAGCGTCAGGAAAAAGCGATGCAGATGCTGCTCAAGGTCGGTCTTGGCCGCGAGCACTTCAATCGCTATCCGCATATGTTCTCCGGCGGTCAGCGTCAGCGTATTGCGATTGCCCGTGCATTGATGCTCAGCCCGCGTCTTCTGGTGCTGGATGAGCCGGTCTCGGCACTCGATCTCTCGGTGCAGGCGCAGGTGCTTAATCTTCTTGCGGATCTGCAGGAAGAGTTTGAACTGACCTATGTTTTCATCAGCCATGATTTGTCTGTGGTACGCTATATCGCCGATGAGGTGATGGTGATGTATTACGGTGAGGTTGTTGAATATGGCACACGTGACGAGGTGTTTAATCATCCGCGTCATGACTATACGAAGAAGCTGTTCGGGGCCACTCCGCGTTCGGATATCGAAAGCATTCGTCAGCGTGTGACTGAACGTGCGAAAAAACGTTCAGCAGCCTAAACCGCGATTACAGTGATAACAAAAACGCCGCGCTGATAAGATCAGCGCGGCGTTTTTGTTTGCAGGTTTTAAATTATCTTCGGTGGCGGGTGAGGCTGCGCACAACATCATCAGCCGAGATTTTGCCGACAATCGCACCATTATGCACAACACCGACATCGCCATTATTGCGCACCATCGCCTGCATAATATCCTGAATTGCGGTTTCCGGTTTTGCTGTTGCTGCAAAAGGGCGGGGCGGCGCACTGCGGTCAAGCGGGGACATGATATCAGCGGCGAGCAACACACCCAGAGGGTTCATATTGGCCACAAAATCCGCCACATAATCATTGGCCGGATTAAGCAAAATATCCTGTCCGCTGCCGCATTGAATAATACGGCCGCCTTCCATGATAGCAATGCGGTTACCGAGTTTCATTGCCTCATCCAGATCATGGCTGACAAAGACAATGGTTTTTTTCAGATGATCCTGTAAATGCAGCAACTCATCCTGTAAGCGCGCGCGGATCAACGGATCAAGCGCGGAGAATGGCTCATCCATCAGCAGGATCGGTGCGCCGGTTGCAAAGGCACGGGCAAGACCGACACGCTGCTGCATGCCGCCGGATAATTCACCGACCTTGCGCTTAGCCCAATCCTGCAATCCGACCAGTTCCAGCTGGTTCTGTACCGCTTCTTTGCGTGCCTGTTTGCTTAAGCCCGCAATTTCAAGACCGAAGCCGACATTGTCCTCGACTGTGCGCCATGGCAGCAGACCGAATTGCTGAAACACCATGGACACCACATGGGTGCGCAGAGCGCGCAATTGTGCAGTACCGGCTGCGGTTACATTGATTTCGTCACCCTGATTATAGACCGTGACGCAACCGCGGCTGATCGGGTTCAGGCGATTAATCGCGCGTAAAAGCGTGGATTTTCCGGAGCCGGACAATCCCATCAGGACGAGCAGCTCACCCTCGCGGATATCGAGCGAGCAATTATGCACGCCGAGAATATGGCCGGTTTCTGCCTGAATTTCTGAGCGGGTAAAGCCCTGATCGGCAAGATCCAGTGCCTTGTCCGTTTTATTGCCGAAAACAATACTGATATTCTGAAGACTGATAGAGGCCATGATTATTTTTCCCTGCCCGGACGGAAAATGCGGTCGAGGATGATGGCGACAACCACAATCACCAGTCCCGCTTCAAAACCGAGCGCGGTATTGACCGAGTTAAGAGCACGCACAACCGGCACGCCAAGACCATTCGCACCGACAAGCGCTGCAATCACCACCATAGACAAAGACAGCATGATGGTCTGGGTGAGACCAGCCAGAATTTGTGGCATGGCATAGGGCAGTTCAATCTTCCAGAGCAACTGGCGGCGCGAAGCGCCGAAAGCCTCTCCGGCTTCTCTTAAATGTTCCGGCGTTGAGGAAATACCGAGATGGGTGAGGCGGACAGGCGCGGGCAGCACAAAAATGGCTGTTGCCAGCAGACCCGGCACCATACCAATGCCAAAAAACACAATCGCCGGAATGAGATAAACAAAGGTCGGCAATGTCTGCATCAGATCAAGGATCGGGCGCACCACCGCATAAAGCTTTGGCCGGTGTGCCGTTGCGATGCCTAATGGTACGCCAAGCGCCATACAGATGAAACAGGCCGACAGAACCAGCGTCAGGGTTTCCAGCGTCTGATCCCAATAGCCCTGATTGAGGATGAATAAAAATCCGATAATCGTCAGAATGACAGTCGAGATTTTTCTTTGCAGCCCCCATGCGATCGCGGCAAAAATGGCAATCAGAATAAAGGGATGCGGAAATTTGAGTGCGGCCAGTAAGCCGTCAATCAATGTCTGCATAATGGCGGCAATACCATCAAACAGCCAGCTCAGATTTTCAGTTAACCAGGTGACAACATTCTTCGCTGTACGCCCGACGGGAATTTTTTGTGATGTCAGCCAGTCCAAAAGTCAGGTCCCCGTTTTCCTGTCAGTCTATTTTTCAATCGGGTTTGGTTTGTGAAAACCATGAATAGTCGTACGGTAAATCTGCTGCCGGTGTGATACCGGCAGCAGATTGTCTGTGTGCGGTCAGAGACCGAAAGTTTGTTTGACAGCTGCAAGGCCGTCTTTGCCGTCCAAAGTGGTAACGTCTTTCAGCCATGCATTCAGCGCATCCGGATTGGCTTTGATCCATGCCGTTGCCGCTTTGGCCGGATCTTCACCATCATCCAGAATTTTACCCATGATCTGGTTTTCCATTTCAAGGGTGAATTCAAGATTGGTCAGGAACTTTCCGACATTCGGGCATTGTTCTGTATAGCCGTTCCAGACATTGGTTTCGACCTTCGCGCCACCGAGATTAGGGCCGAAAAAGTCGTCGCCGCCCTCCAGATAACGCATTTCAAAACGGGAATTCATCGGATGCGGTTCCCAGCCGAGGAACACGACCGGTTTCTTGGCTTTAATATCTTTGGCAACCTGCGCCAGCATACCCTGTTCGGAAGACTCCGCCAGTTCAAAGCCCTTCAGATCAAAAGCACCTTTGGAAATCATGTCGAGGATCAGGCGGTTGCCGTCATTGCCCGGTTCAATACCGTAAATTTTATTGCCGAGCTGATCTTTGAATTTGGCAATATCGGCAAAGCTTTTCAGACCTTCATCATAGGCGAAAGCAGGCACTGCCAATGTGTATTTCGCGCCGGTCAGATTGGTGCGCAGGGTGATGACGGTCTTGTCATCAAGATATGGCTGGAGATCAGCAGCCATGGACGGGTTCCAGAAACCGAGGAACACGTCGATATCTTTTTTGCTGAGCGAAGCATAGGTCACCGGCACAGACAGAATTTTAATGTCTGTTTTATAGCCAAGACCTTTGAGAATTTCTGTGGCAACGGCTGTGGTCGAGGTAATATCTGTCCAGCCGACATCAGAGAAGCGGATTGTGGAACAGGCTTCAGGTTCTGCCGCCCATGCACTGCCGGCACTGCCCGCCATTAATGCGGCACAGGTGAGTGCCAGCACGGATTTGCGGCTTTTAGCGAAGGACAGGTTGGCAGGGTACAGATGTTTCACTGGCAGAAAACGCATGAATCTCTCCATCGACGGGATTATATTTATTTATAGCAGAGCATTTCCGCTTCCCCGAAACTGCTCTGTTGTTTGTTTTTATGCAGTTTGATCAGAAAACCGCAGCACTGTTTTGCGCGACATGTCCCGGTCCCAAATCTAAACAAGCATCAAAGTCCGGAGTCTTCAAGCAGTTTTGTGATCCAGGAATCCGCAAACACGACAATTAACGTCGGAATGAGGCAGGCTAAAAATAATATGCAGTAATTTCAAGGCTAAAGCTGAAAATTAAATTCAGACTCACCGGTTGAACCTGCGCTGTTGCGGTTTATATCAAAGTCGTAATGACATCGTTTCTCTGTAAAGCGCCGGGTTTCTCTGTAAGACGCCGGTGCCGGACATACTGGTGCCGCTTGTGCCTGTTTCAGGTAAGACGTGCTGAGCAGGTTGTACCGGATTGAATGATTGCTGTTTAAAAAATCCGGCGCTGTTGCGTATTTCTTTGAAACTATGCAAGGGTTTACAGGAAAAATACCTTTCGGGCTGCGTTCTGTTCAGGACGTGGGGCAAGAGCTGACACAAAGGACAAGATCGTGACGGTCATCGGAAATATCTTTGCTTTTATAGGGCGTATGATTACAGCACTTGTGCGGCTGATCGCAGTGCCTTTCGGCGCGTTGTGGCGCGTTTATCAGAGCCTCAGCGTCTTGTGGAAAACCCTTATCGCCATAGCCGTTATCGGTTGGGCGGGCCTGTATGGTTATTTCGTAGTGCAGACACAGGTCTGGACGAATTTTGATCCGGATTATCCGGCAAAATATGCCTATCAAAGTGCTGTTACGCCCGGTGAAATTGTCGAGCCGTCAAAAGCGCTTACATCGCCGACAGCCCCATCACCATCATCGGCAGAAAGCACATCGCCTGCTGATCCGACGGCACTGCCAGCGGAAGGTGCCACTGGGAATAATGATAGCACGACAAATAATGCAGCGCCTTCGACTGAGCCAGCCAGCCAGCAACCTGCGCCGCAAATGGCTTTATCGCAACCAGCAGGGGCGCGGGTTTGTGCACCATCGGCTCTGGCTGAAGTGACCGCTGAACTGACCGATTTCAATGTGAACCAGAATGCATGGGTCTCTTCCATGCTGTTCTATAAAACAGGTTTCTTCGGGCTGGATTGGGACCGGACACCGTTTCTGGATAATAAAGCCTCGTTCCAGCGCGGCGTGCATTCGGCTGTACGCCGCACAACGATTGAACTGGTAGATTCTCTCGGCCGCCTGCGCGGTACCTCGCAGATTGATAATGATCTGCAAAAAGCCCGCGGTAATATGCAGTTCCGTGAAGATACATGGTATTTCGGCTTAAGCCCGTTTGGTCCGAAAACGCCGACACCGAGCTATTACCGTTCCGCCATTAAAGAGCTGCGTGCCTTCAATGCGCGTCTTGAAAAATGCGAGGCAACTTTCGATGCCCGCGCAGACAATCTGATCCAGTATGTGGATCGTATTGCCAGCGATCTCGGCTCGACATCTGCCATTCTGAAAGACCGCTCTGATAATTATCATGCGGGCTGGTTTGATACCCGTGCCGATGACCGGTTCTGGTTCGCCTATGGTCAGCTCTACGCTTATTACGGGCTGATCCGCGCAACGCATTCTGACTTTAAAGCTGTGTTGGCTGAGAAACATCTCGATGGTTTGTGGGATACAATGGAACAGCAATTGCGCTCGGCACTGGATATGCAGCCAACCATCGTTTCCAATGGTCGTCAGGATGCATGGTTCACTCCGTCCCATCTGACGACAATGGGTTTCCACATTCTGCGCGTACGCTCCAATCTGGTGGATATCCGTCAGGTTCTGGAACGCTGATTATCAGAGCAGATATGTTTTAAATCACTCTGCCGCGTGTTAAAGCGCGGCAGAGTTTTTTTACGTGAGATAGAATTATGGAATTACCGGCGGCATTGAGACAGGCTGTGGATGCGCAGTTGCAGGGTGTGGCGCTGGCGGATCTGCAGCGGGCTTCCGGCATCCTCAGCCGTCGTTACCGTGCCGAGACGCGCGATGGCAAATGGCATCTATCCGACGAACTGGCCGCACATGCCTATCTGGCTGCGCGTTTGCCTGCGACTTTTGCCGCTGTGACCTCTGCTTTGCAACATGCGGCTGATATCATCCCAGACTTTGCCCCGCGCAGTCATCTGGATATTGGTGCAGGACCCGGAACAGCATTATGGGCGGCATCTGCCGTCTGGACGGAGATTGAAACATCGCTTCTTCTGGAAGGCAGTAATGCAATCCGTGCTGTAGGCGAGAAGCTTTCTGCTCATGCGCCGGTGGCCGATGTGCAATGGCGTGCCGCCGATGTGACAACGGGGCTGAAAGATGCCAAAGCTGCAGAACTTGTGACACTGGCCTATGTGCTGGATGAACTGAATGAACCTGCACGGCAACAGTTGATTGCGCAATTATGGAACCTGACGGAAGGTATGTTTGTGATTGTGGAACCCGGAACACCGGCCGGTTGGCAGCGCATTCTCGATGCCAGAGCACAATTGCAGGCTTTGGGCGCGCATATCGCAGCGCCTTGCACCCATAGTCAGGCTTGCGCTGTGCAGACACCGGACTGGTGTCATTTCTCCCGCCGCGTGGCGCGTTCCAAAATCCACCGCCTGACCAAAGAGGCTGATGTGCCTTGGGAAGATGAAAAATTCAGCTATCTGGCTGTCAGCCGTCAACCGGTATCCCTTTCAGGCCAGCGGGTGCTGATGCAGCCGAAAACCGGCGGCGGGAAAGTTATTGCTAAATTATGCAGCACTGACGGACAGGTTGCAGAACATCTGATTACCAAGCGGGACAAAGACCTGTTCGGACAGGCGCGACGCGCTGACTGGGGTGATCTGATCGGTGAGGAATAGAAAATCGCATTACAAAAAAAAGCCCGCTTTTCAGCGGGCTTTTTAATGACACATATCAGAAGCGGTAGGTGATACCGGTACCGATCAGCCATGGGTCAAGTTTGGCTTTACCGCTCATCTGTGCGCCGCCAACGGTTACATCAAAATCAGGACGCAGATAGAGTTTCTTCACGTCGAAGTTGAAGCCCCAATGATCGTCGATCATATAATCGAAACCAACCTGTAATGCGCCGCCGAAAGTGTTTTTAACTTTCAGATAATCGGCATCATGAGATTTCTGGTTGTAGAAGATGCTGTAATTCACACCGGCACCGACATATGGCTTGAATGCGCCGAAATCAGTGAAGTGATATTGCAGGGTCAGAGTTGGTGGCAACAGCCAGACTTTACCGACATCCAGACCGTCGATCGCGCCTTTACCGTCAACATTGGCATAGGTCGTACCGAGGATCAGTTCAGCTGCAATATTATTGGTGAAGTAGTAGGAAATATCGAGTTCCGGGACCACTGTGTTGGAATATTTCAGGCCGGAACCCGGAACTTCATTCACATGGCCTTTGTTTTCTGTGATGACGCCAAGCGCACGCACACGAACCTGCCACGGGCTGAGCGCCACGGCAAGCGGTTCCGATACCTGCGGTTCAACCGGTGCGATAACCGCATCTGCGGCCAGTGCAGGCTGCATAGCGATTGCGGTGAGAGCAGTTGCAGCAAGAAGAGCACATATATGACGATTTGCCGGGAGGATAGCCATGTCAGTTTTCCTTAAAGTCTGAGAATGAAGGCAAACTGACAGCGGGCAGGCGGCTTTCCATTGATTGAAATCAATTGCAGATAATAAAACACCGCATAGCGGGATGTTCGCTATGCGGTGTGATAAAACTGTCACTTAATATGCGAGCTTAGCTGAAACGGGCACGGTCATGCGGTGCATCATAATCAAGCTGCGGGCCGAGGGGGACAACACCGGTCGGATTGATTGTTTTATGGCTCATATAATAGTGGTTTTTGATATGTGTGAAATTCACCGTACCGGCAACGCCCGGCACCTGATAAAGCTCACGCACATAATTTGAGATATTCGGATAGTCGGCAATCCGTGCTTTGTTACATTTGAAGTGACCGACATAGACCGGATCAAAACGGATCAGTGTGGTGAACAGGCGCCAGTCCGCTTCAGTCAGACGGGAGCCGGTGAGATAGCGTTGTTTGCCGAGAATGGTCTCGATCCTGTCCAAAGCATCAAACACATTGCTATAGGCTTCCTCATAGGCATCCTGAGAGGTGGCAAAGCCTGCTCGGTAAACGCCGTTATTGATGTTCGGATAGACGAACTCATTCATTGCATCAATTTCTGCGCGGAGATCTTCCGGATAGAAATCAAGCGACGCGTCACCGAATTCATTGAAAGCAGTGTTGAGCATACGGATAATTTCAGCGGATTCATTGGAGACAATGGTCTGTTGCTGTTTGTCCCAGAGAACCGGAACAGTCACGCGGCCGGAATAGTTCGGGTCGGCACGGGTATAGATTTCATAGAGGCGTTTGGCACCATAGAGATGATCCGGCGTTGCGCCGTCTTTGCCGGTCAGCGTCCAGCCTTCTTCCGCCATCAGATAGTCAACGACAGAGACGCTGATGACATTTTCCAGTTTCTTCAGCGCGCGGAAAATCAGTGTGCGATGCGCCCACGGACAGGCCAGCGATACATAGAGGTGATAGCGTCCGGCTTCAGCTTTGAAACCGCCGGTGCCGCTGGGGCCTGCGCTGCCATCTGCTGTGATCCAGTTGCGGAATTGCGAAGCGGAGCGGACAAAGCGGCCGTCTGTGGCTTTCGTATCATACCATTGGTCGTGCCATTTGCCGTCAACTAAGAGACCCATAAGAATATTCCTTATATTGGCCGCGTTAATCCGGATAACTCAACGGCAGCGGCAGAGAATTCTGATCCTTAATGTAATACATAATGCGGGAAAGTCTCGCCTGATCTGGCTGTTTTTACGAAACACGCTGTCCTGAAAACAGGACGATGTTTTGTTTGGACTGTTTTCCGGCACGGCTCTTTACGATCAAAAAAAATGATGTTAAGCAAACACACCGCATCAGTTTGCGGCTATTCACCTTTCAGGAGAACGGAATTGACAGGTCTGCAGTTCATCCGACGATGAAATTGTAAACGGTGCGCGGCACCGGTGGATACCTGTTTGCGTTTTTATGCCCCATAGCGGCGACAAATCACGCGATAATTCTGAAGTCTAAATCTCTGAAATAGTGAAGTGCCATGTTGCAGTCTGAACTGACTTACACGCAGGAAACCTGCGCCCACGATGCGGAAATCGAAGAAATCAATGCGCTAGCTTTTGGTCCGGGCAGATTTGTCCGTGCAGCCGCGCGTATCCGCGAGGGCGGGGCGCATGACCGCGATTTGTCTTTTGTGGCTCTTCATGGCGGCAGACTGATCGGCTCCATCAGAATGACACCGATTGCTATCGGCACCACACCTGCGTTGCTGCTGGGGCCGCTGGTCGTGCGGGATGGCTGGAAAAGCCTCGGCATTGGCCGGATATTGATGAACCAGTCGATGGAAGCCTCAGCAAAAGCAGGGCACAGGCTGAGCCTGCTTGTCGGCGACGCACCTTATTATAATGCTTTCGGCTTTGTGAAAGTGGATGCCAATAAGGTGATTATGCCGGCACCGGTTAATCCGGAGCGGCTGCTTGCCTGTATTCTGCCGGGAGCTGAAACTCTGTCAGGCCCTGCGCTCAATGAGCTGGCGGGGCAGGTTAAGCATCTCAACCAGCTTTGATGTAAAAAGCGGTTTCAGTGATCTGAAACCGCTTCATTTCCTTATTTGCCGCGTATCTTTTCCGATCGAAGCAGGACGAGAAATCAGTCCAGTGAACTGATTTCCCTGCGTAGGCGCTTCACACTTTTCGGGATACGCTCTGGATTCTTGAGCGGTCGCATTATCACTGCCGTCAAGTTGATTCAACTTGACTGTGAAATGCTCTAACGCCCTTCACGATACCATGTGCCGCCGAGAATAAGCAGCAGTGCGGCTAAAGCCAGCAGGCTGGTGAAAAGCGGAATGCGATGCACTGCCACCAGACTTGTATCCTGAGTAGGCCGCAGCCCCAGAAGAGTGGCAGGGCTTTGTTTTTGCGACGGGTTCATCAGCGAAACATCCGGCACGGAGATTGCAGCCTGTTCAGCCGTTTCTTTCAGGCGCAGAACATTGCCGCCGCTGGCCTGTGCCACAGGTAGCAATTTTTGTGTTGTAGAAATACTGTCGCGCAGTTCCGGCGTGTCCACATTGCCGACATGGGCAAGCACGGAATAATCGCCGTTCTCAATCTTATACAGTCCCTGTTCATCGGCCGGTAATTGCGCTGTGAACTGTCCGGCAACGGATTGCGTCAGCGGCACTTCAATGATTTTGCCGGATGGCGTGGTGACTTTGGCCGGAGCGGCCTTGTCGCTCATGGTCTGGCGGGTAATCTCCAGACGATCGGCAGTGCCTTTGGCCGTCAGCGCTTCTTCTTCCAGCTCCGGTTCCTGCATCAGCCAGTGTGCCATGCGGCGATAGAGCGATGCATAAGGCCCGCCGCCTTCAAAATCACGCGCCCAGAGCCAGCCCTGATCGGACAGCAACATACCGACACGGCCTTTACCCTGATGGCCGAGCACCATCAGCGGCTTGTTGTCAGGCCCCTGCATGACGGTTTCGCCCTGCGGTGTGGCAATATCAATCGAGCGGAACCAGCGTCCCCATTGCGGCGGTTCCTGTTCACTGCCTTCCAGCCCGCGTGTGACAGGATGGCGCTTACCGGCTTCAGTCAGACGCGGATAGAAGCCTTTTTCCGTGACATCACCGGTTGGCAATGCAGGCAAAACGCTGAGCAGCGGGGTGCGTGCAATCGACATACTGTCTGCATATTCAGGGCCTGCGGCGATCAGCAGGGCGCCGCCATTTTGCACATATTGGGCGATATAATCATAATAGAGCAGCGGCAGCACATTTCGGTGCTGATAGCGGTCGAAAATAATCAGATCGAAATCTTCCACCTTATCGACGAATAATTCGCGTGTCGGAAAGACAATCAGCGATAATTCATTGATCGGCGTGTCATCCTGCTTTTCCGGCGGACGCAGAATGGTGAAATGCACGAGATCGACAGAGGTGTCGGATTTTAGCAGGTTACGCCATGTGCGTTCGCCATTATTCGGTTCACCGGATACCAGCAGCACACGAAGATTTTCGCGGATTGCATCAATCAGTGCAACGGCCTGATTATTGGCGGTGGTGACTTCACCACTCAACGGTTCTGTGGCGATTTCCACAATATTGCGACCGGCATGAGGCAGGGTGATCTCGGTTTTGACATCCTGACCTATGGATGCCGGAACTGTGGCGACCAGTTCGCCATTGATACGGATGGTGACGCTGGACTGTGATGCATCCACCGGAATTTTTCCGGCATCTTCCACCCGGAAAACCAGCTCCTGCGGCTTGCCGCTGAGGCCGAAGCGCGGCACGCGGATGAAGCGGATACTGCGGTCGAATTCATCGCCGGTGCCGGTAATCAGCGCATGAAGCGGGGCTTTGAAATTCAGCTCGTCTGCTTTGGCAGGCACATCATGCACCTGACCATCGGTAATCATAACCGCACCGCCGATGCGTGACGGCGGCACGTCGCGCAGGCCTTCATTCAGGGCTGTGAACAATCGGGTATTGTCGCGGTTTTCAGTACCGGAACCGGCTTCGATAATCCGCGTTTCAATATCGGATTGTGCGCCGAGCTTTTGTTTCAGCGCTTCAAGCGCAGCATCCGTATCCTGTGTGCGGTTGCCCTGAGACTGGCTGGCGCTGCGGTCAACCACAATGCCGACAATGGTTTTGAGCTGCTCGTGCTGCTCACGTGTGATCTCCGGATTAAACAAAGCCAGAGCAAGCGCTGCAAAACCGCCAAAACGCAACCAGCTGCCGCGTTTGCGTAAGAACAAGCCAGCCAGAGTAATGAGAGCCAGCGGAGCCAGACAAAGTCCGAGCCAAAGCGGTGAGAGCAGGGGTGCGAAATGCAGGGAAAACAGGCTCATTATCAGTTCCCCAGCCGTTCGAGCAAAGCAGGCACATGCACCTGATCTGCTTTGTAATTACCGGTCAGCACATACATAACCATATTCACACCGCCACGCAGTGCATAGATGCGCTGCATCGGATCATTCGGCACGGTCGGATATAGCGGTTGCCAGTTTTCATCCATCGCCCATGCACCGGCCAGATCATTGGCGGTAATGAGGATCGGGCTCACACCATCACCATTGCGCACAGGCCTGTCGGCGGGCTGGTCAGCGGCATCCGGATTATCGGCAGGGGCTTCCGCCCAAAGCGGGCTGCCGCGGTAGCGTCCGGGAAAATCCGGCATCAGAAAGAAAGTTTTGCTCAGCACATGATTATCGGCAACGGGTGCAAGAGGCGGGACATTCATTGCATCCAGCATATCACGCAGCCGCTGCGTGGCAGGGCTGGTGCCATTCAACCCGCTTGTGTCGCCGGAGAGTTGATCGCGGGTGTCAAAAATTACCGTGCCACCCTGCTGCATATAGGCATCAATGCGCTGCAGCGCTTTTTCACTCGGAAAAGGTGCTTTCTCATCAACAGGCCAATAGATCATCGGATAGAAAGCGAGTTCATCTTTTTCCGGATTAATACCGACCGGTGCACCGGGTTCCAGTGAGGTTTTATCTGCAACAAACTGATTGAGACCGCTAAGCCCGACACGGCTCACATCATCTGTCGCTTTGTCGCCGGTAATCACATAAGCCAGATGTGTGACATCCAGCACGTCAATTTTTGCCTGATCGTCGGGCTTGCTATCGTCTCTGACCTGTTTTTCCTGTGCCAGAACCGGCTGCACTATGAAGGGCATAGCTGTCAGACTTGCGGATAAAGCGAACAAGAAAAGCAGGGATTTCACGGTGCCGGACGCTTTGCCGGTGAAATTACGCGATCTGTTCCGCGAGAAAGTGCCGCCGATCCACAGCATCAGCAAACCATCTAGCGCCAGCAATATTGCGGCCAGCGCAAAGAGCGGGCCTTGCAGATTAACGGTCTGTGCCTTGGTGGCCGGCACCATTACAAGATTGGTCGTCATTTCCGGTTTGGTAAGCGGGTTCAGAACTGTGTCACTCTTCATCAGGTTCAGTGCTTTATAAGCCTGTTCTGTGCCGTAAAGTCCGGGCGGATTAAGCAGGGATGCTTCCGGTGTTTTGCCTTTTTCAATCACCAGCGGCTGCGCAGCTGCGGGCTGGCCTGTCAGATTACCTGCGGCATCCAGCAGGCGATAGGCAGGCAGTGTCACTGTTTGCTCACCGGCTGCATTGGCAGCCTGTGCGCCGGATGTTTCGGTAAGCCTGCGCAGAAGATCAACAAATCCGCCTGAGAGTGGCAGATTAGACCAGCCGATATCCGGCGCGATATGAAACAGAACCAAGCGCCCCGCGCCGCGGTTTTCACCGGTAATCAGCGGTGTGCCATCGGCAAGATTGAGCCAGCTTTTTTGCATCAAATCCGGTGACGGCTCTGCCAGAACCTGTCGCAACACTGTGACATCATCGGGCAGCTGAATATTGCGGAACGGGCTGTTTTCCGGTGCAGGTGCAACGGGCTGCGGCGTTGACCATGACAAAGTGCCGCCAAGATTGCGCTGGCCGCTGCGCAACTGTACCGGCAGCAGCGGATCGCGCTTGGTGTCCGTATCGCTTTGTGCTGCCGCCAGACGCGGACCGGCAAAACGCAACAATGTGCCGCCATTTTCAACCCATTGCATCAGTTTCGCCGCTGTGCTTTCCGGCAGTCTGCCGATATCCGACAAAACAATGACGGAGGGTTTCTGCTCCAGCAGACGGTCAACTGACTGGCTCAGGTCGCGGTCATTGGCGTTGATAAGGTCAGCAAAAGGTGCCAGCGCCGAGGAAATATAATGTAATGGCGATAACAGCGAATGCGCCTTGTCGGCATTGCTTGCATCCAGCAGGCCGACACGGCGGCGGCGGTTATTTTCATCCAGCAGCCATGTGGCTGCGGCATGGCGCATCTGATCTGCCCGCACCATGGCAATATCATTGCGCAACTCAACCGGAATGGTCATTTGCGCCACGGCCTTGATTTCTTTGTCGGCAAAATCCGCCTGTGTTTGCGCCAGCACACGCCCCTGATTATCATAGGCGCTGAGCTGAACTTTGGCTGCCTGCACATCACTGGACGGGCGCAACAGATCAATCACCAATGCGTTTTGCTGATTGGCTACGCCCTGAACGGCAAAAAGCTGCTGACTGTCCGGCATAATCAGCTGAATAGTTGTGGCTTTCAGCTTGTCGAGAGCCGTAAAGGCTTGCTGATCCTGCGCAGTCTCCAGTCCGTCATTCAGATAAAAAATACGGCTTTCCGGTGTATTGTTCAGAGCAGTGCCAAGACGTTCAGCGGCAGCCAGACGTTCAACCGGAACAGCGCGAGGCTCCAGTGCCTGCAAGCGTTCCAGTGCCTGCGCAGCGGTGAAAGGCCCGCTTGCTGTGTTTTGCGGATCGGCAGTGGCAATCAGATAGACCGGAGCATCATTTTTCTCTGCATTGGAGATCAGCCATTGCGCCTGATTTTCATAGGCTGCCCATTGCGGGGCTGAAGCCCAGCCATTGTCGATCATGATGACAACCGGCTGCGCGCCGGTGAAAGTGATCGGCTGTGGTTTCCATACAGGCCCTGCAACGGCGAAGATCACCAGAGCGGCCAGAACCAGACGCAGCAGCGTCAGCCACCACGGGCTTTTGCTGGCTTCCTGATCGTGACGGGCAATTTTTGCCAGAATGGCCAGTGGCGGAAACGGTTCCTGTGCCGGTTTCGGCGGCGTTGCACGCAGCAGCCACCAGATAACGGGCAGAGTGAGTAGACCGGCAAGCAGCCACGGGGCAGTAAAAATCAGCGGCATTTACGCGGCGCCTCCGCCGGTGGAAGAATGATGTCCGAGAAAGCCATGGAGTGTGGTCAGAGCCTGTGCTGCAGGTTTATCTGTGGTGCTGGTGATAAAACTCCAGCCAAAACGGGTGCAGGTTTCACGCAGAAATTCGCGCTGTGCCTGATAAAGCCTGCGATAATCTTCCGCATAATTCTGCGCACGACCGGCGACAAGAATTTGACCGGACACAGGGTCTCTGAATTCTGTGCGGCCGGAAAACGGAAAATCCGCCTCTGCAGGATCGGCAACGGCGATGAGATGCGCACGGATACCGCGTCTGGCAATCTGATCAAGCTTCGCGCTGAGTATATCGGCAGGCTGCAGAAAATCGCTGATGAGCACCAGTTCATTAAAACGCTGCAATGGCTGAAGATCAGGTTGTGCTGCTAAAGTACCGGTTTGCAACAAGGCTGTTGCCAAACGCTCTGCACCATTGCGGGCGAGCAATGGCGGCAGCACATCAGGATAGGCAATACGTTCACCGGAGCGGCTGAACAGTTCGGCGAGCGCCAGTGTCAGCACCAATGCGCGATGCTGTTTGGAAACCGGACTGAAACGGGACTGATACAGCATAGACGGCGACGGGTCGCACCACAGCCAGATTGTATGCGCCGTTTCCCATTCACGGTCACGCATATAGGTATGGTCGTCGCGGGCTGAACGCCGCCAGTCAATGCGCGAGAGCATATCGCCCTGCGCATAAGGGCGGAACTGCCAGAAATTATCGCCGGTGCCGCGTTTGCGCCTGCCATGCCAGCCATTGATGACAGAGCCGGCAATATGGCGTGCCTGCGTAATCAGATCAGGCATCAGTGCTGCCTGCCTGCGCGATGGCGCCAGCAGGTCAACGGCCTGTTCAGAACGGGTTATGGCACCGGTTGCTGTCATCAGTTGAGCGCCTGTGTCAGTTTGGCAATCACATCACGCACGCCCACACCATCGGCGCGGGCGGCAAAATTGAGAGCCATACGATGCTGGAGAACCGGTTCTGCCAAGGCTTTCACATCATCAACAGACGGAGCAAGGCGTCCTTCATAGAGCGCGCGGGCGCGGGTGCAGAGCATCAGTGCCTGACCGGCACGCGGGCCGGGACCCCAGCTGATATGGTTTTTCGCATGGTCATTATCCGCATCAGGACGGGCTGAGCGAACCAGTTTCAGAATAGCTTCAAGCACAGTTTCCGGCACCGGCATCTGACGGATCAGCTGCTGGATTTCCTGCAGGCGCGTGGCTTCAATCACTTTGGCTGGTCGTGCCTGCATTGTGCCGGTGGTGTTGAGTAACACGGCACGTTCCGCATCAATATCCGGATAATCCAGATCGATCTGCATCAGAAAACGGTCGAGCTGAGCTTCCGGCAGCGGATAGGTGCCTTCCTGTTCAAGCGGGTTCTGGGTCGCCAGCACATGGAACGGGCTTGGCAGATCATGGCGCTGACCGGCAACGCTGACATGATATTCCTGCATCGCCTGCAACAAAGCAGACTGCGTGCGCGGCGATGCACGGTTGATCTCATCGGCCATCAGCAGCTGGGCGAAAACCGGCCCTTTAATATAACGGAAAGAACGGCGTCCGTCGCTGTCCTGATCCATGACTTCAGAACCGATAATATCGGACGGCATCAGATCAGGCGTAAACTGGATGCGCTTTTCATCAAGGCCGAGAACAGTACCCAGCGTTTCCACCAGACGGGTTTTGGCAAGTCCCGGTACACCGACGAGCAGGGCATGGCCACCGGCCAGCAATGCGACCAGCGTATTTTCAACCGCTTGCTCCTGACCGTAAATAACCTGTCCGATTTGCTGACGGATCAGATTAATGTCACTGGCAGCCTGATCGGCAGCCCGTATCACGGCATCAGGATCAATTTTCGACGCAGCGGTAAAATTCATGATGTCCTCTTTATTCCAGATCAGATGCTTTATCTGGTTTACTTGAATCATCGGGCAAGACTATGTCATGCTGACGGGAGCGTAAATGGCACAGTTCGCATTAACCGGAATGCACCGGACTGTCAGGCACAGGTCTTAACAGGAAACTGAAATGAACAGCGGTAATATGTCGAAAAATAAAGAAACTGCTGATGTTGATGCCGGTTCTGTCACCAGTTCTGCCACGAGCTCTGCAAGCGGGCTTGATGCGTTGATGCGCCGTGCCGCCAGTCAATTGCCTGAGGGAAAAGAAGGCAAAGGTCTGCCACCGGTGGAACGCTGGGAGCCGGATTTTTGCGGCGAGCTGGATATGGAAATCAAAGCCGATGGCACATGGTTCTATATGGGTACGCCGATCGGCCGCCCTGCATTGGTGCGCCTGTTCTCAACCGTGTTGCGCAAGGATGCCGACGGTAAAACCTATCTGGTAACACCGGTGGAAAAAATCGCCATCCGTGTGGAGGATGCGCATTTCAATGCCGTGGAAATGCATGTTTCCGGCGAGAGGGAGGCGCAGGTTCTCACCTTCCGCACCAATGTCGGCGATGTGGTTGAGGCGGGAGAGCAGCATCCGCTGCGTTTTGTAACGGATAGTGAAACCGGCGGTTTCAAACCTTATATATTGGTGAGAGGGCGTCTGGAGGCGCTGGTCAGCCGCGCAGTTATGTATGATCTGGCAGCACTCGGAGAAGAACTGATGATCGAGGGAAAGCTGATGTTTGCCCTGCGCTCCAATGGCCGGATATTTCCGGTGATGGCTGCTGAGAATTTACAGTGATACAATGAAAAACTTGATGACTGATACAGGTTTTACCGCACAGGATCTGATGCGGAGAGTTGAACAAAAACAAAGTTTTATGACGGTTGCTGATGAATTTGATTCAGGCGGCCTGCCTTTGTCCGGCGATCATGCGCTCAATCCACAATGGACTGCCTCTCATGTGATGGCGGGAGCTGATCCACGGCTGAAAATTAAACTCAAACCGGCGGCGGTGCTGATCCCTGTGGTGGATCACGGTGACCATGCCAGTGTGCTGCTGACCACGCGCAATGCGCAGATGCGCAGCCATTCCGGTCAGGTGGCTTTTCCCGGTGGCAAGATTGATGCTGAGGATCTCAGCCCTGAACATGCGGCTCTGCGTGAAGCCCATGAGGAAATCGGGCTGGATGCAAGGCATACGCAGACGCTTGGCCGTTTGCCGCAATATATGACCGGCAGCGGCTATACGATTACGCCGGTGCTGGCGGTGATACGGACACCATTTGAACTCCATGCCAATCCCGACGAGGTGGCGGATATTTTTGAAGTGCCGCTGCATTTTCTGATGGACCCGCGTGAGCATCAGCGCGAGAGCCGGATATTTGCGGGGCATGAGCGGTTTTTCTATGCCATCCATTATCAGAATCGGAATATCTGGGGCGCAACAGCGGGGATTATCCGCAGCCTCTATGAAAGGCTTTATGCGTGAGTGAACAGACGACAACTGTGCTGAATATTGCAGATCGTGCGGAGTGGCTTGCCGTGCCGTCTTTGCAGCAATTGCTGGCAGCACTGGCTGAAGATGGTGAAGAAGCGCGGGTGGTTGGCGGTGCCGTGCGCAATACGCTTCTGGGCGAACCGGTGGGCGATATTGATATTGCCTCCACAACCCTGCCGGAAGAGACCAAAGCGCGTGCCGAAAAATGCGGTTTTAAAGTCGTGCCGACCGGCATTGACCATGGCACAGTGACTGTTGTTGCCCATGGTGTGCCCTATGAGGTGACAACTTTGCGCGCCGATGTGGAAACACACGGACGGCAGGCCACAGTCGCTTTTGGCCGCGACTGGCAGGTTGATGCCGAGCGGCGGGACTTTACCGTTAATGCGCTTTATGTCCGTGCCAATGGTGAAGTGGTGGATCATGTCGGCGGGCTTGCAGATATTGAAAAGCACGAGTTGCGTTTTATCGGTGATGCGGAGACACGGATTACGGAAGATTATCTGCGTATTCTGCGCTTCTTCCGTTTCTTCGCGTGGTATGGCTCAGGACGGCCGGATGCGGCGGGACTGAAAGCCTGTGCCAAGCTGAAAAGCCATTTGCAAACCTTGTCGGCTGAACGGGTGTGGTCGGAGTTAAAGAAGCTGCTTTCTGCCCCCGATCCGTCACGCGCATTGCTATGGATGCGCCAGTCCGGTGTGCTGACCCAGATTTTGCCGGAGAGTGAGAAATGGGGCATTGATGCTATTCATGCGCTGGTGCGCTCTGAGCGTGATCTCGAATGGAAGCCGGATGCTTTGTTGCGCTTGCAGGCGATTGTGCCGCCGGATGCAGCGCGCATGGCAGAGCTTGGCAAGAGACTGCGCCTGTCCAATGCCGATAAAGCCCGTCTGGAAAGCTGGGCGCTGGCTGATCTGCCTAAGCCGGAACTGTCGGAGACAGGTTTGATTAAGCTGATCTATAGCGGCTCACGGGAGGCTTTGATTGACCGGATTAAGCTGGCGCTGGTTGCCGCGCGTGCAGAGGCCGAAAATGATAATCAGGCGATGATCCGCGCAGGTCAGTACAGCCGTTTGCTGGATGTGGCAGTGCAGACTGACATGCCGGTATTTCCGGTCAGCGGAGCTGATCTGATGAAGCTGGGTTTTGAAAAAGGCCCAGAACTTGGCAAACAGCTCAAAGCATTGGAGGCGACATGGCTGGCTTCCGGATTTGAGCTCAGTAAAGAAAATTTGTTAGCAACATTATCCTGACATATCGGGGCGGAAATTCCGCCCCGTTTTTGTTTTTAGCTGCCGGTTCAGATGATTAATGCGATTTCTGCAGGTCATGATTCATCTGAGGTGATTTAAATATTTTCAGAATTCCGGAGTTGCGTATCATGGATAAAAAAATGCGTTCAGCGGCATTGTTGGCTTTTGCGCTGACAGGCAGCACAAGTTTTCAGGCTCAGGCCGGAGAGAAGGGGATTGTAACGGAATGTGCTGTGGTTATGGATGCCGCAACGCAGAAAATCCTTTCCCGTAAAGGTGTTTGCGACAAACGCTTTACACCGGCATCGACGTTTAAAGTGCCGCTTGCTGTGATTGGTTATGACAAAAATATCCTCCGCTCGGAGCATGATCCGGTCTGGCAGTGGAAGCCTGAAATGGAAGCGCCGGAACGTGACCGGATTGCCGTTGATCCGGCACGGTGGCTGGAGCAGTCGGTTGTCTGGTATTCGCGTGAGATCACAAAACAGTTGGGACAGAAGCAGTTTTCCGAAGCTGTTGCAGCGCTTGATTACGGGAATAAGGATGTTTCGGGCAGAGCCGGAAAACAAGACGGGCTGACAGGTTCATGGATCGGCTCTTCACTGGAGATTTCACCGGACGAGCAGGTACAATTTCTGAATAAGCTCGTGCATGAGACTTTGCCGGTTTCCAAGCAGGCACAACAGAAAGCCAAAGCTGCCATGACGGTTTTTACATCTGAAAAGGGCTGGAAAGTTACCGGCAAAACCGGCGCTGCGCGGTTGCGTGATGCAAATGGCAAATTTGCAGGGGAGCAGCGCTTAGGCTGGTTTGTTGGCTGGGCGGAAAAGGATGGTCGTCAATTGGTTTTTGCCAATATGCAGGTCTTTGACAAGGCATTAAAGACCAGCCCTGGGCTACTGATCCGCGGGCAGTTCCTGAAAAATTTTGATCAATAAAGAACGGCGCTCTCATAAAAAAAACGGGGGCTGATGCCCCCGTTCTGATTTTATATTAAGGCCATTTCACTACTGGCGGCATGGAAGACAGGATCGAGGCGATATTACCGCCGGTCTTGAGACCGAAGATCGTGCCACGGTCATGCAGCAGGTTGAATTCTACATAGCGGCCGCGACGGATCAGCTGTTCCTCGCGGTCAGCGTCTGTCCATGGCTGGTTGAAGTTCTGGCGCACAATATGCGGATAGACGACAGCAAAGCAGCGGCCGACATCGCGGGTAAATGCAAAGTCTGCATTCCAGCCGCCCTGTTCATCGCTTGAATGCAGCCAGTCATAGAAGATGCCGCCAATACCGCGCGGTTCCTGACGATGCGGCAGATAGAAATATTCATCGCACCATTGTTTCATGCGGTCGTAATCGGCAATGCCTGCATGTTTGTTGCAGACGAAATTCAGCGCCTTATGAAAAGCCTGGCTGTCGGTGTCTTCCTGCGTGCGACGACGGTCAAGCACAGGGGTCAGATCGGCGCCACCGCCGAACCACTGGCGTGTCGTCACAACCATACGTGTATTCATATGCACTGCCGGTACATTCGGGTTCTGCGGATGGGCAATCAGCGAGAGACCGCTCGCCCAATAGCGCGGATCTTCATCGGCACCCGGAATCTGGGCGCGGAACTCCGGCGAAAACTCGCCATAGACTGTGGAGACATGCACACCGACTTTTTCAAAAACGCGGCCATGCATCATCGACATAACACCGCCACCACCACGGCCTTCGTCTTTTGCCCAAGGGGTGCGGACAAAGCGGCCGGCTTCACGGTCGCTGAGCGGGCCTGTCAGTTCGTCTTCAAGGGTTTCAAACAGGGAGCAGATACGGTCACGTAATTCTTCGAACCAGTTTTGTGCCAGTTGTTTTTTGTCTTCAAGATTATCTGGAAGATGAGCTGGAAGATCCGGACGTTGCATGCTTGGTTCCTTATTATGTTTTGGGAGCTTTGGGCGAAGCCGCAGCGCCAGCATATCAGCAGCTGTCAACAGGTTATATAGTCTTCATAAACCGGATTATGTTTATGAAAGCTTTCTGCTTTTCGGAAAATGACAGATTTCGTTCATACTTTACAGCGATAACAGGCGCGGAAATGACTCGTTTCGGATGAGATTCTGCTGTAAATTGCACTATAGAGTTGTGATGGGTGCATCTGTGGATTGTAACCCTTTGTAACTCATAATTTATGTCCGCTTTGTCTTTTGCCCCGTTGCGGCGCTGTAAAGGAAATCGCTTATGACATCCATTCCGCCAAAGCCACCATTGGAAGGTTTGCGCAGGCAGATGCGCAAAGCAGCTTCCGGCGTGAAGCCGAATATCAGTGACGGCTATATCCGCGAAACATTTTCACTGCCTCGCAGCATAGCGCGGGTTAAGGCGCGGGAATGGTTTGAAACCTATCCGAAGGCCGCTTACTGGACAGAAATTGAAAGCTGGTATGTGCGCCCGAATGATGTGATCGAATTCACCATCCGCCGTCTGCCAAGTTCCGACTAGATAGGTTAGCGCTGTTTGCTCATATTCTGATTCAAGTGGATCAGAATATGATTCTGCTATTCTTTTTAATTGACTGATATTTAAAGATTTATTCTAAGTTTTACCTTGTCGAATAGCTTCTAGCCTTTAACCTGTCGAATAGCTTCTAGCCTTTAACCTGTCGAATAGCTTCTCCGGCGGCCATCGCGACCGAAAGCGCGAGGTTGAGTGAGCGCGCACCTTCGACCATCGGGATGATGATCCGCTCTTCACAGGTCTCATGCACATAGTCCGGCACACCGGCAGATTCACGGCCAAACAGCAAGATGTCATCCGGCCGGTAGCTGAAATCCGTATAGGGTTGTGCCGCCTTGGTGGAGAGCAGCACCAGCCTGCGGTTTTCAGACAAGCGCCAGTTGTTGAAATGCTCCCAGTCGAGATGGCGGGTCAGCGCTGCCTGTTCCAGATAATCCATGCCCGCCCGTTTCAGCCCGCGATCGGAGAGGTCAAAACCGGCAGGTTCAATCACATGCACGGCCAGTCCGAGACAGGCTGCCATACGCAGTATGGTTCCGGTGTTGCCGGGAATGTCAGGCTGGAAGAGGGCGATATGTATTGTCATCAGGCTGTTGCTTCTGTTTCGGGTGACATCAGATAAGCGGCCTATAGCATATAATTTCAAACAATAAGAATTGTGTGCAATCTGTCACAGTTTAATGTGTTCTCGGTAAAGTGAAGAGAAAAGAACGAGCAGTGACTAGCCGGTAAAATAACATAGTGCTATACGGAGCATCCATTTTATCAGATTGGCCATGCCAGATTGACCATGAAGGAGGCTGTGATGAATATTAAGATTTCTTTGAATCTTTGCCCAGTTGCAGCCGCACCTGTATCCGGCGAGCTTAACCCCGCTCCGGTAGCTTTCATGGCGGGTACCGCACCAATCGAAGCTGTGGTATCTTCTCCCGAATTGTTTTTGCGGGCGTTGCGCTGAACGGGACTGTTAAAATGAGCGTATATATCAGACTGCTGTAGCAAACCACCTGATAGCCTGAAACCGATGATGAGTTGTGCCGTCGGATCCGCAGGTCAAATACGATTCTTCCATCTATCTTCCGGTTAAGTGTACTCACGCATTTAATCCTCAAACCGCATCTGAGTGTTTCGGGTTCTGTGCCCGTTGATTTTCCGATGCTTTAAAAATGCTGAAATTCTGCCTCATATTCAGTTGCTGAAGTGAATGGCAGAACCCAAATGAATCAAAACTGACCCCTGCCGTCTTCGTTTTACGAAAATGATGCGGGGGAATTGGTTTTCGCACGGGATAGCCCGTATTTGAGGTCGAAAATGTTTCGTTGGTTCGAAAAGAAGCTGAACGCCTATCCGGATGTTCCGCTTGAACAACCGCCGAAGGGCTTGTTCAAATTCTGTATGTATTACAGCCGCGGCGCGTGGGGCTGGATTATTGTGATGGCCTTTCTGACAGCGCTGATCGCAATCTTTGAAGTGTCGCTGTTTGCTTTTCTCGGCAATGTCGTGGACTGGCTGAGTGAGCATAACCGTGAAACCTTCCTGCAGCAGGAGGGCTGGAAGCTGGCGCTGATCGGCGGCGTTGTTCTGGTGATTTTGCCATTGATTGTTTTGCTGCAATCTCTGGTTCTGCACCAGACACTGATCGGGAATTTCCCGATGCGGATACGCTGGCTGATGCACCGTTATCTGATCCGTCAGTCGATGACATTCTTTCAGGATGAATTTGCCGGACGTATCTCCACCAAACTGATGCAGACAGCACTGGCTGTGCGTGAAACGGTGATCAAACTTGCGGATGTGATGGTCTATGTAGCGGTCTATTTTACCGGTACAATTTTCATCGCAGCCACGGCTGACTGGCGCCTGATGATCCCGTTCATTGTCTGGCTGCTGGCCTATGTCGGTCTGCTTCGCTATTTCATTCCGCGCCTGCGGGTGATTTCCGAAGCACAGGCCGATGCCCGCTCCGAGATGACCGGCCGTATCGTTGACAGCTATACCAATATTGCCACGGTCAAACTGTTCTCGCACACACAGCGCGAGGAAGGGTATGTCCGTGACAGTCTTGAGCAGTTTCAGGGTACAGTAAACCGCCAGATGCGTATGGTGACGCAGTTCTTCGGTTCACTCTATTTCATGAACTCTTTGCTGCTGTTCTCAGTCGGTGCATTGGGTATCATGCTGTGGATGGATAATGTTGCTTCTGTAGGTGCGGTGGCCATCGGTATTGCGCTGTGTTTGCGTCTGAACGGTATGTCCCAGTGGATCATGTGGGAAATGTCGGCACTGTTCGAAAATATCGGCACAGTGGAAGACGGTATGCGTTCGATCGCACAGCCGCGCAAAGTGATCGACCATGAAGGTGCAAAGCCGCTGCATGTGCGTTCCGGTGAGATCACCTTTGACCGCATCGGTTTCCACTATGGCAAGGGCAAAGGCATCATCAATGATCTGTCGCTGAATATCCGTCCGGGTGAGAAGGTTGGTCTTGTCGGCCGCTCCGGCGCGGGTAAGTCCACACTGGTCAATCTGCTGCTGCGTTTCTACGATCTGGAGCAGGGCAAAATCCTGATCGACGGTCAGGACATTTGCAAAGTCACACAGGACAGCCTGCGCGCCAATATTGGTATGGTGACGCAGGATACCTCGCTGCTGCATCGTTCCGTCAGGGATAATGTCGGCTATGGCCGTCCTGATGCAACGGATGAAATGATGCTGGAAGCGGTTGCACAGGCGCAGGCCGATCAGTTCCTGCCGCATCTGACTGACCCGAAAGGCCGTCAGGGCTTTGACGCGCATGTCGGTGAACGTGGTGTGAAACTGTCCGGCGGTCAGCGCCAGCGTGTGGCCATTGCTCGTGTGATCCTGAAGGATGCGCCGATCCTTATTCTGGATGAAGCGACATCTGCGCTTGATTCCGAAGTGGAAGCGGCAATTCAGGACAGTCTGTACAGGCTGATGGAAGGCAAGACTGTGATTGCCATTGCCCATCGTCTGTCGACCATTGCCGCGCTTGATCGTCTGATCGTGATGGATCAGGGACGCATTATCGAAGACGGCACCCATGAAGAACTGATTGCGCAGGGCGGCATTTATGCTTCGCTTTGGGCACGTCAGTCCGGCGGGTTCCTCGGCTTTGATGATGAAGAAGAAAAACAGGCGCTGCCTGAGCCTGCTGAATAATCACTGTTCAAGCAGAGAAAAACACCCGCCGCCGTTCTACCCGAGCGGCGTCGGGTACGTTTTCAGTCTTTTAAAGATGACGTCCGGCGTTAATCGCGGACGGAAAGTTTTTTATTTTATATATTAAAAACATCAGCAACTTGCTTGCCGATTCTGTTTGCATGCGCCTTCCTGCCTGTAATTATTGCGGGGTGCTGCGGAAAGGCTTTCCGATGAATATGATTTACCGCTGGTTTGAAAACTGGATTGATCCGTTACAGGATTTTGACGGTAAACGCCCGCCGCAAACTACATTACGATTTCTCTGGCATTATATTTATCAGGCGCGGTGGCCTTTGCTGCTGGCTTTGATTGCCGGTGGTATTCTGCCGCTTCTGGAAGCCGGCCTGTTCTACTTCACCGGACGCATTGTGGATATTCTTGACCAGAGCGCAATGGAGCGTAGCTGGCACGGGCTATATGTTGCTGCCGGTGCCGAACTCTTGATGATGGGTTTTATCGTGCTGGTCGTGCGGGTGCTGATGACTGCGCTCAGTTCATTGCTTGATGACCAGACAATCACGCCCGGATTTTACAATCTGATCCGCTGGCAGGCGAACTCCTATGTGCTGCGTCAGTCCTATGCGTTTTTCCAGAATGATTTTTCAGGCCGTATTGCCACCAAAGTCTGGCAGGCAGGGCAGGCGGCAGGTGATCTGATTACCAGCTTCATTCAGGTGGTCTGGTTTATGATCATTTACAGCGTTACGACGCTGTTGCTGTTTGGTCAGCTTGATTGGCGTCTCGCTGCGCTGGTGGTGGTGTGGATGGTGCTGTTTGCGTGGATCGCCCGGCTCTATCTGCCGACCATGCGTAAACAGGCCGAGGCCAGTGCTGAGGCCGGTTCGCTTATCAATGGCCGTATTGTCGACAGCTACACCAATATTCAGACCATCAAGCTGAATACGCCGGATATGGATCAGGCCTATCTGCGGTCAGGCTTTGCCAGCTATATCAAGACCATGCTGCCTTTTATGCGCACGCTGACAGGAATGCGTGTTTCTATGACCGCGCTTTCCAGCCTGATGATTGTATTGGTAGCAGCATTTTCCATTGACTTGTGGACCAAAGGACAGGCGACAGTGGGTGAGGTGGCTTTTACGCTCGGTCTGGTGCTGCGCCTGAATATGCTGCTTGGCCGTTTGATGATGCAGATGAACGGTATGCTGCGCTCTTATGGCGTTATTGAAAACTCCATGCGGCTGATCTCTGCTCCGCTCGGCATGGAAGACAAACGCGATGCCAAGCCACTGAAGGTGACCTCCGGTGCTATTGATATCGCTCATGTGACTTTCCGTTATGGCTCTGAGAATGAAAACAGGGAGAAGGCAGGTGTGCTGAGCGATATCAGCCTTGCCATTCGCGGCGGCGAACGTATCGGACTGATCGGTCATTCCGGTGCGGGTAAAACCACGCTGATTAATCTGATGCTGCGGCTCTACGATGTTGATACCGGCTCTGTGTGCATTGACGGGCAGGATGTGCGCGATGTTACGCAAACTTCGCTGCGTTCTGCTTTTGCGGTGGTCAGTCAGGAGACGGCGCTGCTGCATCGCTCTTTGCGTGACAATATTATGCTGGCTAAAGCTGATGCCTCTGAGGAAGAGTTGCGCTTTGCGGCCAGTCAGGCCGAGGCTGAGGAATTTATCGGTGCATTGGAAGATTACAAAGGCCGTAAAGCCTATGATGCTTATGTCGGTGAGCGAGGAGTTAAATTATCGGGCGGTCAGCGACAGAGAATCAGTATTGCGCGCGCCGTTTTGAAAAAAGCGCCGATTCTTATTCTTGATGAGGCCACATCAGCTCTCGATTCAGAGGTCGAGGCAGCCATTCAGGAAAATCTGACGCGGCTGATGGCGGGTAAAACCGTGATCGCTATTGCGCATCGCCTGTCGACAATCGCACAGCTGGATCGTCTGGTTGTGCTGGATCATGGCCGGATTGCCGAAAGCGGTACGCATGACGAACTGATTGCTTCGGGTGGTATTTATGCCGGTTTATGGGCGCGTCAGTCCGGTGGCTTTCTTGGTGAGGCCGATGAGGAAATCTGAATAGCGGGGAAAATTCTCCCCGTGTGAACTTTGCGCGGGATTGGTCAAAACAGAGTTCTTATGCCGGTTGATGACGGAAATGCAGCGTTTTATGACGGTTTTATAACTCTTTATGCGGTTGTTGCATCTGCAGCCTGCCACCTCTTATTTTATATTGCATATAAGTAAACAGGATTTCCTGACCGGTTCATGCAGAGAGCAGTTCTGTTTTGATAGATGTTCGCGGGCGATTTTATAACAGGTGCGGAATTGCCGTTTGCCTGTTCTTCCCCGTTTGATTTTGCATGAAGTAGTCACAGGTGTTTTGCGATTGATACGGGTGAGGAAAGCCGTTTTTTGACCATAGTGCGGCCTTCACTTTGCCGGTTTCCATGCCTGCGACATGGTGCCGTAAGTGCCTCAGATGACTGGACAAGCTTTTTTATCATGCCTAAACCTTGAACAAGGTGGGGGAGTTATGTCCGGTTTGTATCTGTTTTCAGGTCTTACAGCTCTCAGCACAAAACGTCACATAATTACGGACGAATGTGCTCGCGGACAACAGAGGACAGTTCAACATGCAAGTCAAAAAGGAAGTGGTACGTGAGCGCACACGACACAGCTGAGCCGACACGGCGTGATTTTCTGTACATAGCGACGGGAATGGCCGGCGTAGTCGGTGCTGCCGGCTTGGCATGGCCATTTATCGACCAGATGCGGCCGGATGCTTCAACCCTTGCGGCGGCATCCATTGAAGTGGACGTTTCGTCCCTCGCGGAAGGCGGATCGCTGACAGTAAAATGGCGCGGTAAGCCGGTATTTATCCGTAACCGTACGGCTAAAGAAATCGAAGATGCCAAGAACACACCGATGTCTGCATTGAAGGACCCTTTGGCGCGTAATGCCAATCTGGCAGCAGACGCACCGGCTTCGGATCTGGAACGCACTGCCGGTGAAGGCAAAGAAAACTGGATCGTCATGATCGGCGTTTGTACCCATCTGGGTTGCGTGCCGCTTGGTGAAGCCGGTGAATTCGGCGGATGGTTCTGCCCGTGCCACGGTTCGACTTATGATACGGCTGGCCGTATCCGCAGCGGTCCGGCACCGGAAAACATGCACATTCCGGAATTTGCATTCATTTCCGATACCGTCATTAAAGTCGGTTGAGTGGTCTGAGGAGAAATTTTATGAGCGGCGGACACTCTTCATATACGCCAAAGACCGGTATCGAAAAATGGGTTGACGCAAGGCTGCCTCTGCCGCGCCTCGTCTATGACTCGTTTATTGCTTATCCGGTTCCGCGTAACCTGAACTATATGTATACATTCGGTGGCATTCTGGCCTTCATGCTGATTGCTCAGCTGTTGACCGGTATTGTGCTGGCTATGCATTATGCAGCATCCACCCAGCTGGCTTTCGGCTCGGTTGAAAAGATCATGCGTGATGTCAATTCCGGCTGGTTGCTGCGTTATATGCACTCCAATGGTGCATCCTTCTTCTTTATTGCGGTTTACCTGCATATCGCCCGCGGTATGTATTACGGTTCCTATAAGGCTCCGCGCGAACTGCTGTGGATCCTCGGCGTGGTCATTTTCCTGCTGATGATGGCAACCGCATTCATGGGCTATGTGCTGCCATGGGGACAGATGTCCTTCTGGGGTGCGACCGTTATCACAGGCTTCTTTACGGCGTTTCCGATTATCGGTGAACCGATCCAGCAGCTGCTGCTTGGCGGTTTTGCCGTGGATAATCCGACACTGAACCGCTTCTTCTCGCTGCACTATCTTCTGCCGTTCATGATTGCCGGTGTTGTTGTGCTGCACGTATGGGCACTGCATGTGACCGGTCAGACAAACCCGACCGGTATTGAAGTGAAAACGAAGACAGATACTCTGCCGTTCACACCTTATGCGACGATCAAAGATGCATTCGGCGCGGTCGTGTTCTTCATCTTCTTCGCCTATTTCGTCTTCTATATGCCGAACTATCTCGGCCATCCGGATAACTATATTGAAGCAAATGCGATGGTAACCCCTGCGCATATCGTTCCTGAATGGTACTTCCTGCCGTTCTATGCGATGCTGCGCGCGATTACCTTCAATATCGGCCCGATCGACTCCAAGCTCGGCGGTGTTCTGGTGATGTTTGGTTCGATTGCTATCCTGTTTGTGCTGCCATGGCTTGATACATCGAAGGTACGTTCGGCGGTTTACCGTCCTTGGTTCAAGATGTTCTTCTGGGTATTTGTCGCCAATGCGATTTTCCTCGGCTGGCTCGGTTCCCGTCCTGCTGAGGGTGTCTATACCCTGATGGCGCAGATCGGCACGCTGTATTATTTCGCATTCTTTATCATCATTCTGCCGGTACTCGGTTTGGTTGAAAAGCCGAAGCGTATACCAAACTCCATCACTGAAGCGGTTCTCGGTTCGGATGATGAAGTTGCAAAAGCAGATGCTAAAGCCTGATTGCAGCACCAGATAGGAAGAGTACAGTTATGAAAATGTTCTTTACCGGTCTTGCTGCTTTCGGTCTGGCCACAGCGCTCACACTGGGCGCTGTACAGGCTGAGACTGCGGGCAGTGAAGCAGAACCGGCACATTACCCGATCAAGCATCCGACACAGGAAAGCTGGTCATTCGCAGGGCCTTTCGGCACTTATGACAAGGCACAGTTGCAGCGCGGCCTGAAAATCTACAAGGAAGTCTGCTCCGCCTGTCATTCGATGAAACTGGTACCGTTCCGCACGCTGAGCGATCTTGGTTATAATGATGACCAGATCAAAGCTTTTGCTGCGGAATATGAAGTGCAGGACGGCCCGAATGCTGATGGTGAAATGTTCACCCGTGCAGCGCGTCCGGGCGATTATTTCCCGTCACCTTTCGCGAATGCGGAAGCCGCGGCCGCTGCCAATAATAATGCAGTTCCGCCGGATTTCTCGCTGATCGCCAAGGCGCGCGGTGTTGAACGTGGTTTCCCGACATTTGTGTTTGATATTTTCACACAATATGCGGAAGCGGGTCCTGATTATATTCACGCCTTGCTGACCAGCTATGATGAAACGCCGCCTGCAGGTATGCAGATTCCGGAAGGTACGCATTATAACCCTGCCTTTATCGCCGGTAAGTCGCTTGCTATGGCCAAGCCACTCAGCGATGGTCAGGTGACCTATGATGATGGTTCGCCGGAAACAGTTGAACAATATTCGCGCGATATTTCTGCGTTCCTGATGTGGGCTGCTGAGCCGCATATGGAAGATCGTAAGAAGACCGGCTTCCGCGTTATCGTGTTCCTGCTGTTGCTGGGTGCAATTGTTTACGCAACGAAACGTCGTGTTTTTGCGGGTATTAAGCACTAATTGGCTTCACACTGATCGTGTGATCCTATAAATAAGAAAAAGGGCGCTTAGGGCGTCCTTTTTTATGTGAAGTTTGATCTGTTTTATCTGCTTACTGTGCGTATCCGGTAAACAGAGCGCTATAACGCCGGATGGCGATTATCTGTCTCAACAGAGGATTGAGCGGATAGAGCCAACCAGAGAGTTACAAATGAGGATTTGCCATGAATGATGAAACCAAAGAGTTTCTGAAGGCTTCGTTGCGTACAATTCCGGACTATCCGCGTCCGGGCGTAATGTTTCGCGATGTAACGACACTGATGGGCAATCCTCAGGCTTTCCGCCGTGCGATTGATGAACTGGTATTTCCGTTTGCCGGTGGCAAAGCTGACAAGATTGCAGGCGTAGAAGCCCGTGGCTTTATTCTCGGTGGCGCAATGGCGCATCAGTTGTCGGCCGGTTTCGTGCCGATCCGCAAAAAAGGCAAGCTGCCTTATGAGACTGTGCGTATTGCCTATAGTCTGGAATATGGCCTTGATGAAATGGAAATGCATAGCGATGCGATCCATCCGGGCGAACGGGTCATCCTCGTTGACGATCTGATTGCAACGGGCGGCACAGCTGTTGCTGCGGTCAATCTGCTGCGTCAGATGAAAGCTGAAATTGTTGCTGCCTGTTTCATTATCGATCTGCCTGATTTGGGCGGACGCAAGAAGCTGGAAGAGCTTGGTGTGCAGGTTCGCACCTTGCTGGAATTTGAAGGCGATTAAGTCTGCTTATCTGTGAGATGAGAGCATAATTTCTTCAACTTGGATCAGTTTAAGGTAAAAATTATGCTCTCATTTTTAAGTGTTAGAGCGACCTTGTGTAGCGCCCAATCGGGCGCACGGCGCACTAATAAAAAGCCTGCCTGAGCAATCAGGCAAGCATTTTATATTTCTAATGTGCTTACGATCAGGGCAGCTTCACCAGAGCGGCACCGTCAAATTGCATCACACGCTCGCCATGCTGGTTTGTGCCTGTGGAGTGATGGCTGAGCATAGACCAGCCCGGTTTTGTCGCCAGCGGGCGAATGCCGGTAATCTGTGCTGTATAAGCGATCACATCACCTGCAAAGACCGGGTGCTCCCAGCGCAGGTTTTCAAAACCGGGTGAGGGGCCGAAAACCGGCGGCGTTTCTCCGCGCTCCATGCAGGTTTTAATTATACCAATCATGGATTGCACATTCAGGCGCATCCAGACCGCAGTGGTGTGCCAGCCTGAGGCGCAGAGGGCGCCAAAGAAACTTTCTTTGGCTGCAACCGGATCAGTATGAAAGACCTGCGGGTCATATTTTTCTGCAAAGCGGATAATCTTCGCCTCGGTAAATTCATAAGAGCCGATGGTAACTGTTTTGCCGATATTCTCTTCAAGAATGGATGGCTTGCTGGTCTTTTCCATCATCACGCCTCCTGAATATTTACGCGCATGAAAATTGAACCCTGCGCTTCACAAACCGGAATGTCATTCTGATTGGTGATTTTGTGGTTCAGCCGGATGATGCCGAGTGCAGGTTGTGAGCGAGAGATACGCTTTTCCAGCACTGTTGTGGTTGCGCTGATTGTGTCTCCGGCCAATACAGGTTTCAGCCATTTGACATATTCCACGCCGGGTGCACCCTGACTGTCGGAATTGCTGATAAACCGGTCAGCCATCATACGCATCAGCATGGCACAGGTATGCCAGCCGGAAGCGGAAAGCCCGCCGAGAATTGACGCTTTGCCTGCTTCTTCGCTCATATGAAAAGGCTGAGGGTCAAACTCACTGGCAAAGGCAATGACTTCTTCTGCAGTCACCAGTTTGGAGCCGAGTTGCAGGCTGTCGCCGACGATAAAATCATTATAGGTGAAATGGGGCTGGCTCAACGGCACTCTCCTCCGTTTATATGACAAGCTGCCGTGCAATAGTGATATGTGGCTGCTTTGTTTTCGGTGTTGTATCCTATGATCTTTTACGTAAACGTCAAATGATGTTTTGTTAAATTGCACAGATACAAAAAAAGCCCTGCAGAGCAGGGCTTTAAATTCGGTGATATATAAAATCAGGTGTTGAATTTGAACAGCATCACATCGCCGTCCTGCACCACATATTCCTTGCCTTCATCGCGGGCTTTACCGGCTTCTTTGGCGCCGACTTCACCCTTAAAGGTAACGTAGTCATTAAACGCGATAGTCTGCGCGCGGATGAAGCCGCGTTCAAAATCAGTATGGATCACACCGGCTGCCTGCGGAGCTTTAGCACCGCGATGCACAGTCCATGCACGGGTTTCTTTTGGTCCGGCAGTGAAATAAGTAATCAGATCAAGCAGGCTGTAGCCCGCACGGATCAGACGGTCGAGACCCGGCTCTTCCAGACCCATTTCACCAAGGAACAGCTGTGCATCTTCGTCAGGCAGCTGCGAAACTTCCGCTTCAATCGCTGCGGAAATGATAACAGTTTCCGCACCTTGTTCTTTTGCCATTTTGGCGACAGCTTCGGTGTGCTCGTTGCCGTTTGCTGCATCGCTTTCAGCGACATTGCAGACATAAAGTACAGGCTTTGAAGTCAGCAGGTTCAGGCCTTTGAGGATCAGCAGATCGTCCGGTGCAATGCCTTTCAGCAGCATACGGACAGGCTCACCATTCTGAAGCAGCTTCAGGGATTCTTCCATCATCGGCAGAACGGTTGTTGCTTCTTTGTCTTTGCCGGTGGCGCGCTTGCGGATCTGCACGATGCGGCGCTCAAGGCTTTCGAGATCGGAGAGCATCAGTTCTGTTTCAACAGTCTGCGCATCGGAGACCGGATCAATACGGCCTTCAACATGGGTGATGTCATCATCTTCAAAGCAGCGCAGCACATGAACAATGGCATCGACTTCACGGATATTGGCGAGGAACTGGTTGCCCAGACCTTCACCCTTGGAAGCGCCGCGTACCAGACCGGCAATATCAACAAAGTTGATACGGGTCGGGATCAGTTCTTTTGAACCGGCAATATCGGCGATCTGGCGCATGCGGCTGTCCGGCACTGCAACTTCACCGGTATTCGGCTCAATGGTGCAGAAAGGATAGTTTGCAGCCTGTGCAGCAGCTGTTTTGGTCAGTGCGTTGAAGAGGGTGGACTTGCCGACATTTGGCAGGCCAACGATACCGCATTTGAAACCCATGGTAGAACCTTATCCGGTCTGGTGCGAATTTTAAGAACGACCGGCAATGGTGCGGTTCAGCCCTTATCCTTCAGCATGAAACGTAATGAATATTGCCATTGCCTATGCGCTATGGGGCAAGCACAGGTCAAGGGCAGTGGTGTAAATTGCGGGAAAAAGCCGCTGAAATTTGCAGCTTGCAGCGCGTTTTGTGTTTAGTCGCCCTTTTTGCCGAAGAGTTTGGCCAGCATATCGGCCATAGGGCCGGTTGTCGGAACTTTGGGGGTAATCGTATTATTCTGCCGTGCCTGACGGATATGGCTCTGGGCTTTGGGCGCAGCTTTTACCGGTGCTTCCGCTTTGGCATCCTGCTTGCCGCCCATGACAAGCGAGAGCTTATTCATGAAGCCGTTATCGTCTTTTTTGACGAGATAGGACAGATTGTCAGCAATGCCGGTAAAGAGCAGATCCAGCCATTCATTATCGGCTTTGGCAAAATCACCCAGCACATAATGATGCACCAGATCTTTCGAACCCGGATGACCGATACCAAGGCGCATACGTCGATATTCCTTGGAGTTCAGCAACCCGTGCATATGCTGGTCAATGGACTTGATACCATTGTGACCATTGGCACTGCCTCCGGCTTTGACCCGCAATTTGGCAGGGGGCAGATCAAGCTCGTCATAGACTACAATGAGATCGCTGATTGCCAGCTTATAGAAACGCATCGCTTCGCCGACAGACTGACCGGAGAGGTTCATAAAAGTTTGCGGCTTGAGCAGCAGTACTTTCTCACCGTCGATCATGCCTTCGGAAATCAAACCCTGAAACTTTTTCGACCATGGCGAAAAGCGATGGCGGGCATGAATTTCATCCACGGCCATAAAACCGATATTATGACGGTTTCGCGCATATTGCGCACCGGGATTGCCGAGGCCGGTTATCAGCAGCATGGTCGTCTCCGAGAGTAGGATATGGCAAGCGTTTTATCAGGCTGTGCTGGTATCACAAACAAAAACATCTCCGGTTTGCACCGGAGATGTTTGATAAATCAGAAGCCGGAAGGCTCGAAATTTATGCTACGCGGATGAAGTCTACGTGCAGAGGCGTGTCTTTAACGCGATCCATCTGGTAGTCTTTAGGCTGAACTTTGATGGTCTGGCCGTCAACATCAATGTTGAAAACGGTAGACTTGAAGCCGCCGCCATAGATCAGGTAGTAAATGGTCTTATAGTCGATAGCGACCGAAATAGCAGGCTGCTTGTCACCATAGATGACTGCTGGAATCTGACCGTTGTCGCGAAGTGCACGGGAGGACCCCTTACCAGCCCGTTCGCGTTTTACGGCCTTGAGAGTTTTAACTTCGCTCATGGCTTTTCCTTATCAAGTAATTTGGAGTGTTCCGCAAAATCAGTGAAATTCCGAAACATGATATATCCGTTAAATACGCAGCAAAAACAGCGATGATGCGGGCATATCATTCCGCGTTGCCTCCAAGGGTGTCTACGCGGATGCGCTCTCATAAGCGATAAAACCCGTAAGTGCAAGTTTTTGTGCACAAGACAGGCATTTTTGAACCTTATATGGCTTGTCGCTGTGTATTCCGCAGCAGCCGTGATAAATGCGCGCGCTTCGTGGCTTGGTGTTATGATACATAGCTGATAGACAAGTTCCATATCCCGAATCTTATTTTATCACACCCGTTCATCAGGGTGTTTTTTCACGTGTATTTCAGGAGGTCATATGAAGGTCGGCATCGACATGGGAGCCACAACGAACGGCACCGCGGCTATGCTCGATCTCGAAGAGCTTCTGGCCACACGTCTGCTGGTTCAGGGTAATTCCGGTTCCGGTAAATCCTATTTGTTGCGCCGCTTGCTGGAGCAGAGCGCGCCGTGGGTGCAGCAGTGCATCATTGATCCTGAAGGTGATTTTGTCACGCTGGCCGATGTTTACGGCCATGTGGTGGTTGATGCTGCACGCACCGAGGCTGAACTGACGCGTATTGCCCAGCGTATCCGTCAGCACCGTGTGTCTGTGGTGGTTAATCTCGAAGGCCTGGATATTGACCAGCAGATGAAAGCCGCAGCCGCATTCCTCAATGGTATGTTCGATGCTGACCGTGATTATTGGTATCCGATGCTGGTGGTTGTCGATGAAGCGCAGCTTTTTGCACCTTCTGTCGGTGGTGAGGTTTCGGATGAAGCGCGTAAAATCTCGCTGAGCGCCATGACCAACCTGATGTGCCGTGGCCGTAAGCGCGGACTGGCCGGTGTCATTGCCACGCAGCGTCTGGCAAAGCTTGCCAAGAACGTGGCGGCTGAAGCTTCCAACTTTCTGATGGGGCGTACCTTTCTTGATATTGATATGGCGCGTGCGGCCGATCTGCTGGGTATGGATCGCCGTCAGGCAGAACAGTTCCGTGATTTGCAGCGCGGTCATTTTGTGGCGTTGGGACCTGCTTTATCGCGCCGTCCGCTGCCGGTGAAAATCGGCAAGGTTGAGACCTCTGCGCGCTCATCCAGCCCGAAACTGATGCCATTGCCGGATTCTCCGGTTGATGCGGCTGATCTGATTTTTACGCCAAGTGCGGCTGAAGCGAAGATGATTGTGCGTCGTCCGCCGCCACCGCCGCCACCGCCGCGCCCGATTGCAGAAATTCTGGAGCAGGTGGTCAAAGCCAAGCCGGAAGCTGAAGTGCCGGATGAGCCGCTGTTTCCGGGCTTGGTGGAAGCCGAGCGTGAAGAACTGCTGGATAAGGTGATGACCGAGATCATCGAAGATCCGGAAGCCGCCTATCGCACTGTGGCAGTACTGTATCAGGATTTTCTGGTGCGCTGCCGTATTCATCGTGTGCCGGGGGAGCCGTTGGCGTTACCGGCATTCCGTCGTCGTCTTGCTGTGGCGCAGGCCAGCGGCGGGGACGAGCTGATTGATGATGAGAAGTGGCAGACTGCACTGCAATTGTCAGAAAGCCTGACCGATGATGTGCAGGGCGTGTTTCTGATTGTGGCGCAGGCTGCGGTTAAAGGGGCGCCATGTCCGTCTGATGCCACATTGGCGCGTGCCTATGGCAGTCACTCCACCAGCCGCGCCCGTCGTCTGCTGACTTATTTTGAAGAGCGCGGTCTGCTGGTTGTGCGAAATGACTTCAAGGGCATGCGTATTGTTGCATTTCCCGATATGGGCTGTGAAACCGCAGCCGGTGATCCGAACGGGCCGGATGAAAGCGCAGACGGCGCTGAGGCTGCAGAATAATCAGGCTTTCATTTTCGCCATGTCGGCATCATCGAGCGCTGTTGCCCGTTGTAGGGCAGGGCGTTCCAGCAGTCTCTGGCTGTAAGCGATAAAGCTCGGGCGTTTTTCAATTGTATTGAAACCCAGACCGAAATTCACTTGCGCACCGACATAGACATCGGCTGCGGTAAAGCGGTCGCCGGTAATGTAAGGCGTTTCTGACAGCGCCTGATCCAGCACATCCATAACAGTTTCATAGGAGCCATAGCCGATAAACCGCCCCTGTTCTTCTGTCGGATTAAATCCGCTGGCATGGTTGCTGACAGCCGCTTCCACAGGTCCTGCGCCGAAAAACAACCAGCGATAATATTTTGCCCGCTCGTCTGCGGTTGGCGCCAGTTTGGCATCCGGAAAAACATCAGCGAGATAGGCGATGATCGCAGCTGTTTCGGTGATGATATGATCGTTATGCTGCAATGCCGGTACTTTGCCCATCGGATTGATTGACCGGTATTCCGCATCTTTCATAACCGGACCGAAAGGGACGATCTGTGTAGTGTAGGGAGAGCCGGTTTCTTCCAGCATCCAGCGGGCAATGCGTCCGCGCGACATCGGATTTGTATAGAGTATGGGATCTGACATGATGCATTCTCCTCCGTTTGAGAAAAAGAATGCACTGTCTTTGTGAAGAAGAAAACAAAAAAGCCGGATCAGTGATCCGGCTTTTTCAATTCAGATAACCAGCAGTTTTTAGTCAAACAGGCTGGATACGGATTCTTCCGCAGCGGTGCGGGCAATCGCTTCACCGATCAGGCCGGAGATCGACAGAACACGGATGTTGTGTGCCTGATCGATTGCAGCGGTTGGCTGAATGGAATCGGTGATAACCAGTTCTTTCAGCTTGGAATTGGTGATACGGGCAATCGCGCCGCCGGAGAGAACACCATGGGTGATATAGGCGGTAACGCTGGTTGCGCCTTTAGCCAGCAGAGCTTCAGCCGCATTGCAGAGTGTGCCGCCGGAATCAACGATATCGTCGAACAGCAGACAGTCTTTGCCGGTCACATCACCGATGACGTTCATAACTTCCGATTCTCCCGGACGGTCACGGCGCTTGTCAACGATTGCCAGCTGCGCATCAATGCGCTTGGCCAGCGAGCGGGCGCGTACCACACCACCAACGTCCGGCGAAACCACCATCACATTGGATGTGTCGTAATTGGCTTTAACATCGCGGGCGATAACCGGAACAGCATAGAGATTGTCGGTCGGGATATCGAAGAAGCCCTGAATCTGACCGGCATGAAGATCAAGGGTCAGAACGCGGTTTGCACCGGCTTCAGTGATGAGATTGGCAACCAGCTTGGCGGAAATCGGTGTGCGCGGGCCTGGTTTACGATCCTGACGGGCATAGCCGTAATAAGGCAGCACTGCAGTGATGCGGCGTGCTGAAGAGCGACGGAATGCATCGATCATGATCAGCAGTTCCATCAGGTGGTCATTGGTCGGATAAGAGGTGGACTGCAGAACGAAAACGTCCTCACCACGCACATTTTCCTGAATTTCCACGAAGATTTCCTGATCGGCAAAACGCTTCACAACGGCTTTGCCGAGCGGAATATTCAGATGTTTTGCGACGGATTCTGCTAGGACACGATTGGAGTTGCCCGCGAAAAGTTTCATGCTTTTTTGCCTCTGGCGCTGGTTTGCCTAGCGCATAAACCTTGAATGCATTTTGCATTGGTCATGCGCGGATTCCCTGTATCCGGGTTTGATTGTGAGAGTTCAGGGCCTGCAACCCGTCCGTCTCATAGAATTTCAACTTCAGCAGCTATGCATCATTTCTTCATACAACACTGGCTGGATGAGCGGCCTTTTACAAAGCTTGGCCAGTATTGCAAGGGTACAAAAGCCGCAGGGCAGCATTAATGCCCCGATATTTCACAAAAGCTGCATTTTCATGCTCTCTATAGGCCAAAAAGACACGTTTGTGTGAAGTTTCTGAGAACAGGCTTAACATGACCGGCAGGATCAGGTGAAACTGAGTCTCACCTGATGTTTGATCGCGATTGAAGCTGTTTACGGAGCGTTGGCCGAGACCCAGCGGAAATAATCCGCCAGCGTATCATCGGCAATTTTACCCATCACAGTAGCAGGAACGGAAGACCAGCCGTTTTTGCCCGAGACTTTCTCCTGACCTTGCAGGCGATGGACGCGATTGCCCTGCTTATCCATGACATCCCAGACATAAAGCACAGAAGTCTGATTATTCTCGGTGAGGTTGGACAGATAGCCTTTGAGAATATAATCGGCTTCGGTTTCCATATTCGAGGCGAGAGTAATGGACTGGGTTTTTATGATTGTGTCAAAACGCAATGAGAGCGGTGTCACAATCTCCAGCGGTGCGCCGATGATCGGTGCAATATAGAGTTTGTAATTACGCACCTTGGCCATATTCAAAGGCGCCTGAGCAGCCTGTGCGGGCTGACCAAAATCAGAGGTCAGCGGGGCAAGCGCCGCGCTTTTCTCACTGGTCGTCTGCGAGGAGCAACCAGCCAGCAGAAGGGCTGATACCAGCAACGGTAATGTTGCGGAAGACTTAAAAAGCAACGGTACTGTTGCGGAGGATTTAAAAGGCAACGACAGTGTTGCTTTCCGTTTAAATGAAGCATCAACAGAGGCAGATAAAGTAACCGGCATCGGCTTCAGTTCCCGTTAAATAATCACCAGATCAAGACTGCTTTTCGACAGGCTTTCGGCAGGGCCGTTGGTGGTCAGATAAGTCTGGCCTAAAGTCATGGCCGTATTGGTTTCAGAATCCATAATAATCATATGGGCAAACAGCGTCATATCCGGCTCAATACGCTCGGCATTGCCCGCATAGAACATCTGCGGATCCATCCATGACGGTGTGAAGCGTGCACCAACAGAATAGCCGCAGGCATTGAGGCGGTGCCGCGTCAGTGAATGCGCTTCCAGTGCTTTGGCATGGGCTTCAAAAACATCGCCGAATGTCGAGGCAGGGGTGAGGGCGGCTTCAACAGCCATCAGGGCTTCATGTGCAGCCTGATACAGTTCCTCGTGACGCTTGGTGGCTTTGCCGGTCAGTACTGTGCGCATCATCGGCGCGTGGTAATGGCGGTAAACGCCGGACCATTCAAGGGTCAGCTGGTCGTTTTTGTGCAGCTGCCTGCGGCCGGATTTATAACGGCAGAGAAGAGCATCGGGGCCGGAGCCGATAATATATTCATTGGCCGGAAAATCACCGTCACCGAGGAAATTGGCTTCCATCATCGCGGCAAGAATATTCGCCTCATTGGCATTCTTACGCGTCTGATCAAGCGCAGCATCATAAATCGCATCGCTCAGAGCCGCAGCCTTGCGGGCATAATCGGCTTCCGCAGGGCTTTTCAGCAGACGCAGGCGATCAACCATGCCGGAAGCATCGATGACTTTGGCAAAGCTGTTCAGCTGCTCATCCAGTTTGCGGCCATTGGCGGCGGTCAGCCCGTGGGTCTGATATTCAACGCCGATGCGGGCACCAAGCAGATCCATATCATTGAGCAGATTGCGCAGATCAATCGCAGGATTGGCGTTTTCGCGATCTGTCCATTGCACGATATGTTCAATCGTAGAAGTGTGGCGCGCCTGACGCAGATCGGCGGAGCGCGTCATCAGTACCATGCTGCCGTCCTGCTTGACGACCAAACACTGGAAAAAACAGAAGCCGAAAGTGTCGTAGCCGGTCAGCCAATACATGCTTTCCTGAGAAAACAGCAGCAATGCATCAAGCTTGTTCTCAGCCATGCAGAGCATCAGCCGGTCACGGCGTGCCGCAAATTCTTCCGGTGCAAAGTGAAGTGCCATAATTATCTCCGCATTGAACAAACGACCGTGCCGGTTACCGCTCTGCGAGCAGTCCGGCAGGATCATGCATGTTTTCAGAACCGGAAGCGCTTACTTCCGGATGGCAATAGCGGCGATCTGGCGTCCGTAATCCGGTTCCTTGCGATGGGTGGTGCGGCGATAAGAGAAAAACCGCGCTTCATCGGCATAGGTGCAGAGATCAAGAGACGCTGTCTGGATACCGCAGGCTGACAGACGATCAACGATAAAGCTCCAAAGATCAAACATTTTACGCGCCGGATCGCTCGATGGGCGGAAATATTGTTCATAAGTCTGATCGCGGGCAGTGAATTCCGCAACGAATTCAGCGCCGACTTCATAATTGTCCTGACCGATGCATGGCCCCAGAACTGCGCGGATTTTTGACCTTTCACCGCCCAGATTAACCATGGCTTCCACGGTGTTTTCCAGAACACCGGCAAGCGCACCGCGCCAACCGGCATGAGCGGAGCCGATAATGCCCGCTTCCGGCTCACAAAACAGCACGGGGCCGCAATCTGCACTTAATGCACCCAGAATCAGTCCCGGCACATTGGTCACCATCGCATCCGCCTGCGGGCGTGGCGAAGGCAGGGCTTCGGTGATAGTCAGAACGGTTGGTGAATGCACCTGATAGAGAGTTTGCAGATCTTCCGGTTGGAGGTCGAAATAGGCTGCTACGCGACGGCGGTTTTCAGCTACAGCATCAGGATCATCTTTAGAACCTGCGCCGACATTGAGGCTGTCATAAATGCCGGAAGATACGCCGCCGAGACGGGTGAAAAAACCATGCGCGATGCGGTCATTGGTTTCGAGCAAAGGAGAGCGGATCGGATCAGGCATATTGGTCATGATAGTCTCTCTGGAAAATGAAATATCAGATTGTTTTCAGGTCGGGATAAGTGACGCTTAAGACTTTAAACAGGCTGCCCATCTGGTTCGGCGCCGCCAGCCGCTCCACATCATCGCGGATTTGCTCCTGCACGCTGGCAGACTTGCCTGCACCAAGCTGACCTGCACGGCTGAGCAGCCCCATTCTAAGCAGGAAGTCGCCCTGTTCCTCAGCTTTTGTCGTGCAGCCAAGGCCGGAAGCGATTTGCGCGAGAGCGGCAAAATCCACATGGGTAGTAATATCGGCCTGACCGGGAGCGGCAAAAACATCCTGATAGGCATGCTGATAGAGCGCCTGCAAAGTGTCGCCAAAGCCAGCTTCATGAGAGCCATAGTCAATCAACAGCGCCGCGCCTTTGTGCTTGCGGATATGTTCGCTGATTTGTTGCATCAGCGCAGAACGCGCTGGTGAGGCTTCAAAAATAGCGCCTTCCGGTGCTGCTTCATGACCTTGAGGCAGAAGGGCAGGGTCAATGCCGCCGGTTCCGGTGGTGAAGCAAAGTTCCGGTGCTGCCTCATTGCAGGTCGCTACCATGCGCTCAACAAAGCGTCCCTCATGTTTGACATATTGATGATCGGGCAGCGCGTCGAACAATTCATTGGCGACGAGGATCAGCGTATTTTGCGGGATTTCCCCGAAGCTTTTATACCAAGATATATGGGGTGCTGCACCCTCAAGCTTTTTCTTTTGCACGCCTGTCAGCCGGTCGCTGGTTTCCACCATCGCAATATGGGCGGTACGCAGCATGTCCGGTGCCAGTTTGCCAGCCGCGCGCAGCAGATCGCTCATCAATGTGCCGCGACCACCGCCAATTTCGCAAATGGTGCAGTTTTCCGGTTTGCCCAGAGCTTCCCAATGGCTGACGACCCAGATACCGATCAGCTCACCAAACATCTGGCTGACTTCCGGCGCGGTGATGAAGTCACCTTTCGCCCCGAACGGCTCACGGGTCATGTAATAGCCGCCGTCATGATCGGCGAGGCAGAAAGCCATATAATCTGCCACGCTGATCGGCCCGCCATTGGTAATCAAGCGGATCAGACGCTGTTTCAGCCTGTCTGCGGCGGGGATTGTCGTTTCTGCCATTGTTTATGCCTTTGCCGCAGCGCGGTTTCCGCGCCACATTGCCCAGACACCAAGCAGTACCATCGGAACAGACAGAACCATGCCCATAGTCATCCAACCGCCGACGAGATAGCCGAGCTGTGCGTCCGGCTCGCGGAAGAATTCCACCAGAATACGTGACAAGCCATAACCGGCGACAAAGGCTCCGGCGATGAAACCCGGAGCTTTGAGTTTATTGCCCTTCCAGATCAGCAGAGCAAGTGCGCAGAACAATACAAAACCTTCGAGCGCTGCTTCATAAAGCTGGCTCGGGTGGCGTGGCAGCGGGCCGCCATTCGGGAAATAGACCGCCCATGAAACATCGCTGACACGACCCCAGAGTTCGGAATTGATGAAATTGGCAATGCGCACGACGCCAAGGCCGATCGGCACACCGGCGGCGATAGTGTCGAACATGCTCCAGACAGGAATGCCGCGCTTGCGTGCAAACAGGATCATGGCAACGGTCGTGCCGAGAATGCCGCCATGGAAAGACATGCCGCCGTCCCAGACGGCCGGTATTTCCAGCGGGTTACTGATGTAAAAACCAAAATTATAAAACAGCACGTAACCGAGACGTCCGCCGATCACGACACCAAGCGCTGCCCAGAGTACAAAATCGTCCAGAGCCAGCGGATCCATCGGCGCATTATTGTTTGGCCATAGACGCGCTGTGTTTACGAGTTTCTTGCCATACCACCAGGCGAAAAGGATACCGATGACATAGCCGATACCATACCAGTGCACGGAGAGCGGCCCTATGGAAAACAGCACAGGATCAATATTCGGAAAGGGCAGTGCAGCCATCATGATCTGCGGTTCGGTCATTCTTCACTCCGTTATGGCTGCGTCTGCTATTATGCGTTCAGCACTGGTTGATGCTGTTGTTAATGAGGCATAGCGAATTTTTGTTCAGGATAAAAGTCCGTTGCTTTTATGGCTTTATTCGGGTTCCAGTGGTCTGATACCGACATTTGCATCCCGTGGATGTAGATGCTGAGCAAATGTCGGTATTGAAATGACCACTGGCAATTATATGAAACGAGTGGATTTTCGAATTTGACGTTTGAAACAACATTGGTGTCGGTCGGTGACAAACGTCAAATTCAATCCACTCGCCTTAAGCCGAACTTAAATGTCTTACAAAGTAAGGCTGTTTAAGTCTTGCATACGATATAATGCGGGCTTATCTCAGAAGCAGAAATTATTTCCGCCTGTGGCGGCTAAAAAGAGGTGATCCAATGAGTAATGCAACCGGTAAAGTTCTTGATGAACTCGCAAAACTCGTCACTGATGCTGCGGGTGCCGCGCAGGGCGTGCGTCGTGAAGTCGAGACAGCAATGCGCTCTCAGGGTGAAAAGCTGCTTAACACTTTGGATGTTGTGCAGCGTGAAGATTTTGAAGCCATGCGTGAAATGGCAGTTAAAACCCGCACCGAAAACAGTGCCCTGACGGTCAAAATTGCCGAGCTCGAAGAGCGTATTGCTAAAATCGAAGCAGCACTGGCAGAAAAACCAGCGAAAAAAGGCGCTTAAGGTCTAAAAATCTCAAAGATTTTTTAACTTTTTATTCACAGGGGCGAATGCCTAAAAGCCCTTATTCCAGAATCGGTTACAGCGGCGCCCACTCGGGCGCCGTTTGTTCTTTCCACATGGTTTCTTAGAGTTTTGACAAAAAGGACTGGTACTCTGACTCAGCATCAATAGACTGAAAACACTGCATGATTCGTAATTGAGTCATGAAGCATGGCAGAAACGGGGAGCGGCAGGACAATAAGTTCAGCCGCACAGATCCGGTTGATGCGTCAGTGTAACAGTCATGTGTTTGCGCGTGTGTTGGAGGCGGGGTTGCAGCGTTTGGCAACATTTGTCTCGGCCTATTAACCAGTGTGTCTTTTTTGTGGCAATTGCTGCGGGGGATACATTCCGGCTGCGTGTTTATGACAGCCGGAATCCGGGTTTTACTCTTGCGGGTAAGCCCAAAAACAGGGAACGAACATGAACCTTCTTGAGCTCGATATCGCTCGCGATGCACATCCGGTGGATGTCATTGAACAGGTTGCGCACGCCAATGACTGGGCTTTTGACCGTACCGGTGACGATGAGATTGCAGTTTCTGTTGTCGGTAACTGGACAGATTATCACCTTTCATTCTCGTGGATGGAAGAGTTTGAAGCGCTGCATCTGGCCTGCGCCTTTGATGTAAAGGTGAGTGAGCCGCGCGTGAATGAAGTCATGCGTCTGCTCTCGCTTATTAATGAGCAGCTGCTTATGGGGCATTTTGATCTGTGGCGTCAGGAAGGGGCGATTATGTATCGCCAGTCCCTGTTGCTGGCGGGCGGCGCTAAGCCAACCAGTCGTCAGGTCGAAGTATTGCTGGCCAGCGCGCTGGAAGCCTGTGAATGCTATTATCAGGCTTTCCAGTTTGTGGTCTGGTCGGGTGTGCCGGCGAAAGAAGCTTTGCAGGGCGTGCTGTTTGAAACGGTTGGCCGGGCTTAAGGTGATAAAACAAGCGCTGCCTGTTTAAAAAGGCAGCGTTAGAGCGGTTTACGTCCAGATTGGATCACAGTGCTCGCTCTAGATTCTTTAATTTGCCGCATTATCACGGGCGTCAAGTTTATCTAACTTGACTGTGAAATGCTCTAGAGCGTCGTGTGCCAGACTTGGCACACAAAACTCGCTCTAACACTTTAAAATTAGAGCATAATTTTGTCTTAAACTGATCTAAGTTTAAGGAATTATTCTCTAGAGCATGTCGCGGAAAAGCGGCTACCGGTTTTCCGGTTGTGACATGTGTAAAAACTTGGAGACAGAGCGGGCGCAGTGGATAAAATTACACGCGACACGCTTTACAAGTATGGGCGGGGGTGTCGTGTCTGAGCAGCAGGAAATCAGTTTTGCGGATTTTGAAAAAGTCGATATCCGCACCGGTACGATTATTGAAGCGGAAGTTTTCGCCAAAGCCCGCAAGCCTGCTTATAAGCTGAAAATTGATTTCGGCGATGTGATCGGTATTAAAAAATCATCCGCACAGATTACTGTTCATTATACGCCGGAAACGCTGGTCGGCCGTCAGGTTCTGGCCGTTGTCAATTTCCCGCCGCGCCAGATCGGTCCGTTTATGTCTGAAGTATTGACGCTTGGATTTGCCGATGAAAATGGCGATATTGTCTTGGCGGCAACAGAGCGGAATGTGCCGAACGGGCAGAAGCTGATCTAGTCTTATACCGCGTTACGCTGTCTTATCTAAACCGCTTGAGAAGGCATCAGGCAGGAATACTGACAATGGCACGCAGGCCGCCGGTCGGGCTGCTGTCCAGTGTGATATCACCACCGTGATTGCGGGCGATGTCGCGGGCAATCGCTAAGCCCAGACCTGTGCCGCCTGCATCCTGATTACGGGCTTCATCCAGACGGACAAAGGGTTTGAAAACTTCTTCCCGCTTGTCTTCCGGTATGCCTGCGCCGTCATCATCGACAACAATGGTCAGCCAGTCATTTTCATGGGTTGCCGTTAAATGCACGGATTGCGCATAGCGGAAAGCATTGCCGACGAGATTGCTGACCAGCCGTGTGAACGCATTCGGACGGACGTGAATATTGCTGTTACCGTGTATCTCGGCGGAGAAACCGCGATTGCGCAGCCGCGCTTCTTCTTCCAGTTTTGTGATGAGGATTTGCAGATCCAGAACGCCTTGCTCTTCACTGCCTTCACCGCGTGCAAAAGCCAGATAGCCTTCCAGCATATTCTGCATGTCGGTAATATCCTGATTGAGCGACACCGTATCAATCTTGCTGCCTGCAATGGCCAGCTGCAATTTAAAGCGCGTGAGAATGGTGCGCAGATCGTGGCTCACGCCGCTGAGCATGGCTGTACGCTGTTCAATCTGCCGCTCAATGCGTTCGCGCATCTGAATGAAGGCAATGCCCGCCTTGCGCACTTCTTCAGCACCATGGGGTCGGAAGCCGACAGGCATCGGCTGGCCTTTACCAAAGCTTTCAGCCGCTTCTGACAATTGCTGGATCGGTTTGATCTGATTGCGCAGGAAGGCAATCGCAATCGTAAGCAAGACCAGAGCCGTACCGATCATCCATGTAAGGAAGATCAGCGTATTGGATGCATAGGCCTGACTGCGCTTGGCAAAAACACGTAAGACTTTGTCATCCAGCTGAATGCGGATTTCTACCAAGTCAGAATCCCCGACCGTATCAATCCAGAACGGGCGATTGATCTGGCGGGTGATTTCCTCATTGAGAAAATAATCAAGAATAGAGAAAAACGGTTTCGGCCCCGGCGGCGGCAACGGCGAGGGTGGCAGAACAGATACGTTGAGATCCAGCCGCTGTTGTGCAATGCGGATAATATTCGCGTAATCGGGTTCCTGCGGATAGGTTTCCAGAATATCAATAATAGCAGAAATATCGCGCACAACCGCAGTGGACAGACGCTCTGTCACCATCTGCCAGTGCCGCTCCATAAAAACGAAGGCAATAACCGACTGCAACAGCACCATCGGAGCGATGATGATGATGAGCGAGCGCGCATAAAGCCGCTTGGGCATACGCAATGCCAGCCAGTCGGAAAACCTTTTCCAGAGCAACTGCTATTCTCTCCTGTCCGTCAGGATTCTGTTATTGGCGACGAGCGCTTTTATTGCTCAATGCTCAGCTTGTAGCCGATGCCGCGCACTGTTTGCAGCCAGATCGGATTGGCAGGATCAACTTCAATCTTGCGGCGCAGACGGTTGATCTGCACATCGATTGTTCTTTCTCCGACTTCCCCGTCCTGACCGGTCAGTTCATGACGCGGCACTGTCTCACCGGCGCGTTCAGCGAAGATCGTCATAATATCCTGTTCACGATCCGTCAGTTTGATAACTTCGCCGCCCTGTTTGAGTTCCTTGCGCGGAATAGAAAAAGTGTAAGGACCGAAAACAATCTGCTCAATAATATGCTGTGTCGGCTGGGCACCGCGGCGCAGAATATTATTGATACGCAGGGTCAGTTCACGCGGATCAAACGGCTTGGAGAGATAATCATCGGCACCGGCTTCGAGGCCGCTGATACGGCTGTCAGTTTCTGAAAGCGCGGTGAGCATCAGAATGGGCACATTTTTCTGCTCACGCAGGGAGCGGGTCAGCTCCACACCGCTTTCGCCCGGCATCATGACGTCGAGAATAATGAGATCGAAATCAATACCTTCGAGCTTGCGGCGGGCTTCCTGCGCATTGGCTGCCATTGTGACACGGTAACCGGTGGTGCTCAGATATTGCGAGAGCAGGCTGCGGATACGGGTATCATCATCAACCACCAGCAGGTGCGGGGCATCGTCGGACAGAATTGTGTCTTCGCTGGTCATTGGTTTACCCTTTCAGTACAGAGCTTTTCCTGCCTCAGGCGAGGCGTGTATTCAGCTTGTTATCTCGGCTTCTGCAGTCTGTTTATCTGTGTGTACGGCCTTCGGATATACACACTATGTGAATGAAGGCTGTTTATATTTACCGGCTGAGCGGCAGGCTGTCGATCTGATCGCGCTGGTCGCTGTTGACCATGGCTTTCAGGAAATTCTGGATAATTTGTTTTTCCGTAACATTGCTTTCCGCCAGAGCGGCGGCAATGCGGTTTGACTGTGGCTGTGTCAGCGAAAGAATAAGCTCGCGGCCGGAAACAGTCGGATATAATTCTCGCTGGCGGCGGTCTGTTTCACCGGTCAGCTGGATAATATGGCCGTTATCAACCAGTTGTTTCAGAACGCGGGCAAGGCTCTGCTTGGTGATTTTCAAAACATCCAGTAGTTCCGCAACACTCATGCCGGGCTTGCGGTTGACGAAATATAACACACGGTGATGTGCGCGGCCGAAGCCCATGGTTTCAAGCTGCTTATCGGGATCAGCTGTAAAATCGCGATAGGAAAAGAACAGAAGTTCAATGATGCCCAGATCGTTGACCTCATCTTCTGAGAGGGCGGCACGAATAGTAGTATCATTGTGATTGAAACGCACGTCCGGTCTCCGGTTCATTCATATTTCAGCCTGCTAGTTCTATCAGCCTGTTTGCTATGCGGATAGATTATCTGCATCTTACTTTCCATTATCCGCTTTAGAAACAACCATGGCAATATTTTGCGGCGCAACATGCTGCATTTTCACACTATCTGCCGTTTAAATCTGATTCTGTGTGAAACTGTATGATTGCGGGCAGCGCCGAGGGATGAAACATGCTGAATTTATCAGGTAATAATTATAAGAATTGACAGTCTCCTTTTTCTTGTCATCATCAAGATGTCAAGGCGTTCTACTTTGATGTTTAACATTAATTGGGGTGACAATTATGGATGCCATTATTCCTATTCTTGTACAGTTAGTCGCCGGTGCTGTCGGCGGCAATCTGGCCGGTGCAGTTAAGAATCTCAGCCTTGGAACAACAGGCAATACAGTTGCCGGTGGTATCGGCGGTCTGATCCTCGGTCAGCTTCTGCCAATGCTGGCCGGTGGCGGTGTCGATTCTGCTTTGAGCGGTATTGTCGGGCAATTGATCGGCGGCGGTGCCGGTGGTGCCGTTCTGACAGCCGTAATCGGTCTGATTAAAAACAGCATGGCTAATAAAGCCTGACCGTAAAAACTCGGGATTAATTACCTTATGACCGGCAGGGTATGATATCATGCCGGTCTTATGAATATGTTTTTTCTTCAGGCGGTGCGCGATGCGCTGCTTTTTTGATTTATCCGGCCTATATAAAGGACAGCTACGGCTGTCCTTTTTGTTTGCACCAGAGCGTGCCGCGCTTAATTATACGCATGGCACTTACTCTGGATTTTTCTATGGTCGCATGTTCGCGGGAACTCAAATGAATCCATTTGAACCAGACATGTGCGAATTTTAAAGTGTTAGAGCGTCCTTTGTGTGCCAGATCTGGCACACGGCGCTCTAGGCAAAACGAAAACCGGTCAGAGCACGCAAACGATAATCGGGTGATAAATGAGCAAGCTTCAGGCAATCATAGTGGCAGTCACGCCTTTTCGGCAGAATTGCACAATCCTGTTCGATAAGGACAGTAAAAAAGGCGTTGTTGTTGATCCGGGCGGTGATGTTGATGCGCTGAAAGAAGTGATCGAGAACAATCAGCTGAAGATCGAAGAGATCTGGATCACCCACGGTCATGTCGATCATATCGGTGCTGCTGCTGATCTGCGTGATGCTTTACAGGTGCCGATTATCGGCTCTCAGGAAGAAGACGCGTTTCTCTACGATAATGTTGAAGCCTCGGCGGCCAAATTTGGTCTGGGAGACGGCTTCCGCAATTTTCAGCCGGATCGCTGGCTGAAAGAAGGCGATGTTCTGCAGGTTGCCGGTGAGAATTTTGAAGTCCTGCATTGTCCGGGGCACTCACCTGGGCATGTGGTTTTCATCAATAAAGCCATGCATTTTGCAATTGTCGGTGATGTCTTGTTCAACGGATCAGTGGGCCGTACGGATTTGCCGGGCGGAGATCATGATACATTGATCCGCTCCATCAAGGAGAAGCTGCTGCCGCTTGGTGATGAATTCAGCTTTATCTGCGGTCATGGTGCAGGCAGCCGCTTTGGCGATGAGCGCAGAGGCAATCCGTTTCTGGTGTGAATGAGTTGCCACAGGCACTCAAAACTCTAATAAAAAACCGCCGGAGTGACCGGCGGTTTTTTTTATCTGAACGGGATCAGTTTGCGACGCAGAAGTGATCCTGACCATCATAGCCACGGAATGTACCGGACTGGGCATTAAAGGAGCGGTATTTCTGGGAGCACCAGTTATACCATTCGCGTGTCCATGGCTGGTAAGAGCCACGATAGTCACGGCCATAATTCCCGCGTGCCGGCTGGGCAGGGTAGAAAGTCTGCGGTGGCGGTGCATTGTAAATCGGTTCACGATAAACAGGCTGCGGTTGCGGCTGCGACATGGCACCGGCGATAATCGCACCGGCTGCAAGGCCAAGCACGCCTGCGGCTATCGCATTGTTGCGATCACGGCGGCGGTCGCGGCGATCCCAGTCTCTGTCACGGTTGCGCCAGCCATTATCATGATTCCAGCCGCCATTGTTCCAGCCCCCGTGGCGGCGTCCCCAGTCATCAGCGGATGCAACTGAAAGATTGCCGGCTATCGTGGCAATGGAGAGGCCTGCGATCAGAGCGGTCTTGGTCAACTTATTCATCATAATCTGTGCCTCCTTACGAAGCTATACGCATTCGATAATGCCGGTTTTGGTCTTCTCTCAGCAGCAACTTTATGTGCTGTGATAAGATGATGACCAATCATTAAAGCAGGGCATATGAATGCTTGCTGAACAGAAAATAGGGGGAATGTTCAGCTTTTTAAATATCTCCGTATGTCACGATTAATGACAAGCAGCGTGGATTTGAAAACATGGCTTCATGTGCCTTGAGAGTGTGCGGACACATTGCTTAGAGGGAGGCGGGGTTCAGCTGTAAGACATTCATGAAAACAACGGGATAGGAGGTTCTCTAATGAAAGAAGCAATCCCGTAATGCTCTGCGTGCTGGTTTGAACCGTCTTTTTTGGTTTTCAGACTGTATCAGAAAGTGAACAGCGAGCGCTCACAGGAGCCGCTCTGCAGATAATAAAAAACCCCGGCGGAACCGGGGTTTCTGGATAAAGCACTGCTTGCAATCTGACTTCTGTGAGAATGTCACGCAGAAATCATATATAGGCAGTTGGTGCTTTTTACTCGGTAATGCTGATGTCTACAGCTTTAGGGCCTTTGCCGCGACGATCCGGTTCAGTTTCGAAAGAAACTTTCTGATTGTCAGCGAGGTTTGTGAGGCCGGAAGCCTGAACAGCAGAGATATGTACGAAAATATCTGGTCCGCCATTATCCGGTTTGATAAAGCCAAAGCCTTTTTCACCATTAAAGAATTTGACTACGCCGGTTTGTGCCATGGGATACGTTCCTTTTCCTTGGCGCCGTCTTGGCCTTTCAGCCGCAACGGAATTTTTCGAACCGCTATGCGCACCACACGCCCAGCGGTAGGGGTATGCAGGCAGTTATCGAAATCAGGAAAGGAGCCGATCATTGTCAGTTGCCTGACCCGGAGCTTATAGCGGTTCCGGCGCGCCGTTCTTCCAGTCTTCCATTGTTCGCCAAATGCCCGAACATTTGAAGACTGATCTATAGAGAGGTATTTGGCAAGCAAATTTTTGTTATGACGCTGTTTTTTCTTTGCCAAGATGGGCTGTAATAAAAAATAAATAGTCATAAATACAAAGATACTTCACTAAAAAGAAATTCAAGATGACTTAAGTTTTATTTAGTTTTGAAAATTGTTGTATAATAACTGAATTATGTAGTTCTTTATGGTTGGAAGAAGTCGGATCACTTAAAAAATCGCATATTTTGAGAAAAAAATACACGAAAAGGCTGCTTTCGATTTTAAAGAGCGTTGTTTTCACTGCTGAAATTGAACAATTGCTGGCATTCCGGTTGTGTATTCGGGTTGTCGCTTATTCCGGAAAGTGATGCAGCCCCGTGTATTTCACTTTCATTGTCGCCAAAGGCTCTGAAAGTTTCAGCGGTTTCTGCGAATGATGCACGAGCCGCCACTGATTCTGATGGTCTGGCAGAGATTATCCGCTGTCTGACGGCTATTCGCACCGAGGCGGGCGACGTAGATTCCTCTTCTGCCGATCGGGCTGCGCACACGCGATATATAGATTTCCCGACCGGCGAACAGTTTCGGATTCTGTTTGCGCAAGCGGTTCCATTGCGCGCTGACAACATTTTGACGGAAATTTCCTGCCACCTGAACCGCCCATGGAAACGGATTAAGCTGTGCCATAGAGATTGAGCGGGATTTGATGACGGGTAAAAGCTGGCAGGCTTGCTGAAAGGGCAGTTTGTCATCCAGCGGCGTGTCCGTCAGCTCTTGTCCGGTACTGAAATGATCCACGCTTTTGCCGGTAATGGAGAGAACATAATTTTCTGTCTCCAGCGGCAGAAATCCGCCATTCTTCATCCAGTTGGACAGGCGTGTCGGCCCTGCATTATAGGCTGCTGCTGCCAGCCCCCAATTGCCGAAACTGCCATGTAAATCTTTCAAAAACGATGCCGAGGCGGGTAGCGCCAGTTCAATATTAAAAGCATCGGTCAGGCCGCGTTCTTTAGCTGTATAGGGCATGAACTGCGCAATACCCTGCGCACCGACAGGGCTGACAGCCAGATGGTCAAAACGGCTTTCTTTCCAGATCAAGCGGGCAAAGAAATTCGGCGGAATGCCATGTTTTTCAGCCGATCCGGCAATCAGGCGGCAGATTTGCGCAACATCCGGCGCAGGTTTCGCAGCGGTGTCAGACTTCTCACTCTGTTTTTTCTCCGTTACGGGAGGGGCAGATTCAGCCGGTTTTTCCTGCTGCTCCTGTGCAAAGGCAACAGACAGACCAGAGACCGGAACAGACAGCATGAGTGCAGCAAATAATCCGGCCGGAAGGCGCATAGGCTGATCCTGTCAGAATATATCGCAAAAGTCCTGCGCGGGTTTTGAGATATATGTTAATGCCAGAGCATAATTTCTTAAACTTGAATGAGTTTAAAGTGAAATTATACTGCAAATATAAAATGTTAGAGCGATTTTTGTACGCTCGAAAGGGCGCGCGGCGCTCTAAGAAATGGAAAACGCACATAGCTTTCATGCGTTTTCCGTCTTGTGCTGTCAATACAGGCAAGAAGCAGACGTTATTTGCCGGGACGTCCGGTCTTGCCGGAGCGGCGGGTTTTACGCTTTACATCTACCGGATCTTCATAGGAGCCTGCACCGGTACGATGCCGTCTTACCGGAGCCGGATCTTCGTCGCTCTGCGGGCCGAGCGGTTTCGCCATATCTGTTCCGGGTCCCATATTGTCGAGCGACGGTTTTTTAAACAGTGATGGCGACGGTGATGTTCTGCCACCTCTGGACGGTCGTTCAAGGGACAGCTCCGCTTCACGCGCCAGCGGATCATCGGCAATAGCCAGCTCTTTTTCTCGCAGACGTTTGATTTCGTCACGCAGTCTTGCAGCCGTTTCAAAGTCGAGATCGGCCGCGGCGTCACGCATCTTCTTCTCAAGATGTTCAAGATGCGCGCCGAGATTATTGCCGACCATGCCGCCTTGTTCTGCAAAGCCACTGATATCCGCGCGCACATGATCCCGCTCATAAACGGAATTGAGAATATCCGAGATATTCTTGCGCACGGATGCCGGTGTAATGCCATGTTCGGTATTATAGGCAACCTGCTTCTCACGGCGACGGCTGGTTTCCTCCATCGCGCGCTGCATGGAGCCGGTGATCGTATCCGCATAAAGAATAACGCGGCCATCGACATTTCGCGCTGCACGGCCGATTGTCTGCACCAGTGAAGTTTCTGAGCGCAGGAAGCCTTCTTTATCTGCATCGAGAATTGCAACGAAGCCACATTCCGGAATGTCCAGACCTTCGCGCAGCAGGTTAATCCCGATCAGCACATCAAATGCACCAAGGCGCAGGTCGCGGATAATCTCGATACGCTCCAGCGTATCAATATCCGAGTGCATATAGCGGACGCGTACGCCCTGTTCATGCAGATATTCTGTCAGGTCTTCGGCCATACGCTTGGTCAGCACTGTGACCAGCGAGCGGTAGCCGTTCTTTGCGGTTTCGCGGATTTCTCCCAGCACATCATCGACCTGCGAACGGGCTGGGCGCACTTCAACCGGCGGATCAATCAGGCCGGTCGGACGGATCAGCTGTTCAGCAAATACACCGCCGGATTGCTCCATTTCCCATTTGCCCGGTGTTGCCGATACCGCAATGGTTTGCGGACGCATGGCATCCCATTCCTCAAAGCGCAGCGGGCGGTTGTCCATGCAGGATGGCAGGCGGAATCCGTATTCCGCGAGCGTTGCTTTACGACGGAAGTCGCCGCGATACATGCCGCCGATCTGCGGAACGGTAACGTGGCTTTCATCAATGAAAACCAGAGCATTATCAGGAATATATTCAAACAAAGTCGGCGGCGGCTCACCCGGTTGGCGGCCGGTGAGATAACGCGAATAGTTTTCAATACCGGCGCAGGAGCCGGTTGCCTCAAGCATTTCCAGATCAAAGGTTGTGCGCTGGTCAAGACGCTGAGCTTCGAGCAGACGTCCGGCATTGTTCAGCTCGACGAGGCGGTGCTTCAGTTCTTCTTTGATGGATTTGATCGCCTGATTAAGGGTAGGGCGCGGCGTTACATAGTGCGAATTCGCATAGATTTTTACGGATTTGAGATCGCCGGTTTTCTGGCCGGTCAGCGGGTCAAATTCCGTAATGGTTTCAATCTCATCGCCAAAGAGTGAGATACGCCATGCACGGTCTTCCAAGTGGGCAGGGAAGAGTTCAATCGTATCGCCGCGCACACGGAAGGAACCGCGCACGAAATTGATATCCTGCCGCTTATATTGCTGCGCTACCAGATCAGCAAGCAATTGGCGCTGATCGAGACGGTCGCCGATGGTCATTTCAAAGGTCATCGCCGTATAGGTTTCGACGGAACCGATACCGTAAATACAGGAGACCGAGGCGACGATAATCACATCATCGCGTTCCAGCAGTGAGCGGGTTGCGGAGTGGCGCATCCGGTCGATTTCTTCATTGATCGAGGATTCTTTCTCGATGAAGGTATCGGAACGCGGCACATAGGCTTCCGGCTGATAATAGTCATAATAGGAAACGAAATATTCAACCGCATTATTCGGGAAGAAGCTTTTGAACTCTCCGTATAGCTGGGCTGCCAGTGTCTTATTCGGTGCGAGGATCAGAGCAGGGCGCTGTGTGCGTTCAATAATATTGGCAACGGTAAAGGTTTTACCCGAACCGGTCACGCCAAGCAGAACCTGTGTCTGGTCGCTGTTTTCAATACCTTCTACCAGATCGGCAATAGCTGTCGGCTGGTCACCGGAAGGGGTATACTCGGTTTCCATTTTAATCTGGATGCCGCCCTCAGATTTGGCAGGGCGTTCCGGCCGGTGCGGTGTCCAGAGTTTACCGTTTTTGAACAGCGGATTGCCGGATTCAATCAAGGCAGACAGAGCTTCCACAGTTGCAGTGGCGCCGCTGGAAGGCATATTGGCTGCATCTTCCATAGTGATATCCATGCCGGAGACAGGATTAAGACCTGCCGCGACGCGTTCTTTCAGCGTGGCTGCTTTGGCGCGGGATGAAGGTGCTTTTTTTGTTTCTGTTTTTTTTGCTGCCGGTTTTTTAGCGACTGGTGCGGAAGGCATAGCTTCCGGCTGCTCAGCCATTTCACGGATCATCCGCGACCAGTCTCCGACCGAAGAGGAGAGCGGAATGCCTGAAAATTCTGCCTGAGGCACCTCGCCGAAACCTGAGCTATGAGGTGTTTCACCGAAACCATCAACTTGCGGCGCTTCGCCGAAACCTGAGCTATGAGGTGTTTCACCGAAACCAGCGTCCTGTTTCTGCTTGTTCAAATCAGCAGGGGGCTGTGATGACTTATCTTTTTTGGACATGTCAGAACTCTCTCGGCAAGCAGAAGCGAAGGACAGGTGATGGATACAGCCAGTCTGTAACCCGATCAAAAGAAAGCGGGTGGTCAGACATTAGCGAATATAGGCATATAAGTATAGAACGAAAAGGGTACGTTTTCATTCTGACGATAATTATCAGAAACAAAAAAACGCCGCAGAAAATCCCTGCGGCGTTTTTAGAGGCTCAGTGATTACTGGCCGTGCGGACCATCACCGCCGCGACGCGGGCGGTTCCAGTGCGGACGTCCCGGACGATGGCCGTTTTCCCAGCCCGGACGACCCGGACGGTATCCATCCCAGCCCGGACGATAATTCGGCCGGTAATATGGGCGATGCGGGCGATAATATGGGCGATCCCAGCGGTCATACCTGTCATTGTTGATCGCCGAGCCGATAACTACACCGGCAATCAGCGGAATGCCGATAGCGGCAGCCGTATTGCCGAAATTATTATTACTGTAGTTGCCGGATGATCCTTCACGCACTGCGAGATAGCGTGAAGATGCCCAGCCCGAGCGCCCTGCGTAATTGACCCGACACCAGCCATAACCGCTGGTGCAGCCGTTTACATCAACGCGTGCACCGTTCGGAATAGAGCCGAGCGTACGATAATTCGTGCCGGGGCCGGTACGCAGATTAAGATTGGTTGTTACAATCGCATTCGCAGCCTGTGCGGCTGTGGCGGAGAATAAAGCAAGGGCAATAATTGCCGATTTGATACCAAGTTTCATTTTTCGGTCTCCCCGTGATGAATTGTCTGTTTTTGCAGCAGAACAATCTGCGCGCTTTTCATGTCAGAGGCTTTCTGAGCTCAGAGCATCAAAGGGCGCCATGAATTATAAACGAATAAGCACCTGTTCCGGTTCCGTCATACATCCATTCGGAATGTGGACGGACGGATAGCGGAGCTTTTTCGTTTGTCAGAATCTATACGGAATTATGTGAATGTAGCCTGAATGCTTACCGGCTCAATATAGGCTTTTATTGATAGGGATAAAATCAATATTGCAAAATGTGGTTACTGCAGAAAACAGATTTTACACCACCCCCGAAGTCAAAACAGGTCGGGGATGGTGTGAGAGCTTGACACTATTGCTGAAAGCCTGTGGCAGCCGCAGTTAAAATACGTCCCGGCAGATAGATAACCATAGAAGCGGCACCGGTAATCACATTTGTACCATCGGCCAATATGGCCTGACCGGATGTCTGACCTTCGCCTTTCAAAGTATTGAAGGACAGGCTGCCGTCACTAACCAGTGCCATCAGCGTTGGCGAAGAGGCAAAGACACTGTGATCTCCGCCGTCAACCGTGCTGGCATCCAGCACGGCAATGCCATATTTCTGCAGTGTTTCAATGCTGGAGCCGTCGCCGACGCGGGAATGTCCGCCGGTAATGCGGCCTGAAATATTCAGCGCGCTGTCATTGCGCGAAACCAGAACGGCCATAGGAGGCAGAGGCTTCACATCTTTGACCTGCTTTTCAAACACATCCAGATCAATATCAGGGGCGGCCAGCAGAACATTGGTCAGACGGTTCAGTGCAGTCCGTTCTTCATTGAGTGCCAATGTGCGCAGGGCTTCCATGGTGACGAAACTGCCCATGGAGTGTCCAACCAGCAAAATCCGTTTGGCTTTGGTCTTTGATGCCAGTTTCAGCAATTCTGCCAGACCGTCGCGCGCAAAATTGGCGCTGTCGCGGTCATAAACATAAAGGCCGAGCGAGGCCGCAGACGGCCATGCATAATGCACGGTCACGGATTTCAACCCGTAATCATGGGTAAACTGGGCAGCGCGGAACGTGCTGTCCGCAAAATTATTGTTATAGCCATGCACAAAGATCAGCAGTTCCTGATCTTTTGCCGAGTGCTGATCCAGAGCCTGATTCAGCTGATTGACGAAAATCTGGCTGTTATCAAAAGGCTGGAAGCTGACTGCCGCGAAATGCTTGGCCGGATCCGGCTTATAGCCGGTCTTTTCCACAACGCCTTTCACATGGGATTTCGGGATGCCGATATCAACGCGTGAAAAATTCAGCTTGTCTGAACGTTTCGCATTGTAAGGCATTGAAAAATCATCACTGCGCTGACGGCTTGTGGCTACATAAACAGGGACGACGGAAGCTGGCTGAGCCGGTTTGATGATGGCAGCATTGGCCACAGCTACAGAAGCCGGATTGGAATTGGGGCCGTGCCAGAGTACCGCGCGGGAGCCTGTGCAGCCGCTGATAATGATGGAAACGAATGCCAGAAACAAAATACGAGTCATTCGCTGCTCTATCCTTGCCAAGCCTGTTACTGTTCAACCAAGCGGAACATCTTCCGTGTACGTAACCGGATGTTCAGTGTTTTTAAAAGCAGTAATTAACCAGTCTGGCAATCTGTAAAACTAAACCGCACAGATAAATCCGGCGGTTTAACGCGCTGTCGTGTCTTTTAAACCATAGCTGTGATGGCTTGGCTTACAGGTTTTCTGCCGGAACCTCTGAAAGACTTGTCTTGCCGGTTGCCGGTTTTTTGAAGCGCAGACGGGGTACAATTTCGACCATCAGCATAGACAGGAAAATCAGCGCACAACCGGCAAGGCCGATAAATGGCAGACGTTCGCCAAGCAGAATTGCACCGAACAGGGCTGCGAATAAAGCTTCGGAAGACAGGAAAATAGCTGCCTGCGGTGCGCTGGTGTAACGGGTGCCGATGGCTTGCAATGTAAATGCCACGCCGGATGAGAACATGCCGGTAAACAGAATTTCCGGCGCTGCGGCCTGAATGGTCTGCCATTCGATCTGTTCAAAAATCGCAGCGCAAACAATGCCGGCAAATGCAACGACCGCGAACTGAACGCAGGCCATAGTGACTGGTCTGCCGATACGCAATGCATAGCGGGCAATGAACAGCCCTTGCAAAGCCCAGAAAAATGCACCGGCAATCATCAGCCAGTCGCCTTGACTGAAACCGTCAAGCGAACCGCCGGACAGCATGAATATGCCTGTAAGGCTGAGTACTGCGCAGATCCAAACGACCGGATGCGGCCATTGGGAAAATAAAATCACGCCTAAAATCGGCACCAGCACAACATAAAGACCGGTGAGAAAGCCTGCATTGGTGACGGAAGTGGTGAGCAGGCCGGTTTGCTGCAGAACCATACCGGAAAACAACATGCTGCCGAGAATCATGAAGGCTTTATGATCGGAAAAGGAAAGCGGTTTGGATGCGCGTCCGGCTTCCATAAAGGCAAAAGGCGCAACTGTTGCTGTGGCCACGATAAAGCGCAGACCGATAAAGGTCAGCGGGCCGATATTTTCCATGGCGGTTGACTGGGCAACAAAGCCAAGACCCCAGATCAGGCCGGCAAAAAGAAGCAATAAATTAGCGCGTGACTGGGTCATGATATGCCTGCGGAATGCAATAAACGTGGATCGTTACAGTTCAGATCATGTTTGTCTTGCGGAAGACGGAACTGTCCGGCAGGCCGGAACTGCTTTTCTCTGTATGATACGCGACAGAGCTGAGGGCAAACCGGATCTGAGCAGGCTGAGACTATGTGCTGAACCGCGGTCACTATGCTGTATTATTGCAGGAAAGCAAGCCGGATTTCAGCATAATATATGATGTTACAACGTATATCCGAAATGATTCTCACGCTGTCAGCTGTAGTTTTTTTGAAATTTTCGGACTTATAATACTTTATACTGAAGTCTTATATATTGTTTCAGCGTTTTCATGCTGTTGTGTTCATGTAAAAGCTGTCACAGTTTTTTAGTAAAAAAGATCTGTTTTTTTAAAAAAATGTTTCAGAAAAGCTTGGCGCGGGGCGGGCAGGCCCCAAGTTTTTCACAAGTTTTTTGCCGATGCTTTTTGCTCTTTCTTTTTGTTTGCAAAGCTGGCACGATAACTGAAACAGATGATGAATGATGAACGGTTCCGAAGCACCGCTTCGGCGACCGTTTTATTTTTGAGTCTCGGGGGTGTTCTCCGGCTGCTGCAGCATAATTCCTTAAGCCTGAAACAGCTTAAGGTAAAATTACGCTGTAAATATAAATGTTAGAGCAACCTTTGTGCGGCCAGCAGGGCGCATGGTGCTCTGCTAGCCGGAAGATAGTCTCATTTTTTGTTTCTGCATTTTCGTGGTTTTATGACTGCGGAGTGCTTTAGCGCGATTGAAGACCGCGCATCAGGCATGAGAAAGGACAGGGCATGGAAAAGTTCCCTATGACACAGGCTGGCTTCGATCAGCTGAAAGAGGAACTGCGCTGGCGTCAGCAGGAAGAGCGTCCGCGCATTATCGAGGCGATTTCGGAAGCGCGCGCGCACGGCGATCTTTCTGAAAATGCCGAATATCATGCAGCCAAAGAAGCACAGAGCCTCAATGAAGGCCGTATCGGTGAAGTTGAAGACTTTATCGCCCGTGCTGAAGTGATCGATATTTCAAAGCTGACAGGCACGACCATCAAATTCGGCGCGACTGTTACGCTCATTGATGAAGACACCGAAGAAGAGCGCATTTATCAGATCGTCGGCGATCAGGAAGCGGATGTTAAAAAAGGCCGCATTTCTATCTCGTCACCGATTGCGCGTGCCTTGATCGGTAAAAGCGCAGGCGATACTGTGGAATTCAATGCACCGGGCGGCGCCCGTTCCTATGAAATCCTTGGTATGAGATTTATTTAACCAGTGCGCGTATCCCTTTCTGACACTGATATTCTGGCTCCGAATTTTAAAAAGCGTCTCTCCGGCGTCACCTCGACGATTGTCCAGCTGGTGCCGGTGCAACGCAAAATGGGGATCAGGATTGCAGCTGTCGGGCGGGGATTGCCGGATGATCTTCCGCATGTGAATTTGCGTGATCTTGCCGGATTGTGGCGCAAACCTGCGTCCGGCAAAAAATTCCGCATCTGGCATGCCCGCCGCAATGTTGAAATGCTGGCCGGTATTGTGATGCGCGATGTGCTGCGGATGAAGCTGAAGGTGATTTTTACCTCGGCTTCACAGCGCCATCATAAGAAATTTACCAAATGGCTGATCCGTCGTATGGACGGTGTTCTGGCAACCAGTGGCCGCACGGCGAGCTATCTGGACGTGCCGAATACTGTCAGCATGCATGGTATTGATCTGGAACAGTTCCGCCCGCCGCAAAGCGCGCAGGATCGTTTCGCGGCAACCGGTCTGCCCGGAAAATATGCCATTGGCTGTTTTGGCCGTGTGCGGCATCAGAAAGGCACCGATCTTTTTGTCGATGCGATGATTGAGCTGCTGCCGCGCTATCCTGACTGGACGGCCGTGGTGGCAGGGCGTGCTACAGCCGAGCATGTTGGCTTTGAAAAAGAACTGCAGGAAAAGGTCAGAAAAGCGGGTTTGGCTGACCGGATTATTTTTCTGGGTGAGGTGCCGTTTGTCAGTGCCGATCCTGCGGGCGACAGTATCAGTGCATGGTATCGCCGTCTGGATGTTTATGTGGCGCCCTCGCGCACCGAAGGTTTTGGCCTGACACCTCTTGAAGCCATGGCTTCACAAACCGCAGTCGTGACCAGCGATGCCGGTGCCTATCCGGAAATCGTGATTGAGGGTGAAACCGGTTATGTCGTGCCGTCCGGTGCGACTATGGCACCTGCGATTGAAAATTATCTGCGCGACCCCGCACTTGCCGCACAACATGCGGAAAAAGGCTTGCAGCGGGTGCGCGAGTTTTTCCCGCTGGAACGCGAAGCGAAGACGATTGGTGATTTCTACCAACGGATTTTCGAGCAGACATAAATAAAGCCGGTTTTCACCGGCTTTTTTAATATTCAGAGATATGTCGCTTTTAAATTGCGATCAGAACTTCGTCTTTGACCGGCTTGATGGTCAGTGCTGTGCGCACGGAATCCACATTCGGCGTCGCGGTCAGTTCTTCAATCACAAAAGTCTGGAACGCGTTGAGATTTGGTGCAACGCAATGCAGCAGAAAATCGGATTCACCGGACACCATCCATGCGCGGCGCACCAGCGACCAGGATTTGGTTTTCTCGGCAAAGGCTTTCAATTCGCCATCGGACTGGTGTTTCAGACCGACTGAGCAGAAAGCCACCAGATCCTGACCGACAGCTTCACCTTTAATGATCGCCTGATAGCCCTGAATGATGCCGCTTTCTTCAAGCTTGCGCACACGGCGCAGGCATGGTGGTGCCGAGATGCCGACGCGTTCCGCCAGCTCGACATTTGTCATCCGCCCGTCATTTTGCAGTTCCCGCAGAATTTTCCAGTCAATATCATCAAGATCAACCTTAATCGGCATAGGAACTCCGTAAGAGGGTGGCAATAAAAGGGCTGTGAACTGCCGGAGGCAGAATGGAAGTCTCAGAAGTGCATAAAGCAATTATATAACAACAATGCAAGGCTCAGTGCCTGTGACGGGCTTTCCAAGAATTGCTTTAGAGTCATTGCATTATATCATGAATGAAACAATGAGAATGGTTAATTGAAATTATCAACCATTCTGCATCATTTTCTTTTCCGGAACCGGATCAGTTTTTCGTGATTGTCACTGTTCAGCGTACCCAAAAGGCACGGGTGAACAGAATGACCACAGTAATCAGCTCCAGACGTCCGGCGAGCATGAGATAGCTTAGCACCCAGAGAGCATTGTCATTGATGGTGGAGAAGTTACCTGCAGGGCCGATGGTTTCGCCAAGGCCGGGGCCGACATTGGAGAGGGCGGTAAGCGCGCCGGTAAAGGCGGAGACAAAATCCAGCCCGAAGATGGACAATGCCATCGTGCCCAGCACCAGCGAGGCAAAATACAGAAACAGATAGAGCAGGGCGCTCTGGGCAATATCCGGTGTGATTTCTGATGTGCCGTAGCGGGCTTTGACGACGGCGTGAGGCATGACCAGACGGGTGAGGCTGGCTTGTGTGGTGCGCCACAAAATGATGATGCGGTTGATTTTCATACCGCCGGAGGTGGAGCCGGCGCAGCCGCCGATAAAGGAGGCAAGAAAGAATACACCGACCGCCGCAGGGCCCCAAAGTGTGTAATCTTCCATTGCAAAACCGGTGGTGGTGATAACGGAAATGAAATGAAAGCCTGCGGTCAGCAAAGCAGTGCCGAAAGGCATATCGGAGCTGATGCGCAGCATTACTGCCAGCCCGAATGTGAAAATAAGGATCAATGACAGGAAAAGCTTGACCTGCGGATCAAGCAGATTGGGCATTTGCTGCGGAATGACAGCTTTGATGAAAAGAATGAACGGCAGGGAGCCGAGCGTCATAAAGACCATAGCCACAATCAGAATGGCTTTATTACCGTCAAAAAAGCCGAAAGAACTGTCATGGGTCGAATAACCGGCCGTGGAGATCGTGGTCAGCCCGTGATTGATGGCATCAAACATGCCCATTCCGGCGGCAAAATATGCAACAATACATAGGATAGTCAGGCCGCAATAAGCGACAATGATGCCGATCGCCAGCTGATTGACGCGTGGTAGAATTTTCTCGGACTTGTCCGAGGATTCCATATGGAAAAGCTGGACGCCGCCGATGCGCAGAGACGGCAGCAGCAACAGCGCCAAACCGATAAACCCGATACCGCCGATCCAGCACAGCAATGAGCGCCAGATCAGAATGCCGCGCGGCATCTGGTCGAGACCGGTCAATGCTGTAGAGCCGGTGGCGGTAATGCCGGATGTGGATTCAAACAGGGCTGTCGCAAAGCTGATCGGCAAATGGGAGAAGTAAAACGGAATCGAGCCGAGCAGAGCAGCCGTTACCCAGAGCGAGACTGTGAGCAGAAAGCCGAGACGCGGCGAAAAGCGGATATGACTGTTTTGCGTGGAGAGGAAGACCAGTGACGATACAACGGCGGTAAACAGGGATGAGCGGATGAAAATCAGCCAGTCCGGTGTACCGTCGCGCAGGTCAAACATTGCAGGAAACAGCATGGCGACGGCCATCATCATGCCTAAACGCGCGCAAATATTACTAACGAAGCGAAATATGATCCTGCCCTCTCGGCTGTAATAACTCTTCCCGTCAGCAGGACTGCCTGTTTATGCGTAAAGCAGCACGGGTTTGGTAACTCTATAGGAAAACTATAGGAATCTAGCAAAATTTTTATGCATTTCCTATGGGGGGCAGACACAAAAGCCGATTTGTGACTTCTCAGAAACACAAGCGCGGTTTTCTGACCGATGGATAAACTTGCCTGTGATTAAGCCCCGCTTCAGCTTGTAATCGGAGACTGCGAAACCTAGTTTCACACTATCTGGGTGCAATACGGATTTTATTCTGTAATGCGCGGCAATGAAGTTACGCGGAAAGAGAAAAGTCTATGACACAGCGCCATGTTCCTGTCCTCATTATCGGTTCAGGACCTGCCGGTTATACGGCAGCTATTTATGCGGCTCGTGCCATGCTGAAACCGGTTATCATCACCGGTCTGGAGCAGGGCGGTCAGCTGATGATTACCACCGATGTTGAAAATTATCCGGGCTATGCGGAAACCGTGCAGGGGCCGTGGATGATGGAGCAAATGGCCAAACAGGCTGAAAATGTCGGCGCTGAAATTGTCTATGATCTGGTATCGGAAGTTGATCTGTCGAAGCGTCCGTTCACGGCGAAAACCGACAGCGGTGCGGTGTTTACCAGTGATGTTGTGATTATTGCGACCGGGGCTCAGGCCAAATGGCTTGGTCTTGAAAGTGAACAGCATTTCATGGGCGGCGGTGTGTCTGCCTGTGCAACCTGTGACGGCTTCTTCTACCGCGGCAAGGATGTGATTGTTGTCGGCGGCGGTAATACTGCTGTCGAAGAAGCACTGTATCTTTCGCATATCGCTCAATCAGTTACTGTTGTGCATCGCCGTGACAGTTTCCGTGCGGAGAAAATTCTTCAGGAACGTCTGCTGAAGCGCGAAAATGTAAAAATCATCTGGAATCATGCAGTTGAGGAAATCACCGGTAATCCTGCCAATCCGCCTATGGGACCGGTTGTAACCGGCGCAAGGCTCAAAGATACGGTGAGCGGTGCGATTACCGAAGTGAAAACTGATGGTGTGTTTGTCGCAATCGGTCATGCGCCGGCGGTGTCATTGTTCAAAGATCAGCTGAAGATGAAGGATAGCGGTTATTTGTGGACCGCACCGGATTCAACCGCGACAAGCATTGAAGGTGTATTTGCTGCCGGTGACGTGACGGATGATATTTTCCGTCAGGCTGTAACTGCGGCAGGTATGGGCTGTATGGCTGCGCTTGAAGCTGAACGCTGGCTGGCGGCACAACCGGAAGCCTGAGTGGTAAAGCTCGTGGTTTAAACAACCGGCACCTGATAATTCTGCACTGCAGAGCGGTTTTGAATGACCCTGAATCGCAAAATCGCTCTGTTTCTTTGTTTCGGCTACATTTTCTTTGCAAAACCGGTTTTCGTTTTTGTTGAAAATGCTCTGGCTCTTTAAAGTTGCCACAAAATTTAGTTCTTTGTCTTGTGGCAGTTATGAGCTGATTCTGATTTACTGTTGGACATCGGCGAGAAGTTGAAATGGGAAGTGCATAGCGGATGAACCGCATTGTGCCGGAGGATGAAAAGCAATGTCCGTTGCTATAAAGGCGGGCATTGCATGAAAAGGGGATAGTGTGGTGGCACCACTTGACTGGGATAAGCTACGCATTTTTCATGCCGCTGCTGAGGCCGGCTCGTTTACCCACGCGGCGCAGACATTGCATTTGTCGCAATCTGCGATCTCGCGTCAGGTCAGCGCGCTTGAGCAGGATGTCGGTGTGGCGCTGTTCTATCGTCATGCGCGTGGCCTTATTCTGACTGAACAGGGCGAAGTTTTGTATCGCACAGCACATGATGTGCTGATGAAGCTGGAAAATGTCCGCTCCAAACTCAATGAAAACCGTGAAAAGCCTTCCGGTCGCCTGCGTGTGACGACAACGGTCGGGCTTGGTTCCGGCTGGCTGATCGAGCGGATGGAAGAATTTGCCGATCTCTATCCTGATGTGCAGGTGCAGCTCATTCTCGATGATGAAGAGCTTGATCTGACCATGCGTCATGCGGATTGTGCTTTGCGTTTGCGCCAGCCGCAGCAGCCTGATCTGATCCAGCGCCGCATGTTTACCGTGCATATGCATGTTTATGCATCTGAAGGCTATATTGCCAAATATGGCAAGCTCAATGCTATTGAAGAGCTGGATGAGCATCGCATTGTAACCTTTGGTGAATCTGCGCCGTCCTATCTGATGGGGCTGAACTGGCTGGAAACAGCAGGCCGCACTGATGGTGGTGCGCGCATTCCGACCTTGCAGGTCAATAATCTGCTTTCCATTCGCCGCGCGGTTCTCAGCGGTGTCGGGATCGGGGTTCTGCCGGATTACATGGTCGATAAAACATCAGGGCTGGTGCGTCTGCTGCCGGCTTTGGGAGAGATTCCTTCCTTCGATACATTCTTCTGTTATCCGGAAGCGTTGAAAAATGCGGCCAAGCTGCATGTTTTCCGTGATTTCATTTTCTCCAAAGCGAGAAACTGGTCCTTCTGAAACAGACCAATTGACGTTAAAAAGAGCCGGTTTTACCGGCTTTTTTGTTGTTTAACGCCCATCTGTGCAGAAAAACCGGTTTCAAGATGCTGAGCTATCTGAAAATGCATGGCTGCTTTGCAATATCGGGCGTTGTGAAATCAGGCTTAAAGGAGCATATACAACTCATCTTAGTGATGCGTCTCCTCCTCCCATTGCGCATCCTAAGTGTTCCCCTCTGAAGGCTTGTCCATATGACGCCTTCAAAATTCCAAGCCGGGCTTATGTCCGGCTTTTTTTTGTCCAAATTTCAGGGCGACAAAAACCATCCCTTTTTTCATATTCCATGTGACCCTGCTTATGCAGGCAGAGTTTTGTGCGCAATAAAAAAGCCCCGAACGATATGTTCGGGGCTTCAGACACTTTATGCGTTTCGTATTAGCGCAGGGAAGCGCAGAAACGCTGAATGCGGATGCAGGCTTCTTCCAGCAACTCTTCGGAAGTCGCATAGGAAATACGGAAGTTTGGTCCGAGACCAAAGGCTGAACCGTGAACAACGGCTACGCCTTCAGCTTCCAGCAATTCAGATACGAAATCTTCGTCGGTTTCGATAACCTTGCCCGAAGGTGCGGTTTTGCCGATCAGACCTGCACAGGACGGATAGACGTAGAATGCGCCTTCCGGTGTCGGGCAGGTGATGCCGCTGGCCTGATTGAGCATGGAAACAACGAGATCGCGGCGGCCCTGAAAGATTGCCTTGTTCTTTTCGATGAAATCCTGCGGGCCGTTGAGAGCTTCAACCGCTGCCCATTGTGCGATGGAGGAGGCACCGGAGGTCTGCTGCCCCTGAACCATATCCATAGCTTTAATCAGCTGCAGCGGGCCTGCTGCATAACCAATGCGCCAGCCGGTCATGGCATAGGCTTTGGAAACGCCGTTCATGGTCAGTGTGCGGTCATAGAGCTTTGGCTCAACCTGCGCAGGGGTCATGAATTTGAATTCGCCGTAAACGAGATGCTCATACATATCGTCGGTCAGGATCCAGACCTGCGGATGACGCAGCAGCACATCGGTCAGCGCTTTGATTTCGCTTTCAGAATAAGCAGCACCTGTCGGGTTGGAAGGCATGTTGAGGATCAGCCATTTGGTTTTTGGCGTGATCGCAGCTTCCAGATCGGCAGCCTGCAGCTTGAACTGGTTGTCCATTGTGGTTTCAACAGTCACCGGTGTTGCACCGCACAGGGCAACGATTTCCGGATAGCTTACCCAGTAAGGCGCAGGGATGATAACTTCATCACCCGGATTGAGGGTTGCCATCAATGCATTGAACAGGATCTGCTTGCCGCCGGTACCGACAATGGTCTGTTCCCAGGTGTAATCCAGGCCGTTTTCACGCTTGAACTTCGCAGCAATTGCCTTGCGCAGTTCAGGAATACCGGAAACAGGGGTGTATTTGGTTTCGCCGCGGGTGATTGCGTCGATGGCTGCCTGCTTAATATTATCAGGGGTATCAAAATCCGGCTCACCTGCACCAAGGCTGATAACATCTTTGCCCTTAGCTTTCAGCTCACGTGCTTTCTGGCTGACAGCGATTGTGGCAGATGGTTTTACGCGGGACAGTGCGTCGGCGAGGAATGCCATGATCATTACTCCTGAATGGAACTGGCGATCCGGCTGAATAGCCGGAGGATAAAAGAAAACCTAAAACACAGCGCAATCTCCTCAACCGCGTGTGTTTAAGCGTTGCTGCCGGTGCGTGAGCAGCCGCTATAGCGACGTTGTTGAGCCCTTCGCGAGCGCAGATTGATCTGGTCGCATATGATATCCGGAGAGTTTACAGTTTTGAGGCTGTTTATGCCGGTGGGGAGCAACGCTGATATAGAGCCGGACTGTTCAGTCAGAGGCTACAGCTTTATGTCGCAATCACAGGCAAAGTGCAAGGAAAGCTTTTGCATCGCAGCGTAATTGCGGCGTTTTATATTTGGGATGTGCAGAAAAAAGAAAAGGCGGGAAAACCCGCCTTTTATTCGATCCCAGATTGTCAGTCAGTGTGACCTCAACGCCCTGTATCTCAACCCTGAGCCGCATGAAATGCAGCTCTTAACCTTATCGCAAATTACATTGCAACGAGGTTGTCGGCAGATGAACGACCAGAGCGGCGGTCCTGCACGATTTCATAGGTGACTTTCTGGCCTTCATCGAGCTGAGCCAGGCCAGCGCGCTGTACAGCGGAGATATGAACGAACACGTCTGTGCCGCCCTGATCAGGCTGAATAAAACCGAAACCCTTGGTCGTGTTGAACCACTTAACTGTTCCCGTAGCCATGGGAAATTCCTTCAAGTTCATAGTAAATTCAGGTTCGCCTTGCGACGTTCCCGGTGGATCGAAGTTGTTGATGGAAGATCATGAGAAGCAAGGCGTTGCCGTGCGGGCCGCAAAATCACTCGACCGAAAATTCGATGAACTCAACATATGCGACATTTTTGACCAATACAAGGCGGCTTCTCAGGAAATCGCACATGGACGGAGAATAAATCTCCGGGAAACCTTTACAACGCGTGAGAATATTTCTGCAAATTGCCACTCTCCGAAAAGTATCTCTGTAGAGTTCAATGCAGGGGAGCGATGTATCCGGAGCAGGAATTACAGTGCTGAAAACACAAAAGGCAGCCTTATAAGGCTGCCTTTTGCTTGATCGTTTATGTGCTTATCAGGCTTTCTTGAAGTAATCCTGCAATGGACGAACTTCCAGTGATCCGGCCTTGAGCGCGGCAATCGCTTCAGAAACCGCCTCTGCACCAGCCAGTGTGGTGTAATATGGCAGTTTGTGCATCAGGGTCGCACGGCGGATCGACTTGCTGTCGGAAACCGCGCTGACGCTGTCTGTGGTGTTGAAGACAATATGCACCTGACGGTTGCGGATGGCGTCTTCAATATGCGGACGGCCTTCCAGAACCTTGTTGACCTTGGTGGCTTCGATGCCCTGTTCAGCCAGATAGCGCTGTGTGCCACCGGTTGCCAGAACTTTAAAGCCGAGGTCTGCCAGACGCTTAACAGGCGCTACGATGCGTGCTTTGTCTTCATCGCGGACGGAGACAAATACTGTACCGTCGCGTGGCAGATCAACGCCTGCGCCGAGCTGTGATTTTGCAAAGGCCAGTGCATAGTCATAGTCGAGACCCATGACTTCACCGGTCGAACGCATTTCAGGTCCGAGCAGGGTGTCTACACCCGGGAAGCGGGCGAACGGGAACACGGCTTCCTTCACGGCGATGTGGCGCTGTGCTTTCACATCAGGCTTGCCGCCATAGGCAGCCAGTGCCTGTTCGAGGCTTTCACCGGCCATAATGCGTGCTGCAACCTTGGCAATCGGTGTGCCGTTGGTTTTAGCCACGAAAGGCACGGTACGCGATGCACGCGGATTGACCTCAAGCACATAGACCACATTGTCTTTGATCGCATATTGCACGTTCATCAGACCGCCGACATTGAGCGCCTTGGCCATGGCAATGGTCTGGCGTTCAAGTTCAGCAACGATTTCATCGCTCAAAGTGTGAACCGGCAGGGAGCAGGCTGAGTCACCGGAGTGAATACCGGCTTCTTCGATATGTTCCATGATACCGGCAACATAAGCGTCTTTGCCGTCGCAGAGACAGTCCACATCCACTTCGATAGCATCGGTCAGATAGGTATCAAACAGCAGCGGGTTTTTGCCCAGCAGTGTGTTGATCTGGCCGGTTTTATCATTCGGATATTTGGCTTTAATATCTTCGGTCACCAGTTCAGGCACGGTTTCCAGCAGATATTTTTGCAGCATACGCTCATCATGAATGATCTGCATGGCGCGGCCACCCAGAACATAAGACGGGCGAACCACCAGCGGGAAGCCGAGGTCAGCAGCGATTAGGCGAGCCTGTTCAACGGAATAGGCAATGCCGTTTTTCGGCTGGTTGAGGCCGAGCTTGATCAGCAGCTTCTGGAAGCGGTCACGGTCTTCCGCCAGATCGATCGCATCCGGTGAGGTGCCGAGGATTGGAATATTGGCTTTTTCCAGTGCATTGGCGAGTTTCAGCGGGGTCTGACCGCCGAACTGTACGATTACGCCGTGCAGAGTGCCTTTTTCCTGCTCTTTACGCAGAATTTCGATCACATCTTCATCGGTCAGCGGTTCGAAATACAGACGGTCTGACGTGTCATAATCCGTGGAAACCGTTTCCGGATTACAGTTGATCATGATCGCTTCATAACCGGCATCGCTCAGCGCGAAAGCGGCATGGCAGCAGCAATAGTCAAACTCGATGCCCTGACCGATACGGTTAGGACCGCCGCCGAGGATCACAACCTTTTTGCGCTCGGATACATCCGCTTCACAGGCTTCAACACCTGCAAACGGCGTTTCATAGGTTGAATACATATAAGCGGTTGGCGAAGAGAATTCCGCAGCGCAGGTATCAATGCGCTTGAAAATCGGATGCACGCTCAGTTCTGCACGATGTTTGGCAACATCCTTGGCATCTTTGCGGATCAGGCTTGCAAGGCGGCTGTCTGAGAAGCCCATGGCTTTCAGATAGCGCATATTTTCCGCATCCTGCGGCAGACCGTGTTCACGGACACGATCTTCAGTCGCAACGATCTCGGCCATCTGTTCAAGGAACCAAGGATCGATCTTGCAGGCTGCATGAATTTCATCAAGCGGCATGCCGAGGCGCATGGCCTGTGCAACCATACGCAGACGATCCGGTGTCGGTGTGCCGATAGCTGCGCGGATTGCGCCTTTTTCATCGCCGTCTTCAATATTCGGGATTGCGATTTCATCAAGACCGGTCAGGCCTGTTTCCAGACCACGCAGAGCTTTCTGCAGGCTTTCCTGGAAGGTACGGCCGATAGCCATCACTTCACCGACCGATTTCATCGCGGTGGTCAGAACATTGTTGGCGCCCGGGAATTTCTCGAAAGCGAAACGCGGGATTTTAGTGACAACATAGTCAATGCTTGGTTCAAACGAAGCCGGTGTTGCACCGCCGGTAATATCGTTTTCCAGCTCATCCATGGTGTAGCCGACAGCCAGCTTGGCAGCCACTTTAGCAATCGGGAAGCCGGTTGCTTTGGATGCCAGTGCTGACGAGCGGGACACACGTGGGTTCATTTCAATAACGATCAGGCGACCGTTTTCAGGATTAACCGCGAACTGTACGTTTGAGCCGCCGGTTTCAACGCCGATTTCACGCAGCACTGCGATCGAGGCATCGCGCATGATCTGATATTCTTTATCAGTCAGCGTCAGGGCAGGGGCAACAGTGATACTGTCGCCGGTATGAACGCCCATCGGGTCGATATTTTCGATCGAGCAGATGATGATGCAGTTGTCCGCTTTGTCGCGCACAACTTCCATTTCATATTCTTTCCAGCCGAGCACGGATTCTTCAATCAGTACTTCGGTGGTTGGCGATGCATCGAGACCGCCTTCTACGATTTCAAAAAATTCCGAGCGGTTATAGGCAATACCGCCGCCGGTGCCGCCGAGTGTAAAGCTCGGGCGGATAATGGCAGGCAGACCAACATGATCGAGCGCCTGTGCTGCCAGACCCATAGCATGGGTCATGTAGCGCTGCTTGCGGTCGGTTTCGCCGAGCTGCCATTCGGTTTCCAGCTTGTCGAGTGCTTTGTCGAGATCGTCGCCGGAGAGCTTGGCTTTCAGCTTTTCGCGTTTGATCTTATGGGCTTTGCGGTCTTCGTCTTTAACGTCCGTGGCATTGGCCAGCATGGACTTTGGTGTTTCGAGGCCAATTTTAGCCATGGCTTCGCGGAACAATGCGCGGTCTTCGGCTTTATCAATGGCTTTGGCATCAGCGCCGATCATTTCCACATTGTAGCGGTCAAGCACGCCCATGCGCTTCAGCGACAGCGCGGTGTTTAGCGCTGTCTGGCCGCCCATGGTTGGCAGCAGCGCATCAGGGCGCTCTTTGGCGATGATCTTGGCAACCACTTCCGGTGTGATCGGCTCAATATATGTAGCATCCGCCAGATCAGGGTCTGTCATGATCGTGGCCGGATTGGAATTCACCAGAATGATCCGGTACCCTTCTTCTTTCAGGGCTTTACAGGCCTGTGTGCCTGAATAGTCAAATTCACATGCCTGACCGATAACAATTGGTCCCGCTCCGATAATCAGAATCGATTTGATGTCTGTGCGTTTTGGCATGGTCTCATCCTGTGTTTAGCGCTTATTCGGCTCTGCGACAAAAGCCCGAACGGTATGACCGTCGGGTTCAGAGGCTATATGATGCGTCTGGGCTAAGCGTGTCTTATAGGTAATCAATTTGCGGAAAGTAACCCCTTAAATACGTTATTTGGGAGAAAATATGCGTTTATAACAATTCTTATTGAAATTTGACCGGTTGTCAGCCTGTTTTGAAATGTCCTGTGTTTTATCTTTGCTAAATAGACCGCGGGCAGAGTAGCGGGCAGAGCATTTCCGTTTTATTATAGCTGCCAAAGAATTATGTAAAATAAGGAGAGCGCTGATGCGCTGGCAAGGTCGCGAAGAGAGTGACAATGTTGAGGATCGTCGTGGGAATGGCGGAGGTGGTCTGAGAGGCGGTGGCGGACTCGGAGGGCCAGGTTTCCGTGTTGTGCGCGGCGGCGGTCTTTCCGGCATTCTTATTCTGGGTGTGATGGCACTTGTTTTATGGATGGCCGGTATTAATCCGCTGCCTATCCTGTTCGGTGACGGCTCCATCCAGAGCACGCAGACGTCCGGCGGTTCTTCCAATATTGGTGCTTCCACGCCGCGTGCCGATGATGAAGCGGCCAGTTTCAGTCGTGTTGTCCTGAAAGAAACAGAAGAAGTCTGGAGCGGTATTTTCCAGTCTGCCGGTCAGACCTATAAAAAGCCGGTTCTGGTGCTGTTTGACGGTCAGGTAAGATCCGCCTGCGGTTTTGCTTCTGCTGCCTCGGGACCTTTCTACTGTCCGGGCGACCAGAAAGTTTATATCGATCTGAGTTTCTACCGTGAACTGGACAAGCGTTTCGGCGCTTCCGGTGATTTTGCACATGCCTATGTGCTGTCGCATGAAGTTGGTCATCATGTGCAGAACCTGCTCGGTATTCTGCCGAAATTTAACCAGATGCGTCAAAGCATGAGTGAAGCGCAGTCCAATGCCATGTCCGTGCGCGTGGAATTGCAGGCCGATTGCTTTGCCGGTGTCTGGGGTAAATTCACCGAGCAGAAAGGCCTGCTGGAGCAGGGTGATCTCGAAGAAGCTCTGAACGCCGCCCATCAGATCGGTGACGATACTTTGCAGAAGCGTTCGCAGGGCTATGTCGTGCCGGAAAGCTTCAACCACGGTACCTCTGAACAGCGTGCCAAATGGTTCAAGCGCGGCTTCGATACGGGACGGGTTGATGCTTGTGATACTTTCAACAACCCCATTTAATATATTCGGGTGCTGACGGTCTGCAAATAGCGTCTTCCTGTGCTTCCGGTACTCACGTACACACGGCACCGCACGTCCAATAGGACGTGCAAAGGTTGCCGTGATCTTTAAGGCTGCATAATCTTATCTTTCATCAGCCGATGAAAGGATTATGCAGGGTACGCTCCGTTCCGGTTCTCAAAAAACACCATTTTCGCCACGTCATCATCCCGAATATGACCTCGAGCTTGATAGTAAAATAATAAAAAAGGCCGGTGAAAATCACCGGCCTTTTATTTTGTCTATGAGTATTTATCTCAGGCCGCTTCGCGCCCTTTTAAGCTCAGGCCGCTTCGCGTTCCGGCAGAGGTTCCTGACCTTTGCGTGCGCGGATCAGGTTGATAAAGCGGCGGAACAGGTAGAACGAGTCTTCAGGACCCGGAGAAGCTTCCGGATGGTGCTGTACCGAGAAGACCGGCTTGCCGATAATCCGCAATCCGCAATTTGTACCGTCAAACAGCGAGATGTGAGTTTCTTCCACGCCTGAAGGCAGGCTGTCCGCATCCACTGCAAAGCCGTGGTTCATCGATACGATTTCAACTTTACCGGTTGTGTGATCTTTTACCGGATGGTTGCCGCCGTGATGACCCTGATGCATCTTAACTGTCTTGCCGCCTGTTGCCAGTGCCAGCATCTGGTGGCCGAGGCAGATACCAAACAGCGGAATGTCAGTTTCAATCAGTTTTTTAATGGTTGGTACTGCATATTCACCGGTGGCCGCCGGATCGCCAGGGCCGTTGGACAGGAATACGCCGTCCGGATTGTGCGCCAGAATATCTTCAGCGCTTGCTGTCGCCGGAACAACCGTTACCTTGCCGCCGAGATCTGCAAACAGACGTAGAATGTTACGTTTGATACCATAGTCAACCGCAACGACATGGAACTGTTCTTCTGTCTGACTGCCATAGCCTTCATTCCAGACCCATGATTTTTCTGTCCATACGGAAGACTGACCGGAAGTAACATCTTTGGCGAGGTCGAGGTCTACGAGACCAGCCCATGCTGCCGCGCGTTTTTTCAGAGCCGGAATGTCGAAATTGCCGCTCGGATCGTGAGCGATCACGGCATTGGCTGCGCCTTTTTCACGGATCAGGGCGGTCAGTGCGCGTGTATCAACATTGCTGAGGCCGATAATGCCGTGCTGCTTCAGCCACTTGTCGAAATCCTGAGTGGCGCGGTAGTTTGAAGGGGCAGTAATATCAGCCTTGATAATTGTGCCGACTGCGCCGGAGCGGCTGGCCGGATTTAGGCGCTCGCTGTCTTCTTCATTGGTGCCGACATTGCCGATATGCGGGAATGTGAAAGTTACGATCTGGCCTGCATAGGACGGATCGGTCAGAACTTCCTGATAACCGGTGAGGGAGGTGTTGAAGCAGACTTCCGCTTCAATCGCGCCGACTGCGCCGACACCTTTGCCTTCGATCACTGTGCCATCCGCCAAAACAAGAACAGCTGTTGGCTTGGAAGTCGTCCAGGGTGCGGTTTTGGGTGTGGTTTCGGTCATTGAGGCACTCCTGATCAAAATTGCGCGCTGTGCTGTGGGGCATGTCGCGTCCGGAACCGGCTTTGTGGTCGGCCATCTGAACGGCAACTATGTGTTATATGTGCAGATGCAACCCGGTATGATAAACACCAGATGTGCAAAAACGCGCCGGATACAATGAGCTCCGTCGCGAGAATGAAAAAAATCTTCTGCTAAGATTAATAATGTAAAGAAATCTTGCCCTGCGGTCAATTGCTGTGACGGATATTTTCGCGGGAAAAGCGGCGACCAGTACGCGGTCAGTACTTTGGGCTTATCAAGACAGCCAGAAAAAGCCGGTTTCTGCTTGCATAATGCGGAGGCATAATGAGGTTGCGCGAAGAAAATAAGCTGATGGTTTTGCCAAGACTGCAAATTGCGCTATAAGGCCTTTGATTTGCTTATTCCGGCCAGCTTTATTGCATTCAGGAGCGTATCGCCTTTATTCTGTTTTGTGCGCATACTCTGATTTCTGTAAAATTTGCATCATGCGCGTGTTTATAAAAAGACAACTGACCGCGCCTTGCTCTGACCGGATTTTATAAATTTAACAGGCCGGATACGAATATATAATGCTGTCCTGCCAAGGAGATAAGAAATGCTGCGTCAGGAAATTTCGCAAGCTCTGACAACGGCTATGAAAGCCCATGAAAAAATGCGTGCTTCAACGCTGCGCCTGATTATGGCTGCTCTGAAGGATCGCGACATTGCCAATCGCGGCGCAGGCAAAGACCCTGTATCGGATGATGAGATTCTGGCAATTCTTGCCAAGATGATCAAGCAGCGTGAAGAATCCGCCAAAATGTACGAAGAAGGCAATCGTATTGAACTGGCTGAAAATGAACGCGCTGAAATCGAGATCATCAGAGAATTTCTGCCTCAGCAGCTGAGCGATGAAGAAATTCGCGCCAACAGCGCCGCTGCCATTGCCGAAGTCGGTGCGGAAGGCCTGCGCGATATGGGTAAGGTAATGGCGGTTCTTAAAGAACGTTATACCGGCCAGATGGATTTCGCCAAGGCCAGCGGTGTGCTGAAAGAACTGCTCGGTAGCTGATCCTGAATAATTAAGAATAAAGAAAAAGCCCGCGATTAACGCGGGCTTTTTTGTTTCAGCTTTCCGTTACTGTTTTCAGGCGGGTGCCGCCGAGCATGCCTTTTTCTTCCAGTACCGGATAGGCCATTGAAGCCAGCAGAGAGTTGATCTGCTTGAGATCGCGGATCGTATCCAGATGGATCGAACTGGTCTCGACACTGCGCACAGTTCCTTCACGCAGGCGCTGGAAATGCATTTCGCTGGTGCGTTTCTCCATATCGCGCAGATGGTCTTTTTCATGCACGAGCTGGCGCGCCGTATAGCTGTCGCGTGACACCAATACGTTGAAGGCCAGATGCGCATTGGAAACGACCATAGCGTGGAATTCGGTCAGTTCGTCCCAGCCTTCTTCTGTGAACTCCAGCTTACGATCCATCTTCTTCTGCACATGGGCAAGCATATTGCGCACAATAATATCGCCGACCTGTTCCAGTTTAACGCAGGCACCGAGTAGTTCCTGCGTGCGCAGAGCTTCATCTTCGCTCAGGTTTTTGGTCGCCAGTTTCGCCAGATAAAGCTTGATGGCAGCATGACGTGCATCCAGACGATCATCCAGTTTTGCCAGTTCATTAATGCCGACCTGATCCGGCTTTTCATAAAGATCCATAATCCGTCGCAGCATCACGTCAACGGTTTCACAGGTGCGTACAACTTCACGCGTTGCATTGCCGAGGGCAAGCGGCGGGGAGTTGATGACACTCATATCCAGCGCGCTGATTTCCTGTGTGAAAACAGTTTCTGCCGGTGCTTCCGGTTTGGCTTTAAGATTGACCAGTGCTTCTGTAGCGCGCAGCACAAGTCCTGACAGCGGAATGCCTGCAATCAGAATAATCGTATTGAACAGGATATGCGCATTCACAACCTGACTGACAGGATCGGAGCCGAGAAACTCGACCGGCGGCTTAAAGGACAGAAACAGGATCAGGATAACGAGAGAGCCTGCGCCGCGCATCAGCAGATTGCCGAGCGGTACCACGCGGGTTTCCGGCGGGGCATTGCGTGTGAGCAGGGGGGCAATGATAGAAGAGCCAAGATTGACGCCAAGCACCATCACCACCGCCAGATCCGGCTGAATGAGGCCGCGTGAGGCGAAAGACGTGAGCAAGATGATTGCGGCAATTGATGAATGGAACAGCCATGTCATCAGCGCTGCAAGCAGATAGGTGGTAACCGGATCGCTCGCCAGATAATTGACAATCACCGGCAGCAGCTGACTGTCGCGCAATGGCGTTGTCGCTTCACCTGTGAGTTCAAGCGAGAGAATAAGCAGACCGATACCGACCAGAATCTTACCATTCTGCCGCCAGAACAAACGCTCGGAAGACATGGAAATGAATGTGCCTGCCACAAGCGCCAAAGGCACCAGCAAAGTCAGGTCATAGCTCAGGATTTTAACCACAAGGGCAGAGCCGAGCTCGCCGCCGCGCACGGCCATAAGGCCTGCCACACCGCTGACAAAGCCTGCGCCGACAAAAGAGCCGACCAGCAAAGTGACGGCCGTGGAGCTTTGTAGGGATACAGCCAGCAAAACACCGAAGCTGACCGCCAGAAGCGGTTTTTGCATATATTTGCGCAGTCGTCGGCGTAACCGGTCGCCATAGGCGCTTTCAACGCCTGCCCGAACCATACGGGTTGCCCATAAGAGCAACGCGACTGCTCCTGCAAGATGCAGGAGGACGACTGAACCATTCAAATGCGTATTCCTTTTTTATTACCGGATGATTAGCTCATCCTTTGTGGTTCCCCGGATTGTCTCCGGATGCTCCGTTCCTGTTCGCGCATGCACAACATTGCTGCAGTGATTTCGCGGAATGTTCAGGACGGATAAAAATGCAGTGCGAAAATCATGCACTGGCTAATCAATCTAGGCACATTATGCTTAATTTGGAAGAGGGATTTTACCTCTAACAGATGGTATTTAAAGTTTTTATGACAAATTTATGACAGTTAGCCGACTAAATCAAAATCCTGCATTTTCAGGTGCTGAAGGATAATATTGCTGTCCCGTTGTATAAGATGATAAGCGATAATTATGACAACTGTGCTACCCGCTTATAGGAGAGGCTGCACTTGCACAGGAGCGGGTATGTGAGTATCGGGGAAAGATGCGTTGTTGAGGCGTGTTTTTCTGTATTCCGTGCTATTAAGGTGAGGGGACAAGTCTGATGTCCCCCGAAGCCAGTATTGTTCTGGCAAGAGAACTGAGAGAGAATTTAAAGGCGCATGCGTTTCCCCCCGTCCTTCCTTGATGAAATCCGCGACCGCGTTCCGATATCGTCTGTGATCGGGACACGCGTGAGTTTTGATCGCAAGAAAACCAATGCGTCCAAGGGGGATTTCTGGGCGTGCTGTCCTTTTCATGGCGAAAAAAGCCCGAGCTTTCACTGTGAGGATCGCAAAGGCCGCTATCATTGTTTCGGCTGTGGTGTGACGGGCGATCATTTCCGTTTTCTGACCGAGCTTGAAGGCCTGAACTTTCCCGAGGCTGTCGCACGGATCGCCGATATGGCCGGTGTGCCGATGCCGGTTATGGATGCCGAGCAGCAGAGACGCGAAGAAAAGCGCGGCACGCTCTATGATGTGATGGAACTGGCCGCAGCATTTTTTGAAGATCAGTTACAGGCATCCGTTGGTGCCAAAGCCCGCTCTTATTTGCGTGATCGTGGCTTAAATGCGCAGACGCAGGCTGAATTCCGTATCGGTTATGCGCCGGAAGGGCGTAATATTCTCAAGGAATATCTGGCCTCTAAAGGTGCAACCCGTGAGCAGATCGAAGCCTGCGGCATGGTTGTGCATGGTGAAGGCATTGCGGTGTCTTATGACCGTTTCCGCGACCGCATTATGTTTCCGATTACCGACAGCCGCAATCGCGTGATCGCTTTTGGCGGACGTGCAATGTCACCGGATGCACCTGCGAAATATCTCAATTCACCGGAAACCGAACTGTTTCATAAAGGTCGCGTGCTCTACAATATGGTACGCGCGCGCCGTGCCTGTCAGGCGCAAAATGGCGAAGAAGCCAAACCGGTCATTGCCGTTGAAGGTTATATGGATGTGATCGCACTGGCGCAGGCCGGTTTCAACGAGGTTGTGGCACCGCTTGGCACGGCACTGACCGAGGAGCAGATGGCTTTGCTCTGGCGGATCAGCCCCGAGCCGGTTTTGTGCTTTGACGGCGATCAGGCAGGTCTTCGTGCTGCCTATCGTGCGGTGGATACCGGTTTGCCGAATTTGCAACCGGGCAAATCGCTGGCTTTTGCTCTGTTGCCTGAGGGCAAGGATCCTGACGATCTGGTCAAGGAGCAGGGTGCTTCCGCATTTCGTGTCGTGTTGCAGGATGCCAAGCCGCTGGCGGAAATGCTGTGGATGCGGGAAACTGCGGGCGGGAATTTTGAAACGCCGGAGCGCCGTGCTGAACTTGATGCACGGATGCGCACCCATGTGGCGCGTATCAAGGACGAGAGCGTCAAACATTATTACAGCCAGCATATGCGTGAGAAATCGCAAAGCTTCTTCGGCCCTAAATGGGGGCGGCAGAATGCCGGTAAGCAGGCAGGTGGCTTCGGCGGTAAGGGTAATTTCCAGCCGCAGCGCGGCAAAGGTAGCGGTTTCGGTGGTGGCTTTGGCAATGCGGCCTCAACCAAGGCTTCTGACAGTCTGACCCGTTCCGCGATTGTGAAGGGCGGTTCATCCGCACCAAGTCTGCGCGAGGCGACGATCGTTCTGACGCTGATTAATCATCCGGCGCTGATTGATGAGAATTTTGAGGTTGTAGCTACACTGGAACTGACCCATGCGGGGCTGACGGCGCTTCATGCCGCGGTTCTGGATGTGATGGCCAGCCATCTTGCCGAAGACGGTAAGATGATGCGTAAAATCCTCAATGAAAACGGTTTTTCTGAATTGCTGGATGAGCTGGAACTGGTGGTACGCCGTGCGCGTCTGTGGCCTGCAACGCTGCTGGCAGCCGAAGATGATGCCCGCGAAGCCCTCAAACAGGCGATGCACTTGCATCTGCGCGCACGGACACTACATAAGGAACTAAGAGCCGTAGAAGAAGCTCTTTCCACTGAAGCGTCAGCCGAGGTTTTTGCGCGTTTGATTGATATTCAGAGCGAAATTCGCAAGGCTGATGCAACCGAAGCGCTTATTGAAGGTTTCGGTCAGTCTTCAGGACGCCCGCCCGGCGGTTTCTGAGGATAAGCAGATACGTGAATAAGGTCGCCAAACAGAGATAATTTGAACAAAAACTGCTCAGAACTGCATTGTTCGGTGCTTAACCGGCGTCACTCTGTCGCGAATCTGCATAAATGATTCGCTTTTTCCATGCGAATCATATGAGTCGCATTCTTTAATTGTATCGGTGAGAGTTTGTCCGTCGCTGAAAGGCGATAATACACAGCATCTGAACAATGTCATTACCGGATTTTATGACCGGTATGAGGTCAATACGGGGCTGAGAAGGCTCTGTAAATATGAAATTTGCAAACCGTTGTTTTAATTGCCGCAGCCGGTAATCAGCACGGTTAATCCGGTTTTAACGCGAAAGCGCTATTGCCGATACTATCGATAGTCATGGGGCATAACGCGAATCGTTTGTTTTGTTGTTCATTCTGCCCGATGGACAAAACAAACCGATCGTCTGGAGATAAATATATGGCAACGAAGGCAAAGGAAAACGAAGAAGCTGAAGTCGAGCGCGATGGCGCGACCGATGGGCCGCTTCTCGACCTTTCGGACGACGCTGTCAAGAAGATGATTAAGCTCGCCAAGAAGCGTGGCTATGTCACGATGGACGAGCTGAATGCCGTGCTGCCTTCTGAGGAAGTCACATCCGAGCAGATCGAAGATACAATGTCGATGTTGTCCGATATGGGCATCAATGTTGTTGAAGATGACGAGCAGGATGCCGACGCAGAAGAGCGCGACGATGACAGCGAAGAAAGCGGCGGTGATCTGGTAGAAGCCGGCGGTACCGCGCTGGCGACAACGACCACCAAAAAAGAGCCGACAGACCGTACCGATGATCCGGTGCGTATGTATCTGCGCGAAATGGGTTCGGTTGAACTCCTGTCGCGTGAAGGTGAAATCGCGATTGCCAAGCGTATTGAAGCTGGCCGCGAAACCATGATTGCAGGGCTTTGCGAAAGCCCGCTGACATTCCAGGCTCTGATTATTTGGCGTGAAGCGCTGAACGACCAGCAGATTTTGCTGCGCGAAATCATTGATCTTGAAACCACTTATGCGGGTCCTGAAGCTAAACAGGCACCGGTGATCGAGCGTGTGGAAGAACAGCCTGCGCGCGGTGATGACAAGGGTGGCCGTCGTTCACGCGATGACGATGATATCACCAATGTCGGCGGTGAAATTCAGGAAGAATATGACGAGGATGAAGACGATGAGGCCAATCTGTCGCTTGCTGCGATGGAAGCCGAATTGCGTCCTCAGGTCATGGAAACCCTCGATCTGATCGCTGATACCTATAAGAAACTGCGCAAATTGCAGGATCAGCAGGTGGAAGGCCGTCTGGCTGCTGCCGGTGAATTGTCGACCTCTCAGGAGCGCCGCTACAAGGAACTGAAAGATCAGCTGATTAAGGCCGTTAAGTCGCTGTCGCTGAACCAGAACCGTATTGAATCGCTGGTTGAGCAGCTCTACGACATTAACAAGCGTCTCGTTCAGAACGAAGGTAAGCTCCTGCGTCTTGCGGAATCTTTCGGCGTGCGCCGTGAAGAATTCCTCAAAGAATATCAGGGCAATGAACTTGACCCGAACTGGACTGACCGACTTGCAACCCTGACAGCCCGCGGCTGGAAGGATTTTGTTGCCAAGGAAAAACGCGGCATTGATAATCTGCGTTCGGAAATTCAGAATCTGGCCACTGAAACCGCGATTTCGATCGGTGAATTCCGCCGCATCGTTAATCAGGTGCAGAAGGGCGAGCGCGAAGCAACCATTGCCAAGAAGGAAATGGTTGAAGCAAACCTGCGTCTCGTGATTTCCATCGCCAAGAAATATACCAACCGTGGTTTGCAGTTCCTTGATCTTATTCAGGAAGGCAATATCGGCCTGATGAAGGCGGTTGATAAGTTCGAATATCGCCGTGGTTATAAGTTCTCGACCTATGCGACATGGTGGATCAGGCAGGCGATTACCCGTTCTATCGCGGATCAGGCACGTACCATCCGTATTCCGGTGCATATGATCGAAACGATCAACAAGATCGTTCGTACCTCGCGCCAGATGCTGCATGAAATCGGCCGTGAACCGACACCGGAAGAACTGGCTGAAAAGCTGGCTATGCCTTTGGAAAAAGTGCGTAAGGTGTTGAAAATCGCCAAGGAGCCTATCTCCCTTGAAACGCCGGTTGGTGATGAAGAAGATTCACATCTGGGCGACTTCATTGAAGATAAGAATGCGCTGCTGCCGATTGATGCGGCCATTCAGGCAAACCTGCGTGATACCACGACCCGCGTTCTGGCATCGCTGACCCCACGTGAAGAACGTGTTCTGCGTATGCGTTTCGGTATCGGTATGAACACCGACCACACGCTGGAAGAAGTCGGTCAGCAGTTCTCGGTTACCCGTGAGCGCATCCGTCAGATCGAGGCGAAAGCACTGCGTAAGCTCAAGCATCCGAGCCGTTCGCGCAAGCTGCGCTCGTTCCTGGATAGCTAATAAGCATAAGAAAGTGCCGTCATCCCTGTGGTGGCGGCATTTTTTAGAGCGTGTCGTGTTTAATACTAGCCGCTGGGCTCACTCTAAATTCTTTTAACTGTCGCATTGTCGCGGACGTTAAATGATCCCATTTAACTGCGAAATGCTCTAGGGGATAGAATGTCTTTTCTTAAACGCCTTTTTGGGTTTGGTGGTTCTGAAGCTGCAGACAGCAAGGCTCAGGCTGAGCCGGTCAGCAGTGAGCATAAAGGTTTTGTCATTCTGGCAACGCCGTTTGCCGAAGCCGGACAGTTTCAGACCTGCGGCCTGATCCGTAAGGAAATCGCTGGCGAGATGAAAGAACATAAATTCATCCGCGCGGATCGTTTCGCAACCATGGATGATGCGGTAAATATTACCCTCATCAAAGCCCGTCAGATTATTGATGAGCAGGGCGACAATTTATTTCGTTAAACCGAGGCGAAATTGACGAGACATAAGGCCCGGTTTACCGGGCCTTTTATTTTGAAATTGATTTATCCGGCCGCAGTAAATTTGCTAAAATGCTGCAGGAAGGTGAGGGCGTTATGAAGAAACCATTCTGGCAAACCAAAACATTGCGTGAGCTGAACAAGCAGGAGTGGGAAAGCCTTTGTGATGGCTGCGGCCAGTGCTGCCTGCATAAATTGCAGGATGACGATACAGACGAGATTTACGGCACCAGTGTTGCCTGTACTTTGCTGGACGGCACAAGCTGTCAGTGCTCGGATTATCCGAACCGCAGAAAAACCGTGCCGGATTGCGTATTTCTGACACCGGAAATCATTGAGACCGTGCGCTGGTTGCCGGAAACCTGTGGTTATCGTCGTGTGTCTGAGGGCAGGGATCTGGAGTGGTGGCATCCGCTTGTTTCCGGCTCCAAAGAAACAGTGCATGAGGCCGGTATTTCCGTGCGTGGCAAGATCACTGCTTATGATCATGATCTGCCGGATGAAGAGGCATATCTGAAACATATGACCGGTCACATTGCCTGATAAAAAGTGATCAGATGAACTGCAAATGAATGATTGATTGCTGCTGCATTCAGAAATAGCCTGCTAAATATTGGATATCGCAACAAGCAAAGAATTATCCAAGGAGGACAATATGTCGGGTTTCTCAATGAAGGCAGCAATTGTTTCCGGCCTGATTGGTCTTGCCGGTGTTTTCTCGGCGGGTGCATCGGCACAGGCCGCATCGCCTGCAGTATCGCTCACCGTCAGTGGTGTGGCGACAACCGGTGCGCCGGTGGTGCAGGTGAACCATCGTCATGGCCATTATAACCGTCCGCAATATCGTCCGAACCGCTATGCCTGCACACCGCGCAATGCGGTCTCCAAAGCATCGCGTATGGGCATTCGCGGGATGCGTGTGCATAGCAACCGCTCAACGATCCGCGTCTCCGGTTATCGCCATGGCCGTCCGGTGAGCGTGCTCTTCGGTAAAGCGCGTGGTTGCCCGATCTTGCGCTAATCCGGCATTGACCGGTTGAATTGATTTCCTGTCAGGCTGTGAATCGAACAGATTCGCAGCCTGATTTTTTATGCGGATGAGAAGACAGCTTTTGGCGCTAAAATTACGGAAATATCTTGTTTTACAGAATGATATGATGCGTCGTCGTCAATATCCGGTATGTCTTTAAACACTGATTGATAATGTTTTGGCTGATAAGCGAGTTAGTCTTGCGATCATGTTTCGATTCAGGTAGATCGGGATTGCGTGGGCCTGTAGCTCAATTGGTCAGAGCCGGCGGCTCATAACCGCTTGGTTGGGGGTTCGAGTCCCTCCGGGCCCACCATCCTCACTTGGATTTGTTAGCGTTATTATATGCGCATCATTGCCAGCGCAAAGCTGGTGATTGTTGCTGCAGCTAAAATCCAGTTGGTCACTGTGATTGTGAGTTCCTGCTTCTGGAGCAATCTTAAAACAATCCAGACCACAGCCCATGTTACGGCAGTGCCGATAAATATGGTTCCGGTGAAGCTGATTAGTATTTCAGAGATATCTGTTCCCGAAACAACCTTCCCGAGAGCTTTGCTGCTTCCGTGCAGCAAAGCCAATATTATAAGAGTTGCAGCCGAGTTCATAACTGGTTTCATGGAGACGGCTTTTGCTTAAAGCGCGTCGTCCTCGTTTTCATCATCATCGTCGGATTCAACAACATCCCATAGAAAGGCGCGTAAGCGTTCCTCAATGCTTTTTCGTGAAGCGCCGGATGCTTCCATGTCGCGCTTAATTTTGAAGAAACGGTCTTTGTCGGTAGGGGAAAGATATTTTGTTGCGGATTCTAGGTTTGATAATTCACTGGCCATAAATGTCGGATGCTTCTTAAATGGTGAAAAGGACGGGAGTGCGTAGTTTAACATCTTGGTGTTTAAAAACAGTAAGATATTATCTCTGCTCTGTGCTGATCGTTTTTGATGTGGTGGGTAGCTATGACTTATGACGAATATAATGCCTTTTGCAGCAGCTTGCCGGCAACAACTTATGTTGTTCAATGGGGTGGTTCACATGTCTGGAAAGTCGGCGGCAAGGTTTTTGTCATTGGCGGCTGGCATAATGACCAGCCGAGTTTCAGTTTCAAAGTCAGCCATATTGCATTTGAAATGCTGCAAGAGCAGCCGGGATTGCGCCCTGCGCCATATCTTGCCTCACGCGGCATGAAGTGGATACAGCATTATGCGGAGCCGGGTCTCAGTGACGATGAGCTGAAGGATTATATCCTGCAATCTTACCATCTTGTTGCGCAGGGACTGTCAAAGAAAAAGCAAAAAGAACTCGGCTTACTGATATAGGCTTTGTGTTCGGAAAATTTGCGCTGATCTTACCGCAGAGACCTTTTCATAATCAGGGGCTCATTGGATCTTGGCGCGGTGTAATTCATGACCACCCGTATTGTTCTGGATTTAACATCGGTTTTATTGGCGCAATCCAGAAGTGCCTGTTGTGCACTGAGAGCAAAGACTTTGCCCGCTTCCCGCACAGGGCGATATTCGACAGTGATGATCTCCAATAACTCACCATCCGCATTATAAGTGACTTCAAAAATGGCTGATGCTTTTTGATAGTCAATTTTCTCCGGCAATTTCCAGCATTTACCTGCCATTTCGGCAATCACTTCGCCGATAGGGGCGGCATGAAGTGAAGACGGAAACAGGCTGCAAGCCAGAAGAATTGCGAAACAGGACTTATTCATATCTCTCCCTATACATCATAGTGCTGATGTATAGATAAGCATAAACCATGCCGAGGGGTAGGTGCGGGGGATTATAATATGGGTATGGTGATAAAGAATACGGGCTGACCACTGGCAGGGAATTGCAAGACCTTTTGTGACGGTGTCTTTGCTGCCGGTTTGAGTTGGCTGCTCAGAAATAAAAAAAGCCCCGCAATGCGGGGCTTTCTTTTTAGTTCGCCAGTATGGATTAGAACTTGTAGTTCACACCAACGCGTACTGTGTGGAACGGAGCCTTAACTTCACCGAAGCGAACGCCGTTAACATCATCCAGTTTCAGCTTGCCGAGGTCGGTGTAGAGGTATTCGGTCTTCAGAGTTACGTTGTTTGTAACAGCGTATTCTGCACCGGCACCTACAGTGTAACCAACTTTAGTGTCGGACTGGGAGAAGCTTGTTGCGCCATCAAAAGCAGAAGCTTTGATTTTACCGTAAGCAACACCACCTGTTGCGTAAACCATGAAGCGGTCAACCGGTGTGTAACCGAGACGAACGCGGGTTGTGCCGAACCAGTTGATTTTGGCTTCTGCACCGTATGTGGTCGCGCCGTAAGTTACTTCAGCATCGGATTTCAGGTTGCCGCCCTGGAAGTCAGTTTCGATACCAACGATGGTCTGGTCGAACTGCCAGTTGTAACCGGCCTGAATACCGCCGAGGAAGCCGCTTGCATTGTCTTTAGCGGATACTGCGAAGTTGTCGTAACCGTTGAACTTGTTCTTGCCGCCTGCATAACCGGCGTTAAGACCGATATAGCCGCCTGTCCAGGAGAAAGTGTCAGCTACAACAGCAGGGGCTGGTTCGTTGTAAACGATAGCATCAGCTGCGAAAGCGCTTGTGGAGGAGAGAAGCAGAGCAGCTGCCAGAGTTGTATATTTCATGTGATGAACTCCTTTTAGATTTCGTTAGAAACATAAAATATACCCTCGGAAATGTCTGTCACAAATATGCAACAGCAAGTTCTTATCGACTTGAAGTAAATGTGATCGCATTGACACTTTTCCGCCATAATGTAAATGTGCGCGCCGCTCACGAAAACGTGTGATTTGTCACGTAAATATTATGCGGCCTGACCTGCGCTGTGGCCCGATGCCCATGCCCATTGGAAGTTAAATCCGCCAAGCCAGCCGGTTACATCCACACATTCTCCAATGAAATAAAGACCTTGTACCTTTTTGGATTCCATGGTCTTTGAGTCGAGCTCATCAGTGCTGATACCGCCGAGTGTAACTTCCGCCGTGCGATATCCTTCGGAACCTGCCGGTTTGATATGCCAATCCTGAATTGCGGCAACAAGATTTGTTAAGATCTTGTCGGACAAATCAGCCAGAGGCTTGTTCAATTGTGTCTTTTCCGTGAAAAACTGGGCTAAACGGCGGGGCAGCTTTTCTGCAAGGGCAGTCTGGACAGATTGTTTGCCATTCGTTTTTCGTGCATTTTTTAACAATCTGAGGAAGTCAAAGTCCGGTTCAATGGTCAAAACGACCTCATCGCCCTCGCGCCAATAGGATGAAATCTGTAGAATCGCAGGGCCGCTCATACCGCGATGGGTGAAAAGCAGTGCTTCGCGGAATCGGGTTTTGCCATGTTTAAGTTCGGCATCGACGGCTATCCCTGAAAGCGGGCTGAGTTGTTCCAGCAGATTAGGCTCCAGCGTCAAAGGCACAAGGCCGGGGCGGGGTTCAATCAGGCTGTGACCAAACTGACCGGCAATCTGATAGGCAAAGCCAGTGGCTCCCATTTTGGGAATGGATTTGCCGCCCGTGGCAATGATCAGCGATTGCGCTTCGATTTTGCCATAGCTTGTTGTGATCAAAAAACCGTCTGTGGTTTTGCTGATGTCCGAAACTGTGGTGTTGAGGTCAAGCCGCACATTGGCCTGCTGCATTTCCGTGCGCAGCATATTGATAATGTCTTTGGCGCTATGGTCACAGAACAGCTGCCCCAATGTTTTTTCATGCCAGCTGATGCCGTAGCTATCGACCATGGCGATGAAATCCTGCGGCGTGAAGCGTGCCAGCGCGGATTTGCAAAAATGCGGATTGGCGGACAGATAGTTTTTTGCCGTTGCATGAATATTGGTGAAGTTGCAGCGGCCTCCGCCGGAAATACGGATTTTGTCACCAGGGGATTTCGCATGGTCAATCAGTACGACCGAGCGTCCGCGCTGACCGGCACGGATTGCACACATCATTCCGGCTGCGCCTGCACCGATAATTACAACGTCTTTTTTCTCAATCACGGTGAGGCTTTCTGTTCCGGAAAACGGGTAGGAGGATAAAGGCGTCTATATAAAGCAAAAAAGGCAGCCGTCGAGCGCTGCCTTGTTGATTGCAGGGAGAATGCAGTTTTAACGGAACGCTACGCCCGCATTGCGCATCTGGCTCATCATGGTTTGCAGCGAACCGCCAATATCAATGGCACGGCTTAAATCCGGCAATACGGTGACTTTGAAACCTTGTGCTGCCGCATCCAGTGCTGAATAGGCCACACAGAAATCAGTGGCCAGACCTGCGAGTGTTACATGTTTAATGCCGCGCTCGCGCAAATAGCCGCCAAGACCAGTCGGGGTCATGTGGTCATTTTCGAAGAAAGCGGAATAGCTGTCGATAGCTTTACGATAGCCTTTGCGGATCACCAGCTCGGCTTTTGTCCATTGCAGGTCTTTATGAAACTCCGCGCCATGGGTTCCCTGTACGCAATGATCCGGCCACAAAGTCTGTTTGCCATAGGACATTGTTACCATTTCATAAGGCTCGCGGCCTTCATGGGTCGAAGCGAAGCTGGAATGACCTGCGGGATGCCAGTCCTGTGTCAGGATGACATGGTCAAAGTGCTCAATCTCCTGATTGATGCCTGCAACGATACTGTCCCCGCCGGCTACAGCCAGCGCGCCTCCGGGGCAAAAATCATTCTGAATATCAATCACAATAAAGGCGGAGTTTTTCTGATCGTGTTGTGGCATCCCATTCTCCCGCTGCGTCACGTCCGAGAGCGATCAGTGACGAAAGCACGCGGAAAGGTCAAGAGGATCAGGCTTCGATTTCCACCCGACCCAAAGGATGCGAGCAGCACGCAAGAATATAACCTTCTTCAATTTCATCATCGCGGATACCGCCATTATGATTCATGACGGTTTCGCCGCTGAGGCATTTGACTTTACACGTACCACAGACACCAAACTCGCAGGCGCTTGGTATTTTCAATCCGCCGTTACGCGCTGCCAGCAACACAGTATCGGTCGGGCTGCACTGCACTTCCATGCCGGATAATGTGAAAATAACGCTCGGCGCTTCTGTCTCTGCATCACCGGCTGCGGCTTCAAGCGCGGCAGGTACCGGTATAGCGGGTGCTTCCGAGGCCGGTTGAAAACTTTCCTGATGATAATTATCCATGTTGAAACCGTTGGCTTCAAGCATGTCACGTACAGCGCGCATAAACGGCTCAGGGCCACAGCAGAAAACTGTGCGGTCTTTGAAATCCGGCGCAGAAATATCGATAATACTATGGCTGATACGGCCATGAACGCCGCTCCAGACATTGCGGGCGATGGAGCGCTCGACAACCAGCTGCAGACGCAGATTATCCATGCGGCTGGCAAGCAGTTCCAGCTCTTTGCGGAAAATGATTTCATCCGGTGAGCGGGCGCAATTGAGAAAAACCACATCGCTGGCCGGTTGCGTATCATAAAGAAAACGCGTCATCGACATCATCGGCGTGATGCCGGAACCGGCAGAGATGAACAGGTATTTTTTGCCCGGATGCGAAACGAGCGAGAAGTCACCGGCAGGGCCGAAAGCTTTGAGCTGCATGCCCGGACGCATATTATCCAGCATCCAGCGGGTGCCGATACTGCCTGCCTGTGCCTTAATGGTGATCGACACAGAATAGGGGCGCGACGGCGTGGAAGACAGCGTATAGGTACGCATGACCGGTTCCGGTGCCGCCGGTATCTCAATCGTGATGAACTGACCCGGCATATAGCGGAACCAGTTATTATTCTCCGGCGTGCGGAACGAGAAAGTCATCACGTCCGGCGCTTCTTCAATCGCCGCATCACATTCCAGAACCTGAAGCCTGTCGTTCCACGGCAGCATTTCATCAAGATATTTCATTCGTGCTGCTCTTCACCTGAAGGGGGCTTGAGGTGGGTTCATAGTGAACCTGCCTGTCATGATATTGTCCGGAGCGCTGTGTTGCGCTCCGGGATATTGCGTTGAGTATCAGGCCACGCGGCTGAGTTTTGCAACTTCACCTTGCAGACGCGGGGTGATGAAATTGGCGTACCATTCAATGAATTGCATGACGCCGCCTTCATGCTCCACGGAATAAGGCCCCGGCTGATAGGCCGGTGAGCGGATGCCGCGGGCATTTTCTTCCACAATCCGGCGATCCTGATCATTGGTCTCGATCCAGACATGGGTCAGCTCATCGAGATTGTAATCAACGCCTTCAACCGCATCTTTATTGACCATCCATTTGGTGGTGACCATGGTTTCCTCGGCGCTGATCGGCAGCACGCGGAAAGAAATTGCATGATCGATCATCACATGGTTCCATGTGGACGGATAGTTGAACAGCAGCATCGCGCCGATTTTGGAAGCCCTGACTTCAGAGCTCAGGCTTTTCGCCACAGCGGGCTTGCCGGACATTGTATAGCTGTCGGCATCGCGCAACAGCGGAATGCGGGCAATACGATACTGGCCGTTCTCAGACATATTGAATTTGGCAGGCAGGCCGGTATCCTCGCAGCGCTTCCAGAGCTGGTTGGTCTCCTCATCCTCCATCATGCCCTGTACGCCGGTGGCGCTTGGAGCTTCAGGATAGGTGCGGCACAGTTCCGGATGGTTGGCGGCGCAATGGTAGCATTCGCGGTTGTTTTCCCAGACCAGCTTCCAGTTGCCTTTTTCAATGATCGTGCTTTCAAAGGCGATCTTGGCATCTTTAATCTGGTGCGGAGCCAGATAAGGCTCAACCGTTGCGCGGAAAGCGTTGAAATCCGGTGCTTCATCCGCGACACAGATATAAATGTAACCGGCGACCGTTTCGCAATGCACGGTTTTCAGGCCGAAATCTGCCGGTTTGAAATCCGGCCCGACCTGACGGGCAAATAATAACTTACCATCCAGATCATAAGTCCACTGATGATATGGGCAGACGAGACGGGCAGCGGTGCCTTTTTCTGCCGTGCAGATACGCGAGCCGCGATGGCGGCAGGTATTGTGAAAAGCGCGGATGCCGCCCTGACTGTCACGCACGACAATCACCGGATAATCACCGATCTGCACAGTGATATAGCTGCCTGCTTTCGGCAGTTCACAATCATGGCCGACAAAAACCCATTCACGGTACCAGATATGTTCAAGATCGAGCTTGTAAAAGTCGGGATCTGTGTAGAATTTCTGTCCGAGACTGAAATTCGGGTCGCGCCCCAACAAGTCACTCAGCATCTGATTGCGGACGTCCATAATATGCCTCGCATAGCGTTGTTCATCGGGGGTGCCGGACTTTAAAATATGTCGCTGCCGGAGTGGCTTATGTGCGACATGAAAAAGCCTGATCCCGTATGGGTATTAAGATTGACGACAAGAGTTAAGTCTCAGAATATTTCTCAAAAAATCTGCTCTGATTATCCGTATTCAACCATTGAAATATGGCGGACGCGCATACGAAAACGACATGGGCTTCGCGTAAAGACGACACGCCAAACCGCCGCATCCGGAAATTTATCGGCGGCAATATTTTGTAACCGAAAAGGGACTGGTCAGACGGGGCAGGCCGTGCTTTTCTGTTGCGCAGACAAGACCCGTATCAAACGGATGACCGCTGGAGGAGATATTTATGAAACGCTCGGAAATTAATGAAATTATCCGTGAAAGTGACCGCTTTATCCGGTCTTTCGGTTTTGTCATGCCGCCTTTTGCCTATTGGTCGCCGGAGGAAATGCGCACCCGTGTGAGTGATGACAGTGCAGCAATCCGCAATGCGCGTCTCGGCTGGGATATTACTGATTACGGGCAGGGGCGTTTCGATGAAATGGGACTGTTCCTGTTTACCGTGCGCAACGGACAGGCCGAAGATCTGCAAAAAGGCACCGGTATGCTTTATGCGGAAAAGATCATGATCTCGCGCGAGAACCAGCTGTCGCCGATGCATCGCCATGTGGTGAAAGCTGAGGATATTATCAATCGCGGCGGTGCCAAACTGGTGCTGGAAATGTTCAATTCCAATCCGGATGGCTCGATTGACGATAAAAGCGACGTGGTTGTTGCCTGTGACGGGCGCATCAAGCGGCTGTCTGCCGGAGGTTTACTGAAGCTTGATCCGGGTGAGAGCGTGACCCTGATGCCCGGTAACTGGCATGCTTTCTGGGGCGAGGGCGGAGATGTGCTGATCGGCGAGGTTTCAACCGTCAATGATGATCTGACGGATAACATCTTCCGTGAACCGATCGGCCGGTTCTCTGATGTGGAAGATGATGTCCAGCCACTGCATTTGTTGGTGTCTGATTATGACAAGTGGCTGGCTTAAAGTTCTGTTAGGCGATTGCCTTTAATGCCCATGCTGTAAAGTCCTGCATGAAACGCGCACGATCTGTTTCATGCAGGCTTTCATGACGCATATCCGGATAAATCTGTGTGGTGATATTGCTGAAACCGGAAGCTTTCAGTCTTTTCTCCAGTGCAAGCAGGGATTTGCCACCTTCTGTTGAAGGGTCCTGTCCGCCACCCTGTAAATAAAGCGGCATATGCAACGGTATCGCTTGTTGTGGTGCAGGATTGTTGCAGCGACGCATAAAGCGGAAAACATCGATCCACATACTGACTGACGGATCATAGCCGCAGAGCGGATCATTATTATAAAGCGCAACCTCCGCTGTATCATGGGACAGCCAGTCAAATTGTGTCTGATAATTTTTCACCTGCTTTGCCCATGTGCGGAAAGTCATGGCTGGCAGGAAATGGCTCGGTACATCGGAACCGAGAAACATGCGCTCGGCTTTGAGTAAAGTGAAAGCCAGTGTTTGATTCAGCACATTGGCAAAATTGGAATTGCAGATGGCTGCCGCATCGGGCGTGCAGAATTTTCCGCATAAAGCAGCGAGTGTTACCAATCCCCCCATGGAATGGCCGAATATTATGAGCGGCAGTTGCCCATGTCTTGCGCGGATTGTCTTTTCAACAAAGCCGAGATCCTGCAGCACTTTTTCATCGCCATCTTTGGCTGCGAACTGGCCGAGCGGTGCATCCGGTGCGCTGGTCAATCCGTGTCCGCGATGGTCATGGGCATAGACGTTAAAGCCGTGCTCCGCGAGATAATCCGCAAAGTCATGATAGCGGGCAGCATGTTCAGCAAGGCCGTGGCTGATCTGTATATTGCCGATTGCCGTTTTCTTCGCCGGTTGAAAACGCAATGCCAGTTTTGCACCGCCCGGACTTAACAGGATTTCAGGATTATCAAACGGCATTGTGAAACCTTGTTTCAGGAGTGCGGAGACTATACTTGTAATAATAATAGCTATTCAGTGTCTGATCCAAAAGTCGCCCACTTGGCTGCAAATGGTGATTTTTTATTCAGCCCCTCAGAGGTTAAACAGGGGAAGATGCTTATCGCGCCTGCTTCGCCTCTGTTCTGGCATTGCCCCTGCGCAATATTTAGCCTAAATAGCGCATCAAAGCGAATTCCCACACATTACGGGCTCAAATTCTCGGAGAACAGCCACCCAATGGCACGTCAATTTATTTATCATATGTCGGGTTTGAATAAAAACTACGGCACAAAGAAGATTCTCGAAAATCTGCACCTGTCATTTTATCCTGATGCGAAAATCGGTATTCTCGGCCCTAACGGCGCCGGTAAATCGACAATCCTCAAGATTATGGCTGGTCTCGATAAAGAGTTTACCGGTGAAGCATGGCTCGCCGATGGTGCGACCTGTGGTTATCTGGCTCAGGAACCGCATCTCGATCCTGAAAAGACTGTTTTCGGCAATGTGATGGAAGGTGTGGCTGACAAGCAGGCCATTCTTGACCGTTATAATGAGCTGATGATGAATTATTCTGATGAAACCGCCGACGAAGGTGCGGCACTTCAGGATATTATTGACAGCCAGAATCTCTGGGATCTGGAAAGTCAGGTTGAAATGGCGATGGAAGCTCTGCGCTGCCCGCCTGCCGACGCTGATGTAACCACCCTGTCCGGTGGTGAGCGTCGCCGCGTTGCTCTTTGCAAGCTGCTGCTCTCCAAGCCAGATCTGCTGCTGCTTGACGAACCGACCAACCATTTGGACGCTGAAACCACTGCATGGCTTGAAAAGCACCTGCGTGAATATAAGGGCGCTGTGCTGCTCATCACGCATGATCGCTACTTCCTCGACAATGTGACCGGCTGGATTCTCGAACTCGACCGCGGTCGTGGTATTCCTTACGAAGGCAACTATTCTGCCTATCTGGAAGCCAAGGCCAAGCGCATGATTCAGGAAGGCCGTGAAGACGATTCCCGTCAGAAGGCACTTGAGCGTGAACGCCAGTGGATTGCTGCAAGCCCTAAGGCACGTCAGTCTAAGTCGAAAGCCCGTATTAAGGCCTATGACAAGCTGGTTGAAGCGGCTGAAAATCAGCGTCCGGGCGATGCACAGATTCTCATTCCTGCGGGTGAGCGTCTTGGTCAGGTGGTTATCGAAGTTGAAAACCTGTCCAAATCCTTCGGCGATCGTTTGCTGATCGACAATCTGACATTCAAACTGCCTCCGGGCGGTATCGTTGGTGTTATCGGGCCAAACGGTGCCGGTAAGTCGACCCTGTTCAAAATGATTACCGGTCAGGAACAGCCGGATACCGGTAGCGTGCGTATCGGTGATACTGTTAAGCTCGGTTATGTTGACCAGAGCCGCGATCACCTCGACCCGAACAAGAATGTCTGGGAAGAAATTTCCGGCGGCAATGACATCATCAAGCTCGGCAAGTTTGAAATGAACTCCCGCGCTTATTGCGGTGCGTTCAACTTCAAGGGCGGCGATCAGCAGGCTAAAGTCGGCAATCTTTCCGGTGGTCAGCGTAACCGCGTGCATCTTGCCAAGATGCTGCAGACGGGCGGCAATGTGCTGCTGCTCGACGAACCGACCAACGATCTGGATACAGAAACGCTGGCGGCACTTGAAGATGCGCTGGAAAAATACGCTGGTTGCGCTGTTATCATCTCGCACGATCGTATGTTCCTCGATCGTCTGGCCACGCATATTCTGGCTTTTGAAGGCGACAGCCATGTGGAGTGGTTCGAAGGTAACTTCGAAGATTACGAAGCTGACAAGGTACGTCGTCTCGGACCTGAAAGCGTCAATCCTAAGCGGGTGACCTATAAGCCGCTGACACGCTAAAATTTCTGGTTCAAAAGCCGCATGCAGGGCTGAAAATGGCGCTGCCTGCAGTTTTTTACTACAGATTTGAAGTTATAGAAACGCTCTCCGAAAGGAGGGCGTTTTTGTTTGTAAAGTGCTTGGCAAAATGCACCGGTGCTATAGATTGTCTATTATAGATAAGGCACAGGAGCATCACGATGAAAGACTGGTCGGCACAGCAATATCTGAAATTTGAGGATGAGCGCACAAGACCGGTTAATGATCTCATCGCCCGTATTCCGCTGAAAGATCCTGCGGTCATTGTTGATATTGGGTGCGGGCCCGGCAATTCTACCGAGGCCTTGAAAAAGCGCTGGCCGCAGGGGCAACTATCCGGTTTTGATGCGTCGCCGGATATGATTGAAAAGGCGCAGGCGCGTTTGCCTGATGTGCCGTTTTATTTGAGCGATGTAACGCAGTGGCAGCCGGATGCGGATGTTGATCTGCTGTTTTCAAATGCGGTGTTCCAGTGGATACCGGAGCATATCCAGCATTTGCAGCGTCTGTTGAAGGGGCTGAAATCAGGTGCCGCACTGGCTGTGCAAATGCCGGATAACTGGAATGAACCGTCCCATCGCATGATGCGGCAAGTGGCAAAAGACAGTCGCTGGATTGAACGTCTCAATAAAGCGCCCCGTCCGCCAATGCCGAGCGTGAATGCTTATTATGATGCTCTGATACCGCTCGCATCCCATATTGATATCTGGCACACGATTTATAATCACCCGCTTGATGGTCATGCGGCAATTACTGAATGGGTGAAGAGCACCGGCCTGCGTCCGTTTTTAAATCCGCTCAATGAAGAAGAGCAGCGCGATTATCTGGAGGAATATACGGAACGCTTGGCAGAGCATTATCCACTGACAGTGGATGGTAAAGTGCTGCTGCACTTCCCGCGCGTATTTATGGTTGTTGTGCGCGGTGAAGATTGAAACTGTGATGACAGATTTGTTTGATAACATTCATGGCAAACGCATAGCGGCACGCAAGGTTACAGGTCGTGTCCGTGGACTTTATATTGCTTCAGGGCAGGATTTTGTCACGCAAGCAGTAGATAAATTGCACTGTGATCATGGTGGTATTATCGGTGATTATCATTACGGAATGACGCGTAGAGCCGGTGGCCGCGAGCCGTGGTATGAGCGGGGTACATTAATCCGTAATGACCGTCAGCTCTCTCTGATTTCGCTTGAAGAACTGGAAAAGATTGCTGCGGCAATGGGGCTGGATGCGATCAGGCCGGAATGGATAGGGGCCAATATTGTGGTGGAGGGTATCGCAGACTTCACATTACTGCCTGCCGGTACGGTGCTGTTTTTTGACAGTGGTCTGACACTGAAGCTGAACGGGCTGAATGCACCGTGCAAAATCGCCGGAACATCAATTGCGCAGCATATTGGTGCGCAGAATGAGGCGATGGTGGCGCTTAATTTTGTAAAAGCAGCAAAATATCTGCGAGGTCAAACCGGCTGGGTGGAACGGGAAGGTGCAGCTGAGGTTTCAGATAAGATCACCGTACGGATGCCGGAACAGTTGTGCTACGCGCCGGATTGAAGCGCGTAGCTTATAACATTATCGTTGAGAATGGATTTTTTAGGCAGATGGAATTGCAGCCGTAGCTACTTTTTCAAATTTCCATTCCAAAAAGTACTGTACTCCTGAGTCATCAGGGGTAGCTGTTGGGTAGTAACAAATTGTGTGATTTACCTCATCATATGCAAGGTAATGTTTGGTATCAATCGTTCCGTTACCTGCTGCATTTGGGGTTTTTACAATCTTATAAATATAGCAAGCTCCAAAAGCGTTCAGAGCAAAAACATTGAATTTATCAACACTGTTCGGGGATAAGAACGTCGAGCTTCCTACAATGGTTCCGTTAGCATTTGTTGCGTCACCTGTCTGCTGGCCTGTTGTGTTTAAGAAGCCGCCAGACCAAGGATTATAAAGCGGGAATTCAGGAATATTTACTCTTTCATTAAAGGTGACAGTGTTCCAATCCGGGAAACTGTCAACCACAAAATACTGTCCCTTATCTGTGGCGTCAGGATAAAACGGGGATACTGCTTCGGCTTGATATTCCATTAAAAGCAGATTGTTGCCGTCGCCAATATAATCGATAGCAAGCTGGTATTTGCTGATTGCTCTATCGTCGTTCAGAAATATATTTAAATATTGTGACATTTAAAAAGCCTTTTATTTAAAAAAATAAGAATTAAGAAACAATCGTGACTATCCATTTGTCATCGACATTAAGTCCGTCGTGAAGTATTTCTGCGTCTGTAATTAATACTCGGTTTGAATTGGTTTTATCCATAACAAGTTTTTTTGTAAGCATTGTTTTATCTGTTATGCGGTAGTCATCGATAAAAATTTCGTATTGTGACCCTACAAGTTTGAAAATAAATCTTGGCGATATATCCGAGGTTGTAAAATTAAAGGCGCCAGCAACCGATCCAGTTTTTCCTTGGTTAGGGGATTTCATCGGTATGATTTGTTCGCTATCGCCAAAGAAAAGATTTTTGTTTGGGTTGTACATGAGTACTGGTTGACTTAATTCTGCTGTTAGATGCTTTGGATCTGTCTTTGAAACCCAGTATGTTTCTGCTTTTTTATTGTTTCCTGATTTATCTATTCCCTGTATTGTGTAATTAATAAAACTGTTTTTTAAGGTGCTTTTGTTAGGAATGATATAGTTTTGATTTAATGATGACTGTATTTGAAATGTATAAGGCATTTAAAAATCCTTTTAGTGATTTAAATTACATTTTTAATCTCCCACATATTTATTTTATTGGTCACTGTAATTACTGTCAGGCAGTAATTTTAATGCTTGCCATTCTCTGAGTTTTTCTGAAATCTGATCCTGAATCCAATAAAGCGCGCTGTCTTTATCCAGTCCTTCATCGCGTAATTTGTCGTAGTCGGTGTAGGTGTGGCGGATATAGGCGAGCAGTGTCAGGCGCACGGCATTTTGTGCAGTGAGGCTGCGCATATGCGGTGCGGCAGCTGCTTCGCGGATTTGCTCCGCATCAAAATAAGGCGTATGTGGCGCCAATAAGCGGAGCGCCAGTTCAATCTCTTTGCGGCGTTTTGCGGATGCGGCCATGGAAGCTTCCTGTGATGTGCTTTGCCGTGATTGTGCTTAAATCAAATATGGTATTTTAACATTTTTATCAGTCGATTTTAGTTGCAATAATCGCATAGATCACATAAACATATCTTTATGTGTTTTAAATGCGGAGTGCGGTATGACTGGCAAGCCTTTGGCTCTTGAAGAAATGGTGGAAGTGCTGAAGGCTGCGGCAGAGCCAAGCCGGTTGCGTATTCTGACGCTGCTTGCCGGTGGTGATCTGACGGTCTCTGATCTGACATCTATTCTCAACCAGTCTCAGCCGCGTGTATCCCGCCATCTCAAATTGCTGAGTGAAGCCGGTTTAATCAGCCGCTATCAGGAAGGGTCATGGGCCTATTTCCGCCTGTCGGAAACCCCGATCCATCAGGGGCTTTCCCGTGCACTGATCGGTTGGCAGGACAATCAGGATCCGCTGCTGCTGCGCGATCAGGAGCGTCTTGCGCAGGTGAAAGCCGAGCGCCATGAGCGGGCAACTGCCTATTTCAGTGCCAATGCAGAAAGCTGGGATCAGATCCGCTCGCTGCATATTGATGAAACAATGGTTGAAGATGCGCTGCGTGGTATTGTCGGCGAACAGGCTTTCCAGTCTATGCTGGATATCGGCACCGGTACCGGCCGCTTGCTGGAAATGTTCAGCCCGCTTTATGTGCGCGGTGTGGGCATTGATATCAATCGCGATATGCTCACAGTTGCGCGCACCAATCTGGATCAGGCCGGTGTTGCCCATGCGCAGGTGCGTCAGGGCGATATTTATGCGCTGCCGGTTGACCGCGATGGTTATGATCTGGTGACAATCCATCAGGTGCTGCACTTCCTTGACGAGCCGCAATCGGCCATTCGTGAGGCTGCGCGTGCGCTGCGCCCGCAGGGGCGTTTGCTGGTGGTGGATTTTGCGCCGCATGATCTGGAATTCCTGCGTGACGAACATGCCCATTTGCGGCTTGGTTTCAGCGATGAGCAAATGACCGGCTGGATGAGAGCCGCAGGGCTTGAGCCGGAGAAGATTGAAGCGCTTGAGCCGCAGGGCGGGCAGGCTTCCGGTCTTGTGATTAAACTGTGGCTTGCGCGTGATCCGCGAATGCTGATCGCCGATGCTGCCTGAGATGTACTTTGAGGCGCATTTAGAGGCACACCGGCATTATTGAGTAGCATTCTAATGTTTAGCTTTGCGCCATTCAGGTGCGGGCAGGCGCAGTTTTGATTTTCTTCATGGTGACGTGACCATGAATATTTGCCCCATGGTGCAAACTATGACGGCAAGAATAACGGAGATTTCCGATGTCTAGTTTTGGCCAGCAGCGCCGTTCCGAGAGCGCGCATCCGATCCGTGTATCCTTCGAGTTTTTCCCGCCGAAAACCGAAGAGATGGAAGATCGTCTTTGGGAGACAGTGACGCGTCTGGCACCGCTTAATCCGGCTTTTGTTTCGGTGACCTATGGTGCGGGCGGTTCGACCCGTGAGCGCACCAATAAAACCATTGCCCGTATCATCAAAGAAACATCCATTACACCTGCCGCGCATCTGACCTGCGTGGATGCAACCAAGGAAGAGGTCAATTCGATTGTCCGTTCCTTTGCATCTTTGGGCGTGACGCGCTTTGTGGCACTGCGTGGTGATCCTGCAAGCGGCATCGGTGAAGTCTATCAGCCGACGCCGGGCGGTTATCAGAATGGTGCCGATCTCGTGGCCGGTCTTAAATCTATTGCCAATTTTGATATCAGCGTTTCTGCCTATCCGGAGAAGCATCCGGAAAGTCCGGATTTTGCTACCGATATTGAGATGCTGCGACGCAAAGTCGATAATGGTGCAACCCGCGCGATTACGCAGTTCTTCTTCGATAATGATCTTTATGAGCGTTATGTGGAGCGTGTGCGCCGCGCAGGCATTTATATTCCGATTATTCCGGGTGTTTTGCCGATCCATAATTTCAAACAGGTGTCGAATTTCTCCAAACGTGCAGGAACACGCATACCGGCATGGCTGGCAGATCGTTTTGACGGGCTGGAGAATGATCCGCAGACACATATGCTGGTGTCAGCGGCGCTTGCAGCCGAACAGGTGAATGATCTGATCGAGCGCGGTGTAAATGATTTTCATTTCTACACGATGAACCGCTCGGATCTGGCTTTTGCGATTTGCCATTTACTTGGGGTGAGGGCGCCGGTAGCGGCTTGAAATATATGGGATGAAACGAAAAAGCCCTGCGGAAAAATGTTTCCGCAGGGCTTTTCGTTTTTAAAAATGACAGGACTTGATTTATCTACTTTTGCGGAATGCCAAATATGCCGGTGGTATCTGTAAAAGTGATGCCTGCAAAATGTCTCTAATTAAGACCGTAATCTGTATATTTTCTGATTATGAAACCGAAATGCAGATATCAGGTCAGCATCTGAAATTCAGATGGTGAATATGCGAGGTCAGGGAAATACACCGACAATCATTGCTGCGACAAAAACAAAAGCTGCGCAAAATACCAAGGCATTGATTGAACGCGTTAAACCCATATGGATTGCCTCCTGAGCAGGTTGTAAGTTCAGTTTTCAAATGCCGTATGAACAACATTCAAAGGCCGGAAAGTCACTCCTGACAGAACCCGATCTGAGGGAATATGCCGGAGCCGCTTCTCTTAACTCTAAACCGGAAATGCCGCTTCCAGTCTCTTTAACCACCCATGCAAGAGGCATGGTCTCACGATCAAATTGACTGTTTTTTAACTGTGTCAGCACATTTCCCGTTTGTGTCATTTTATCGACATAAACGGCCAAAGAAAAGTCTAATTTCATGGGAGGGCGCTGGGCGGAGCGGCGAAGGAAGCTTTCGCAATCAATGCAGAATTTTAAACTTGTAAAAAATACAATATGTTAGGTAGGTGTCAAAAGTTTTGATGCCGCCGTAAAATTTTTTACAGACGGCATCAAAATCCCACTAAATTTATAGCTTTTCGAGCAATTCACGTGTCGGCCATGAATCGGCAGGCATGCCCAAACGCAGCTGTTCAGTGCGCACGGCATCTCTGGTCATGGTGCCGAAAACACCATCGATTCGACCCATGTCATAGCCGCGTACAACGAGCTTGTTCTGCAGTTCTTTCAGCTCTTCTGTTGAAAGACCGGCTTCCGGTGTGCCGAGCAGGAAAGGCTCGCCGCCAGCCAGACGCGCTGCGAAATAAGCGGCAGTCGTGGCATAGACGATGGATTTGTTCCATTCGACGAAAATATCAAAATTGCGGTAGGAGAGGAATGCCGGTCCTTTGCGTCCCATAGGGATGAGCAGGGAGGCGTCACCGTCATCAGCGCCGAGCGCATTGCCATTGACAGACTTTACACCCCAGCCGCTCCATTTCGAATGGGGCAGGCGATAGGTGCGGATGGAATTCTCCCATGGCAGATCCTGTGTCAGCTGCACGGTTTCCAGCCAAGGTTCGCCGCGCTGCCAGCCGAGTTCAGACAGCATACGGGCTGCGGTCATCACCGCATCAGCCACGCTATTGCGCAAATCTACCTTGCCGTCATTGTCGCCATCGACGCCGCGTTCCAGATAATCTTTCGGCAGCAATTGCATCTGGCCGATTTCGCCTGCCCATGCGCCCATGGTACCGGCATCAACAACGCCTTTATCCATCAGTTTCAGCAATGCGATCAGCTGCGGACGGAAAAGCTCCGGACGGCGGCAATCATGAGCCAGCGTAACGAGCGAGTTCAGCGTGTCAAAATCGCCCTGAATAGCACCGAAGTCTGTTTCCAGTCCCCAGAATGCAGCAATCACCGGCCCCGGAACGCCATAGGTGTCTTCGGCCTTTTTGAAGACATCCGCATATTTCACGAGATTTTCGCGGCCTTTTTTCAGGCGCTGTTCGGAAATCAGGCGTTTGGAGAATTCGGCAAAGGTCAGGTTGAAAACGGTCTGCGTGCGGTCACGCTTCAATGTGCGTTCATCAAGCTGGGCTTTATGCAGTTCTGCAAGTGCCTTGTCTGAGATGCCGGCGGCTTTGGCTTCAGTCACCACGCCTTCAAGCCAGACATTATAATCACCGCCGCAGGCCGGTTTTTCAATCGCGACAGCGGCCGGTGCGGATGGTGCTGCCGAGGGAGCCGCAGGCTGTGTTGCTGTAGCAAAAGCAAAGCTTGCAGTAGAGAGAAGTGTAGCGGCAGTCAGAAGTGGTTTAAAAACTGATCTGAAGGCAGACAGGGAAGCAGGGCGTGACATAACTCAGTTCTTTCTGCAGCAGGCCTCGGTAAGGTCTTGCTGTTTTGGTTGATCGGGCCGGTTTTGACCAGAGCGTTCAAGTTTTCTGAATTATGTCCTGCATAAACATTTTGTGAAAAAGAAGATGGTAAAGTCAGATTCACGCAGTAAAGGCGATTTTATCTGACTTTGTTGCTTTCCAGCCACTTTCTCCATTGGGCATGATTGCCCGCGAATACGTTAATATCAGCGTCACCCTTGATGCCGGGAATTGTACCTGTGCCGGTATATTGCCAGAAGACCCACGGGTGAGGGCCGTATTTTTCATCCGGATGACCGGCCGTAGAGCGCAGCCAGAACGGATAATCGCTGAAACTGCGCAGGTCATTGTCATCGAAGAAATCAACCGTTGTATAGATGACCGGCTTCTTGCCGTAATGACGCTCGATCATGGTCAGGAATGTGCGCATTTCCTTGCGTACAACAGCCGGATCAGGGCGAAGTTTACAGGATGGTGACAGCGGGTTCCATTCCATATCCAGAACAGGCGGCAAGGCGTTCGGGTCTTTCGGTACATTGCGGATATACCAGCGTGCCTGATCGGCTGCACTGCGGCAGAAATAATAGAAATGATAGGCGCTGCGCGGAATACCGGCTGCGCGTGAACCTGCCCAATGTTCCGCAAAGCGGTCATCAACGCGGTCGCCGCCTTCTGTCGCTTTAATAAAGACAAAAGAAATGCCGCTGTTGCGCACCTGCTGCCAGTCAACTTTGTCCTGATATTTGGAGACATCCGTACCATGGACCGGATAATGCCACGGGGTTTTACCGGTATAGTCATGGGGCTTGCGATCATAGAAGCGCGGCGCCTTGGCGCTGGAAGAAGGAAGAGCAATCCCTGTGCCGGAGACAGAACCTGCCGACGGTTTCACATCTGAAAAATCATAATCCACAGATGTACATGCACTCAGCACAAGGCTGAGAACGGCAAGTGCTGCTGGCTTCATCGGGTATCATCTCACAACAATCACAGGGAAATCATGAATGCTTTCTTACTGCAAAAGGTTAAATTTTTCCTTTAGAGGAATAAGGATAATTCCTGCCACCAGCGGGATGCCGGCGTGCGCATCTTGTCTCAGCCGGTCAATGTCTTGTGCCAAACTATTTGATTTATAAATATTTTTTGATTAGTTGGGTCATAACTTATACAGGTTTGACGGGGATACTGTCAGAATTGCCGGAATAAAAAGCGGAACAATTAAATATTTCCGGCATTAACGAGAGATTGTAAGCCGCCTTGCTGAAGGCGGTTGAGGAGGTCAAATGTATCGTCTGCTGGCTTTTATCCTTGCTGTCGGTGTGCTGACCGGTCTGGTCTTTTCCGGCGGATTTTTGACGCATGACAAGACTGCAGAAAAACAACCTGACAGTGTCGCAGCCGTTATTGCTCATTCGGAGCAGGAATTGCAGTCAAAGGCCGATCAGGAACTGGCTGAAATTGACGCCAAGGCTGCCCAGAACAGTGTTGCAGGCCCTGCTGTGCTTTTGCCTGAGCTGAAGAAACCACTCACAGAAGAAGATGTGAGAGTTGCGGTGCAAAAAGCAGGTGAAGATGCAGAGAAAACCGCTCTGAGTGTCGGTCAGACTGCAGATCAGGCTGCGGCAGCTAAGAAAACTGCAGAAGACTTCGTGCGTGTGCGCATGGAAAGTCAGATGCGTGCGGAACAGTCATCTGCAAAATCCATGTAAAATTATAAGAGCATTCCGGCTTTCGTTTGCATTGCCGGAAATGCTTTCTCTTTCTGTGCAATGTCCTTAGCGTCCCGGTACTGGCTGTCAGCAATGTCAGCTGAATTTCATTCAACTCTTTGCGCTTGATGGTTTTCATCAGAGTTGTTTTGAATTACATAAGCTTATGTCGATTTGGTCCAGTATCGCTGATTTTTTAACGCAGACGGCTTACAGTGCGTTTTCCGGAGTGATTGAAGCCGTCCGTACCTATTTTGAGGGCGATGCGGAAACGCGCCGCCGTGTTGCTTTTTCCATTGCCATGATCGCGCTGTCTGCCAAAATGGCAAAAGCTGACGGCATTGTCTCGCAGCATGAAGTGCGGGCTTTTCAGGATATTTTTGAAGTACCGGAAAAAGAGGCGGATCACGTCTCAAGACTGTATAATCTTGCCAAGCAGGATGTGGCCGGTTTTGAGAGCTATGCCCGTCAGATTGCTTCGCTGTGCCGCTCCTCCCAGCAGAACGGGGCGGAAGAGCCTTGCGGTGCGCTTTCCGATGTTCTCGATGGTTTGTTCTATATCGCCAAAGCCGATGGCTATGTGCATGATAAGGAAATGCAGTTCCTGCGGCGTGTGGCGGAAATTTTCGGTATTGAAGAAGACGAGTTTTTGCTGATCGCCGGAAGGCACGTCAATCTCGGCCCTTCCGATCCCTATGCTGTTCTGGGTTTGACGCGCGGCGTAGGATTTACCGAGGCCAAGCAGCATTACCGCAAACTTGTGCGTCAGAACCATCCGGATCTGGTGATTGCCCGCGGTATGCCCTATGAATTTCAGAAAATAGCCAATCACCGTCTGGCTGCAATCAATGCGGCCTGGGCGACACTTGAGAAACAATTGGGTCAGCATGACTATGCAGGATAATTCAACACCGGAAGCCGGTTTGGCACAGAATAATCAGGCCGCCCCGCGCGCCTTGCTGAGCAAAGCTGACTATGAGGGCGCTGTTATTGATGCATCTGCAAATTTCGGCCCGCGCAAAGACGGTAAAGAACCGCGTTTTCTGATCCTGCATTATACGGGGCTTGCGACTGCGCAGGAGGCTCTGGATATTCTCAAATGTCCTGAACGTGAAGTATCGGCACATTATCTCGTGCATGAAGATGGTCAGGTTGTGCAGATGGTCGCGGAAAGCGAACGCGCATGGCATGCAGGCCAGAGCTGCTGGAAAGGGGAGCGGGATATCAATTCTGCTTCTATCGGTATCGAGATCGTCAATCCGGGTGTGCTGGAGAATTTTCCGCCTTTTCCTGATGCGCAGATTTCATCGGTGATCTCTCTCTGCCGCTCGATTTGCGAACGCTATAATATTGCGCCGGAGAATGTGCTTGCCCATTCGGATATTGCTCCGGAACGCAAGATTGATCCGGGCGAGAATTTTCCGTGGGAGACCCTGTTTAAAGCAGGCATCGGTCATTGGGTTGAACCGGCACCGATCCGCGGCGGGCGGTTTTTTGCCATGGGCGATCAGGGGCAACCGGTTGAGGCTTTGCAGTCCATGCTGGCAATGTATGGCTATGATATCACCATCAATGGTGAGTTTAACGAGCGGACCAAAGTAGTGCTGAGCGCATTTCAGCGCCATTTTCGCCCAATTCAGATTGATGGTGTGGCGGATATCTCGACAATTGAGACACTGCACAGGCTTATTTCGACGAATTTGCGTGAAACCGTAACCAGCTGATTTTTAAAAAGACCTTCTTGTTGGCCGCAAGAAATAATCCGCTAATGTTACAGGTTTTTGCAATCTGTGACTTGCCCCGACAATCTTCGGCTGCATTTCCCCGTCAGATACAACCTCAATTTCCTTGAGCAAGTCTGGTGATGGGGCGGACTGTTTCCCAGAAGGAAGGGCGTTGAAAGCTGGTTTTGCATGTCTTGCAAAACCTTTCGACGGATTATGCAACAGTTCCAACGGTTAAGGTTTATGATTAAAAAAATTGGATTTTTATGCGCTCTCAGCGGGGCGGTGGTTTCGTTCGGTCTGACACCAGCCATGAGTGCACCGGTACTTGAAAAAACAAATCTTGTAGACATCCTGAAAGCGAAAAAAGAAGCTTCAGAAAAGACTGCAACAAAGAAGAATGACGCGACTAAAAACAAGGCTGATACCAGCCGTACTGCCTATCAGAAACAGGCTTCCGGTACTGCCAAAATGCCGGTTATTGAGCGTCGTTCCGCTCGCACCCGTATCGATCTGAATAATCAGATCAGTGGCAAAGCAGAAACCAAGCAGGCGCAGACAGACAAGTCAGGCAAGCCTTATTCCGGCATCATTGCCCGTTATGCATCTTCCTATGGCGTGCCGCTGGCACTGGCTCATGCGGTTGTGCGCAATGAAAGCAATTATCAGGCACATGTTCGCGGCAGCGCCGGTGAAATCGGCCTGATGCAGATCAAGCTCGGTACAGCACGCGGTCTGGGTTATACCGGTTCGGCAAAAGGCCTTTATGATCCGGCAACCAATGTGCAATATGGCATGAAATATCTTGCGCAGGCTCAGAAGCTCGGCGGCGGCACAACCTGCGGCACAATTCTGAAATATAATGCCGGTCACGGTGCCAAGCGTATGAACCCGACATCTGCAAAATATTGCAGCAAAGTTAAAGACTTCATGCGTTCATTCTAAGAGCACAATTGCGACCGTTAACTGAGGTCAGTTAACTGCAATTGCTCTATGCCTGTTTATATTCAGGCTCTGGCGGGACAATTTGTACGCCATAACCTAAATCTAAACAGCCCTTACACAGCAGGGCTGAGATTTTTTACAAAAGCTGGGTTTCCGTCGTCGGAGCCCAGCTTTTTTATTGCGTTTTATGACAGATCAAGCCTATAGACGCATGTCAGCCGGTCGGGCAGCCGCGCTTGTTCAATACCGAAAGGTGGCAAGTGAGGAAAGTCCGGGCTCCATGGAAACACGATGCCGGGTAACGCCCGGCGAGGGTGACCTCAGGGAAAGTGCAACAGAGAGCAGACCGCCTGCCATCGCCCGTAAGGGTATCGGGCAGGTAAGGGTGAAAGGGTGGGGTAAGAGCCCACCGCGCTGCCGGTAACGGGAGTGGCACGGTAAACCCCATCGGGAGCAAGACCGAATAGGGACGGCGTATCAGGCTTCGGTCTGGTAATCAGTTTCCGGATAGCCGTCCGGGTGGGTTGCAAGAGGCGGGTGGCGACATCCGTCCCAGATGAATGGCTGCCGCGTCGGGCTGGAAACAGCCCGGCCATACAGAACCCGGCTTACAGACCGGCTGACAATTCTGTTTAAATTATTTCGGCAAAAGATGCTGCACAAAGCGTCATTTTAACCGCTGATAAATCATAACTGTGCCCATATAATAACCCTTCCTTAATATTAATATTGGATAAATTTATTCACGGCGTATTGCGTGTCCGGCCGGCTGCGCAGTCGCAAAAATCGATAATATGGCAACGTTCGGAGCGGTTTTTGCGCCTGCGTTGACGCCTACCTTACCCCGGTGGTATTTCTTAATGCAGTTTGTTGCGTCCAGACTTTGTTCAGTTTCCAGACATTTTGTGCTGCATACGGCATTGGCCGGTATGCAAAATGCTGAAATCTGCAGCCGCGGTTTAACCGCTGGCGGGCAAGGATCTGCCGTTCTCACGCTGGGTCCGCTGAAGAAAGCAAAACAATGACAGGACCGAAGGAAATTATGGTTCCGGAAGCGCAGGCAGACAAACTGACACAGCACGCTGATACTCCGGCGGGCGCATCAGAGCATGAAGACTATTCCCGTCATATTCCCGTGATGCTGGAAGAGGTTGTCAGTGCTTTGCAGCCTGAAGCCGGTAAACTTTATGTGGACGGCACTTTCGGTGCCGGCGGCTACACAAAACGAATTCTCAAAACCGGTGCCGAAGTTCTGGCCATTGACCGCGACCCGAAAGCAATTGCTGCCGGACAGGCGGTGGTTGCAGAATATCAGGGACGTTTGCGTCTGGTGCAGGCACGCTTCTCCCAGATGGAAGATGTGCTGAGCGATGTGCAGCCTGATGGTGTTGTACTGGATATCGGCGTTTCCTCTATGCAGATTGACGAGGCTGACCGCGGTTTTTCTTTCCAGAAAGACGGGCCGCTGGATATGCGCATGTCCTCACAGGGGCTGAGCGCTGCTGACGTGGTTAACCAATATAAAATGGGAGATCTGGCACGCATCTTTAATTTTCTCGGTGAGGAACGTCATGCCGGACGCATTGCGCGCATGATCGAAAAGCGCCGCGAGAGTGAACCTTTCAGCCGTACCCGTGATCTTGCCAATGCGATTGAAATGCTGGTCGGGCGTCATCCGAAAGACCGTATTCATCCGGCGACCCGCGTTTTTCAGGCGCTGCGTATTTATGTGAATGACGAGCTGGGTGAACTGGCGCGTGCATTGATTGCTGCAGAACGTTCGCTGAAGCCGGGTGGTCGTCTGGTTGTTGTGACATTCCACTCGCTGGAAGACCGTATTGTGAAGCGTTTCTTTGCAGACCGTGCGGGCGGCGGCGGCGGCTCGCGCCATTTGCCGGAAGCGCATATGCGTCAGGGCAGCTTCGCGCCTGCAGTCAAAGGCGCGGTGGGTGCCAGCGAGGAAGAGGCGGAGCGCAATCCGCGCGCACGTTCGGCCAAGCTGCGTGCCGGTATCCGCACAGAATATCCGCCGCTTAAAGCGGATTACAGTATTTTCGGCCTGCCAACCCTGCCTGTTCTGCCAGAAACTGATAATGCGAAGAGGAAATCATCATGATGCGAACTATAGATATTATATTGATCGCAGTCATGCTGGTAGCGGCAACCGTGACCTATAAAATCAAACATGATGCTGAAAAGCAGGTGGTTGAGATCAAGAAAATTCAGCGCCAGATCGCCTTTGAAAAAGACACGATCAATCTGCTGAAAGCCGACTGGAGCCTGATGACCCAGCCGAACCGTTTGCAGCGTTTGTCTGATATTTATCAGTCACAGCTGAAACTGCAGCCGGTTGATGTGACGCAGATCGGTCTGTTCGATGATATTCCGATGAAGCAGGCTGACGATATTGAAAAGCTGATCGGCGGCAGTGCCGATCTGATTGCATCTGTTGATACGATGAGCACAGGCAGCGTTGCGCAAACTGCACCGGCCGGTGCAATTTCAAATGCGGCACCGATGCGTGTTGTGGTTCCGGGAGTGCGGCCATGAGCGGAAAAAGCAGCTGGTTCCGGCGTAAAAATAAAAAGTCCTCATCAGATGATGCTCCGGTTCTGGGGCAGGCACCTGAATTTGACAGTGCCGCGCTCGAGAGTGAGCGCGGCATTGCCACGTCTCCGCTCAATGACAGTGTTGCCTTTGCCGGAAACCGCAAAAAACACGGAAACCGAGCGCGTAATCGTCTGATTATGGCGATTTCCTGCTTTGTCGGTATTTATGCGGTGATTGGCGGCCGTCTCGTTTATTACGGTATGCAGGGTGGCGATAATGAAGGTTATCGCGCCGGTGCGGCCAGCACGCTTGCAGCACGGCCGGATATTCTTGACCGCAATGGCGAAGTTCTGGCGACGGATATCAAAACCGCTTCGCTCTATGCCGAGCCGAAAAAAATTGCCGATCCGGACGAAACTCTGGAATTGCTGGCAACGGTTCTGCCAAATCTTGACTGGGAAAGCACCTATCGCCGGCTGAAAAGCGGTGCGGGTTTTGTGTGGATTCAGCGCGGTCTGACACCGCGTCAGCAGAGCCAGATCATGGCGCTGGGTGTGCCGGGTATCGGCTTTCGCACAGAGAAATCCCGTTTCTATCCGGGCGGGCCTACAGCATCGCATATTGTCGGTCTGGTCAATATCGACAATCAGGGCATTGCCGGTATGGAAAAATATATCGACAGTCAGGGCTTAAGCGATCTGCGTATGGCAGGCCTTGCCCTGCCGGACAATCTCGAGCCGTTCCGCCTGTCGATTGATCTGCGCGTGCAGCATATTATGCGCGACGAACTGGTGCGCGCTGTTGAAAAATATCGTGCGATTGCTGCCGGAGCCGTGGTGCTGAATGCCAAGACCGGTGAAGTGGTTGCTATGGCTTCGGTGCCGGATTTTGATCCGAATAATCCGTATAATGCGCTGGAGAAAGACCGTCTGAACCGGATGTCTGCCGGTACTTATGAAATGGGCTCGACAATTAAGAGCTTTACCACAGCGATGGCTCTGGATTCCGGTAAGTTTAATCTGGAAAGCAAGTTTGATGCGACCCGCCCGATTACGATCGGTCGTCAGACCATCCGCGACTTCCACGGTAAAGCCCGCTGGCTGACACTGGCGGAAGTGTTTATTTATTCCTCCAATATCGGTTCGGGTAAAGAAGTTGATGCGATTGGTATTGAAGGCCATCGCGAGTTTCTGAAGCGCGTCGGTCTGCTGGATCGAATGCAGACCGAATTGCCGGAAGTTGCGCGTCCTGTTGAACCGCGCGTGTGGAAGAAGGTACACTCCATTACCATTTCCTATGGTCACGGTATGATGACCACGCCTTTGCAGACGGCCGTTGCTGCTGCGGCGCTGGTCAATGGCGGCAAGCTCATTCCGCCGACATTCCTGCCACGCACACAAGACGAAGCCAATGCTGTTGCCACACAGGTTCTGAAGCCTAAAACCAGCGATGATATGCGTTATCTCTATCGTCTCAATTCCGAGATCGGTTCCGGTCGTCGTGCTGAGGTAAAGGGCTATCGCGTTGGCGGTAAAACCGGTACAGCGGAAAAGGTTATTAACGGCCGTTATTCCAAAGATGTCCGTTTTAATGCGTTTCTTGCTGCATTCCCGATGGATGACCCGACCTATGTGGTTCTGACCATTATTGATGAGCCAAAACCGGAGGAAGGCAAACTTTCTGCGACCGCCGGACTCAATGCTGCCCCAATGGTTGCAAATATCATCCGCCGGTCAGCATCATTCCTGGGTGTGTCGCCTGATTTTGCGCAGGATAATGCACCAATTCTGGCAGCTTATGAAAATGACTGATCTGAGCAGGGGATCAATGTGACGTAATAATGCCTTGAGCACTTATTATGTCACATGAAATGAATTCAAAATCGGGATCTGAATGGCATGAAACTTCAAGATATCGCAGCCTATGTAAATGATATGACGGACTCAGTCGCGCAGACTGAGATTTCCGGATTGAGTTCCGATTCCCGTAAGGTACAGAAGGGCAGCTTGTTTGCGGCTCTGAAAGGCGTGAAAAATGATGGCTCAGCCTATGCGGCTGATGCTGTCAAACGCGGTGCAGTTGCAATTCTGGCCGATGAAGACATGAATGCCGAGGGCATCACTGTGCCGGTGCTGCGCAGCAAAGACCCGCGCCATGCGCTGGCAATGGCTGCTGCAACATTTTACGGCAAACAACCGCAGATTATGACTGCTGTTACCGGCACCAGCGGCAAAACCTCCGTTGCTTCCTTTACCCAGCAGATTTGGGCCTATGCAGGTTTTGCGGCAGCAAGCATTGGTACGACCGGCGTTTTCTCCCCGACACGGAATGAATATGGTTCACTGACAACACCGGATCCGGTGGAGCTGCAAAAACTTCTCGCAGAACTAGCGGATGAAGGTGTGACCCATGCCTGTATGGAGGCCTCATCGCACGGACTGGATCAGCGCCGTCTGGACGGCGTGAAGCTGACAGCCGCAGCTTTCACCAATCTCGGCCGCGATCATATGGATTATCATCCGACGGTTGAAGATTATCTTGGCGCAAAAATGCGCCTGTTTGATACGCTGCTGCCAAAAGGTGCTCCGGCGATTATTTTTGCCGATGATGTCTTTTCACCGCAGGCGATTGCAGCCGCTGTTGCGGCCGGTTCTGATGTGAAAACCGTTGGTCGTAAAGGCGATTTCATTACGCTGAAACGTGTGGAGCACGAGCGCCATCGTCAGCATGTTGAGCTGAGCCATGCCGGTAAGATTTACGAATTTGCTTTACCGCTGGCGGGTGATTTTCAGGTGGCGAATGCACTGGTTGCAGCCGGTCTGGCAATTGTTTCCGGTGTGCCTGCGGATGCGGCTTTTCGTGCATTGGAGCGTCTGAAAGGTGCGCCGGGTCGTCTGGATCTGGTCGGTTCGACTGAAGACGGCGTGCCTGTTTATGTGGACTATGCCCATAAGCCGGACGCGCTGGAAAATGTGCTGACTTCAGTTCGCCCGTTTACCACCGGTCGTGTGATTGTGGTGTTTGGCTGTGGCGGTGACCGCGACAAGGGCAAGCGCCCGATCATGGGGGAAATTGCCACCCGTCTGGCCGATGTGGTGATTGTCACTGATGATAATCCGCGTTCGGAAGTACCGGCGGTGATCCGCTCTGAAATTTTGGCTGCGGCACCGGATGCACTGGAAATCGGTGACCGTCATGAAGCTATCCGCCATGCTGTGCTGCTCGCACAGGCCGGCGATACAGTTATTATTGCGGGCAAGGGGCATGAAGAAGGGCAAACCATCAATGATGTGACGCTGCCATTCTCCGATCATGCAGAAGTTGCCCGCTCGCTTGAGGCGCGTTTTAAATGAGTGATTTGCTTTGGAAATCATCTGACATGGTAAAAGCGATGGAAGGGCGGCCGGTCGGTCACCTTCCTGAAGGTATTACCGGTATTTCGATCGATTCCCGCACGCTGCGAAAGGGTGAAGCCTTTTTCGCGATTAAAGGTGATGTGTTTGACGGGCATGATTTTGCAACCGCTGCTATGGCTGCCGGAGCAGGTCTGCTGGTTGTGACCGAAGCGCGTTTACCTGCTCTGGGTAAATTACAGGTGCCGATGATTGTGGTGGATGATGTGCTGGCCGCACTGACCCGCCTTGGCATTGCTTCCCGCGCACGCTCCAAAGCGCAGATCATTGCTGTTACCGGTTCTGTGGGTAAAACCACCACCAAAGAAGCTCTGCGCCATGTTCTGTCTGATTGCGGAAAGGTTCATGCTTCCGCCGCTTCTTTCAATAATCATTGGGGTGTGCCGCTGACTTTGGCACGTATGCCGGAAGATACCGATTATGGTGTTTTTGAAATCGGCATGAACCATCATGATGAAATTCGCCCGCTGGTAAAAATGGTTCAGCCGCATGTGGCTGTCATTACGCTGATTGCGCCTGCACATCTGGGGCATTTTGCTAATCTCGAAGAAATTGCCGTTGCCAAAGCGGAGATTTTTGAAGGCGTGCTGCCCGGTGGTTATGCATTGCTGAACCGCGATGACAAACGCTTCAAACAGCTGGAAACGCTGGCAACTGCTGCCGGTATTGAGCACATCACCACATTCGGTGAAAATGCCCGTTCAACCTACAAGCTGCGTGATCTGGTGATGAAGACGGATTGTTCCTGTATCACGGTTTCTCTCGGCGGTCAGGAAGCGGCTGTGAAGATCAGCGCTCCCGGCCGGCATATCGTACAGAATATGCTGGCGGTGATGGGCGCTGCACATCTGGTTGGCGCGGATATGACGAAAGTTGTGCTGGCGCTGGCAAGTCTGCAGGCTGAAGCCGGACGCGGTGCGCAATATCGTCTGCGCCATGGTGACGGCACATTCACACTGATTGATGAAAGCTATAATGCCAATCCGGCATCCATGCGCGCTGCACTGTCACTGCTTGAGTCCACTGAGCCGCAAGGCGAGGGGATCGAGAAGGGACGGCGCATTGCAGTGCTTGGCGATATGCTGGAACTGGGCAAGCAATCTTCCAAGCTGCATGGTGATCTGGCACGCCCGATTGTGGATGCGCATGTGAATATGCTTTTCATCGGCGGTGCGCATATGAGTGCCCTGAAATCCGCAATGCCTGCAGAAATTCAGGTTGAGTATCGGGAAAGCGTTGACGAACTGCTTCCACTTGTAGTCAAAGCAGTGCGTCCCGGAGATGTGGTGATGATTAAATCATCAAAGTCGATCGGCTTTGTGAAAATCGTCAATGCGTTGCTGAAAAAATATGCCGTCTCTGAGGCCGCAGAATAAACAGGCCGGTTTTATGCGCAAAGTATAAAACCGGATTTTCCATATACAGTCATAGCTGGCTGCTAAAGAATAACAGGAACTAAGCACTGCATTTCTTGTGTAATGCGATGTGTTAAAGTGCCGATACCGACCTGAAGGGCATTCACCCGATGCTGATGTTATTAGCCAATGCTGCGGATCATCTGTCGTTTTTCAACGTATTCCGCTATATTACTTTCCGCACCGGCGGTGCACTGATTACATCAGCTTTGCTGGTCTTCTTACTTGGGCCACGCATTATTGACAGTCTGCGCGTGCGGCAGGGGCGCGGTCAGCCGATCCGTGCTGACGGCCCGCAGACTCACTTCAAAAAAGCCGGTACGCCGACCATGGGCGGGTTGATGATCCTGTTCGGAACATTGGCTTCGGTCATGCTCTGGGGCAATCTCAAAAGCGTTTATGTCTGGGTTGTGTTGCTGGTAACAATCAGCTTCGGTGCTATCGGTTTCTACGATGACTATCTGAAGGTGACAAAACAGTCGGATAAAGGTTTTTCCGGCAAGGCGCGTCTCGGGCTTGAGTTCATCATTGCTGCAATTGCTGCCTATGTCATCATGCGCACCGGTCAGGAGCCGTTTTCGTCTTCGCTGACATTCCCGTTCCTGAAAGGCATGTTGCTGGATCTGAGCTGGTTCTTCATTCCTTTTGCCGCTTTTGTCATGGTTGGTTCCGGTAATGCGGTCAACTTTACCGATGGTCTTGATGGTTTGGCGATTGTACCGGTGATGGTTGCCGCGGCTTCTTTCGGATTTATTGCTTATCTGTCGGGTAACGCGATTTTTGCGGATTACCTGCAAATCCATTTTGTGCCGGGCACCGGTGAGCTGGCTGTTATTCTCGGCGCGGTTATTGGTGCCGGTCTGGGTTTCCTCTGGTTCAACGCTCCGCCTGCCGCGATCTTTATGGGTGATACCGGTTCGCTTGCGCTGGGCGGTATGCTGGGTGCGGTTGCGGTTGCGACCAAGCACGAAATCGTGCTGGCAATCATCGGCGGCCTGTTCGTTATGGAAGCACTGTCGGTGATTATTCAGGTTGGCTGGTTCAAACTGACCGGCAAGCGTGTGTTCCTGATGGCACCTATCCATCACCATTTCGAGAAAAAAGGCTGGACTGAGAGTCAGGTGGTTATCCGCTTCTGGATCATTGCGATTATTCTGGCGATGATCGGTCTTTCAACGCTGAAACTGCGTTAAATAAATTGTAAAACACACGTAATCCGAATGGTTTTGTTAACCATTCGGATTAAATTATATATTGAATATTATTGTCGACTGGCGGCCTGATTATGATCCCGACACTGACCCTCAAAGATAAAGCCGTTGCACTGTTTGGCCTTGGCGGTTCCGGTATTGCAACAGCTAAGGCTATGATCGCCGGTGGCGTGAAGGTTGTGGCATGGGATGACAATCCGGACAGTGTTGCCCGTGCGGTAGCGGAAGGCATTCTCACACAGAATTTGCGCGAAGCAGACTGGTCGGGCTTCAGTGCATTTATCCTCTCTCCCGGCGTGCCGCTGACCCATCCGCAGCCACATTGGAGCGCGGAACTGGCACATCAGGTGCAGGTGCCGGTTATCGGTGATGTCGAGCTGTTCTGCCGTGAGCGCAATGCAGCGCTGGCTGCAGGCGATGATGTGCCATTTGTCGCCATTACCGGCACCAATGGCAAATCTACCACGACTGCGTTGATTGCCCATATTATCAAAGCCTCAGGCCGTGATATGCAACTCGGCGGCAATATCGGTACTGCTGTATTGTCGCTTGAAGTACCGGCAGATGGCCGTAATTATGTGGTTGAGTGTTCGTCTTATCAGATTGATTTGGCACCTTCACTCAATCCGACAGCGGGTATTTTACTGAACCTGACGCCCGATCACCTCGACCGTCACGGCACGATGGAAAATTATGCCGCCATTAAAGAACGTCTGGTTGCAGGCAGTGATACGGCGATTGTCGCCATTGATGATGCTTATTGTGTTGCCATTGCTGACAGGTTGGAAAAAGCTGGCAAAAAGCTGATCCGTTTTTCCAAAGATCAGGTTTTGCAGGACGGTTATTATGCGCAGGGCGCACAGATTTATCGCGCACAGAATGGCAAGACCGAATTGCTGTTGTCGCTGGAGGGCATCGGTTCTCTGCGCGGTGCGCATAATGCACAAAATGCTTTGGCCGCAATCATCGCCTGCCTGACTGTCGGTCTGAGCCTTGATGAAATCCGTGCCGGTCTGCGCAGTTTTCCGGGGCTTGCTCATCGTATGGAGCAGGTCGGCCATCAAGGCAAAACCCTGTTTATCAATGATTCAAAGGCAACCAATGCGGAAGCAACTGCGCCTGCGCTGTCGTCTTTCCCGCAACTTTACTGGATTGCGGGCGGCCTGCCGAAGAGCGGTGGCATTGAAAGTCTGCGCATCTTCTTCCCGCGCATTACCAAAGCCTATCTGATCGGTGAAGCGGCGGCACAATTCGCGGCTACGCTTGGCAATGATGTGCCGTTTGAAATCAGCCATACGCTGGATGCCGCGATTGATCATGCAGCCTTGGATGCGGCACAGGATGCGGCTGATGAGCCGGTTGTGCTGTTGTCTCCGGCCTGTGCCAGTTTTGACCAGTTTCCGAATTTTGAAAAACGCGGCGCAGCATTCCGCGATAAAGTTATGACGCTGCAGGGATTTGCACCGATCGGGAGGGCAGACTGATGGTTAGCCGCGTAGATAGAGGCCCTGTCGCCAATTGGTGGTGGACGATTGACCGTTATTTTCTGGCTGCCTGTCTGGCACTGATGGGGCTTGGCATTTTGCTGTCCTATGCCGCCAGTCCTGCGGTGGCAGAACGTATTGGTCTGGACAGTTTTCACTTTGTTGAACGCCAGATCTTTTTCATGATCCCTGCGTTGATCGCTATGATCGGTACGTCATTTCTCAGCCCGCGTCTGGTGCGCCGTTTTGCATTGGCTCTGCTTGGGATTTCGCTGTTGCTGATGGTTGTAGCTCTGTTTTTCGGGATTGAAGTCAAAGGTGCGCGGCGCTGGGTATCGCTGGCCGGAGTTTCCATCCAGCCATCCGAGTTTATGAAACCGGCCTTTATCGTGATTTGTGCATGGTTGTTCTCGGAGCGGGAACGTAACACTGATATGCCGGGTACATTACTGGCAATATTGCTATCTGGTGTGGTTATTGCTTTGTTGATGGCGCAGCCGGATTTTGGTCAAACAATGCTGACAGCCGGTAGCTGGGGCGCTATGTTCTTTCTGGCGGGCATGTCGTGGATGTGGATTGTCGTCTTTGGCGGCGGTGCGGTTGTGCTTGGTTTGGGTGCCTATACATTGCTGCCGCACGTGGCGGGGCGTATTGACCGCTTTATGACCGGTGAAGGTGACACGTTTCAGGTTGATACCGGCCGCGAAGCGATTATCAGCGGCGGCTGGTTCGGGCAGGGGCCGGGTGAAGGGACGATCAAACGTATTATCCCAGACAGCCATACGGACTTTATTTTCTCGGTGGCTGCGGAAGAATACGGCATTATCCTGTGTATTCTGATTATGCTGCTATTCGCCTTTATCGTTATTCGCGGGCTTGTTGTTGCCATGAGAGAGCGTGATGCTTTCTCGCGTCTGGCCATTTCCGGTATTGTGATTTTGTTCGGCTTCCAGTCGATCATCAATATGGCTGTGAACCTGCATCTGATGCCTGCCAAGGGGATGACCTTGCCGTTTATTTCCTATGGCGGTTCATCGCTGGTTGCGATTGCAATTACGATGGGTTTCCTGCTGGCGCTGACACGTCAAAATCCTGAGCGCCGTATGTCTGCCTCGCTGAAAGGCGCAGGCGAACGTATTCCTGTGCTTTAAATTATAAGACGAATTGCGCAGTTCCGGCGATGATTGTTCGGGACTGCTTGTTTAAAAAATACAGAACGGATGATGATGACAAAAGGTGTTATCGTTTTGGCAGCGGGTGGTACCGGCGGGCATTTATTTCCTGCTGAAGCGCTCGCGCATGAGCTGGCAAATGACGGTTATGATGTACATCTGGTAACGGATAAACGTGCGCAGCGTTTTGTTTCCGGTTTTGATGAAAACCATGTCCATGTCGTGCGTTCCGCAACCATTGCCGGTAAAAATCCGATTGCACTGGCGAAGACATTTTACAGCCTGTGGCAGGGCAATCTCGATTGCCGCAAGCTTTTCCGCCGTCTGAACCCAAAACTGGTTGTTGGTTTCGGTGGCTATCCGACCCTGCCGCCGCTCTATGCGGCATCGCGCATGAATATTCCGACCATTATCCATGAGCAGAATGCGGTGATGGGACGTGCCAATAAAGGCCTGTCCGCCCGCGTGACAGCGATCGCCGGTGGTTTCTTGTCTGCGGATAGCGGTGTGCATGCAGCTAAAACCGTGCAGACTGGTAATCCGGTGCGCCCGAGTGTTATGGCGCAGACCAATGTTGCTTATAAGCCTTCTGCAGAGCCGGATGTTTTCCGCTTGCTGGTGTTTGGCGGCAGTCAGGGCGCGCAATATTTTTCTACCGTGGTGCCTGCCGCGATTGCTCTGCTTGAGATTGACGAGCGTGAAAGACTGTTTGTCACTCAGCAGGCACGCCCTGAAGATGAAGTGATTTGCCGTAAAGCTTATGAGAAGCTGGGCGTTAAAGCGCAGGTCGCGCCATTTTTTGGCAATCTGCCGGAGATGATGGCGCAGGCGCATTTCGTTCTCTCCCGCTCAGGCGCTTCTACCGTTTCTGAAATTGCAGCGATTGGCCGTCCGAGCCTGCTGGTGCCGTTTCCGTTCGCGCTCGATCACGATCAGGCTGCCAATGCTGAGGCGCTGGCAAAGGCCGGTGGCGGCGAGGTTATCCGTCAGGCAGAACTGAAACCGGAAAAACTGGCAAAAATCCTGATTGCAGCGCTGAATGAGCCGCAACGGCTGGCAGATATGGCAGCACGGGCAAAAAGTTCCGGCCGTCCTGATGCAACACGGTTGCTTGCTGATCTTGTCGAGGCTATTGCAGCAGGATTGTCTGTTTCTGATTATAAGCAAGGAAAACGCGTATGAAAATGCCTCTGAATATTGGTCTGGTTCATTTTATCGGGATCGGCGGCATTGGCATGAGCGGCATTGCGGAAGTGCTGCATAATCTGGGCTATAAAGTTCAGGGCTCAGATCAGGCTGACAGCGCCAATGTGCAGCGTCTGCGTGACAAGGGCATTGAGGTTTTTGTCGGTCATAAAGCTGAAAATATCGGCAAGGCTGATGTGGTTGTTGTCTCTACTGCTATCCGTCCGAATAATCCGGAACTGGTAGAAGCGCGGGAAAATCTGCTGCCGATCGTGCGCCGTGCGGAAATGCTGGCCGAGTTGATGCGTTTCCGTCAGGCAATTGCCATCGGCGGTACCCATGGCAAAACCACCACGACCTCGATGGTTGCAACGCTTCTGGAAGCCGGCCATCTGGACCCGACTGTTATCAATGGCGGCATCATCAATGCCTATGGCACCAATGCCCGTATGGGTGAGGGTGAGTGGATGGTGGTTGAGGCCGACGAGAGCGACGGTACTTTCCTCAAATTACCTGCTGATATTGCGGTTATTACCAATATTGATCCTGAGCATCTCGACCATTACGGCTCGTTCGATAATGTACGCGCGGCTTTCCGTCAGTTTGTTGAGAATGTGCCATTCTATGGTTTCGGCGTTATGTGCCTTGACCATCCGGAAGTGCAGGCACTTGTCAGCCGTATCGAAGACCGCCGCGTGATCACCTATGGTGAGAATCCGCAGGCCGATGTGCGTTTCTCCAATCACCGTATGGATGGTGCCGTTTCGGTGTTTGATGTCGTAATCCGCGATCGCAAGGGCGAAGTCGTTGAGATCAAAGATCTGCGTCTGCCGATGCCGGGTCGTCATAATGTGTCCAATGCGACTGCGGCTATTGCTGTGGCGCATGAGCTTGGTCTGACTGCCGATGATATCCGCAAAGGTCTGTCGGGCTTTGGTGGTGTGAAGCGTCGCTTCACCCATACCGGTTCGTGGAACGGCGTTGAAATCTTTGACGATTACGGCCACCATCCGGTGGAAATCAAAGCTGTGCTGAGAGCTGCCCGCGAAGCCGCGCCGAAGCGCGTGATTGCGATTGCCCAGCCGCATCGCTTTACGCGTCTGGCGAGCCTGTTCGACGATTTCTCCACCTGCTTCAATGATGCGGATACAGTGATGATTGCGCCGGTTTATACCGCTGGTGAAGATCCGATTGAGGGCGTGACATCGGAAGCCTTGGTCAGCAAGATCAAAACTGCCGGTCACCGCGATGCACGCTATCTGGAAGACCCTGCGCATTTGCCTGAAGCTATTAAAGCACTGGCACAGGAAGGCGATTTTGTCGTGTTCCTCGGTGCCGGTAATATCACGCAATGGGCATATGCATTGCCTAAGCAATTAGGTGGTACAAGCGCAGCCTGAGTGTCCGATCCAAAAGTCGCCCGACTTGGCTGCAAATGGCAATTTTCTCCGCTTCCGTACTCACGTACAATATGTACGCTCCGTTCGGATGCTCTAAAATCACCATTTTCGCTTGCGTCTGCCGCTTTTTGATTCAGACACTGAAATGTAGCGGACTTAAAAAAATACCGGTACGGGTCAGGGATAATGCCTTGATCCTGCCGCCTTTCTCCTGACCTTATCCGAATTGTTGCGATGCTTATAATCCGGAAAATTTGAAGTCCGGATCGATTTAAGAGAGATGGTTGAAAATGGCTGTAAAGCTTGATGGTGAAGCGCTGTTAAAGCAGCTTGAAAAACCTTTGTCCGGTATTCGCGGACGTCTGACGCCAAATTCCGGCATGGATAAGATCACATGGTTTCGTGCCGGTGGCCCTGCTGAAGTTCTGTTTCAGCCTGCAGATGAAGATGATCTGGCAGAATTCCTGAAAAATGTGCCGGAAGAAATTCCGGTGATGACTGTCGGGATCGGCTCGAACCTGCTGGTGCGTGAAGGCGGCATTCCCGGCTTTGTGGTGCGTTTGTCTGCCAAAGGCTTTGGCGAGGTCGAGCGTGTATCCGATACGCGTCTGCGTGCCGGTACGGCAACACCTGACAAGCGTGTGGCTGCGGCTGCGCTTGAAGCTGAAATTGCCGGTTTCCATTTCTATCACGGTATTCCGGGCGGTATCGGCGGTGCATTGCGCATGAATGCCGGTGCCAATGGTGTTGAAACCTGTGAGCGTGTTGTCGAAGTGCGCGCGCTCGACCGTAAAGGTCATCTGCATATTCTGAGTAATGCGGATATGGGCTATGCCTATCGCCATTGTTCCGCGCCGAAAGATCTGATTTTCACCAGTGCGCTATTTGAAGGACCGCGCGGCGAAGCGGCTGCAATCCGCGCTGCCATGGATGAAGTGCAGAGCCATCGTGAGACTGTGCAGCCGATCCGCGAGAAGACCGGTGGCTCAACCTTCAAAAATCCTGAAGGCACATCTTCGTGGAAAGAGATCGATAAAGCCGGTTGCCGTGGTTTCACTGTCGGCGGTGCGCATATGTCGAATATGCACTGCAATTTCATGATTAATGGCGATAATGCCACCGGTTATGATCTGGAGCTGCTGGGCGAGACTGTGCGCAATAAAGTGCGTGCGAATTCCGGTATCAATCTCCATTGGGAAATCCGCCGTCTCGGCCAGTTCCTCGAAGGGCGCGAAGTCACCGAATTTCTCGATTAATCTTTTGCGCTTTTGCATTGGTCGTTCTGTTTTAGGGAAGGCCGCTGAAGTTCTGTAAAGTCACCGCTGTTTTCTCTGATTTGGGAGGGCAGCGGTGATTTGTTTTTGAGGGGGCGTTTTACGCGGTTTTGCGGGTGATTTGCCCCTGTCAAGAGTCCTGTCTTTGCATTTTGCTAAAATAAATTTCCGCACAAACTAATTATCAAAAAACCATAATAAATCAGTAGTTTCACCCGAATCTGATTCGGATCTTGCAGTCGTAATTTTTTGTAAGGGCTTGCCATAGAATCAACTCTCTGATTCTTATAGTGAACAAGCGTTAGTGATTTGGGTCGGCAAGTTAATTTTGCCTTGGGGTTCTGCGGAAATCTTCCGCCGGAACGCTGTATGATTGTCTGAATTTTGGTTCAGTTTTTTGATTATGCGGCGTGCCAGGGAATATTTTTAATGTGTTTTGCGTGTCTGTTCGACATGCGGCTCAGCTCCGGCGGGCTCAGAGTTTTTTGTTTTATGTGTATCAGCGTTGCTGGCAGAGGGGACATGGTTAAAATGACAGGTAAACATGTTGCTGTCTTGATGGGCGGGTTTTCATCGGAGCGTCCGGTCAGTCTTTCCTCGGGTGCTGCCTGCGCCAAAGCGCTTGAAGAGCAGGGCTATCGTGTGACGCGTGTTGATGTCGGCCGCGATGTGGCTGCTGTGCTTGCTGAATTGAAGCCTGATGTTGCGTTTAACGCATTGCACGGTCCTTTTGGTGAAGACGGTGCCATTCAGGGTATTCTCGAATATCTGCAAATTCCTTACACGCATTCCGGTGTGCTGGCCTCGGCGCTGGCAATGGATAAAGGTCGCGCCAAGCTTGTTGCCGGTGCTGCCGGTGTGGCTATTGCACCATCGCGCGTGATGAATCGTTTTGATATCGGTAATCAGCATCCGATGCAGCCGCCTTATGTGGTGAAGCCGGTGCGTGAAGGTTCCAGCTTCGGCGTGGTGATCGTGCGCGAAGGGCAGAGTGCTCCGCCGCAGATTCTCGGCTCGGATGAATGGAAATACGGCGATGAGGTTATGGTCGAGCGCTATGTCGCCGGACGTGAATTAACCTGCGCTGTGATGGGCGATCGTGCCCTTGGTGTGTGTGAGATCATTCCGCTGGCACATTCCTTCTACGATTATGACTCAAAATATGCAGATGGTGGCTCGCGGCATGAATGTCCTGCGAAAATTTCACCAAATATTTACCAAAAAATACAAATAATGGCACTTCAGGCACATCAGGCAATCGGGTGTCGCGGCGTGAGTCGTTCCGATTTCCGTTTTGATGAGAACGGCTCCGGTGACGGTGAGCTGATCTGGCTTGAAGTGAATACGCAGCCGGGCATGACGCCGACCTCTCTGGTGCCGGATATTGCCAAGGCTGAAGGGTATTCATTCGGTGAGTTGTTGAGCTGGATGGTGGAGGATGCCTCGTGCATGCGATAAAGGCGAGATCTGACAGAAGTAATCGTGATGCGATGATGTCCCGTACATCACTTTCGCACGGTGGTGCTTTTGTTCTTCCGCGTTTTCTGCGCAAGCCTTTCCGTATTGCCTCGCGCCTGTTCGGCGGCGGGGTAAATGTTCCGCGTTATGCGGGCACTTTCGGCATGATCGGTTTTCTGAGTGCGACCGGTATTTACGGTATGGTCATCGGTAACCATACGCATGAGGTTGTGAAAGCAACGGCATCAACTTTCGGTTTTGCAATCGAGAAGGTGAGCGTTGCCGGTAATAATGAAACCTCTGAAATTGATATTCTTGAAAAGCTAGGACTGGACGGAGAGACATCTCTGATCGGTTTCAATGCGGATGAGGCACGTCAGGCGATTGAAACATTGCCTTGGGTCGCCGGTGTTGAAATCCGCAAAGTCTATCCGGGTTCTGTTGTGGTTTCTCTGCAGGAGCGTAAGGCATTTGCAGTCTGGCAGTCCGGCCGTGATTTGCTGCTGGTGGATGAAGAAGGCAAGCCGATCGTTCCGCTGAACGGTTCCCGTTATGCTTCGCTGCCGCTGGTGGTGGGCGAAGGTGCGCAGAAGCGCGGCAAGGCTTTTATTGAAACAGTTGCAGCCTATCCTGATCTGGCCGCCAAAGTGCGTGCCTATGCGCGGGTTTCTGACCGCCGCTGGGATTTGCTGTTTGATAATGGTGTGCGGGTTTTGTTGCCTGAGCAGGATGTAAAACGCGCTCTGGCAGAGGTTGAAACCCTGCAGCGGACTAAAAATATTCTTGGTCGGGATATTCTCAGCCTCGACATGCGTCTGGATGACCGTGTGACTGTACAGCTCACACCGACCGGCATGGAAAGCCGTGAGAAAATGCTGAAAGACCGTGAAAAAGCTGCCAAAGCGGCAGCGGGTAGGCGCGTATGAGTATCTGGTCTGCAAAAAACACTTCCGGTTCTTCCTCTTCAGGTCGCCGCACGCGGCTTCTGACAGTGCTTGATGTCGGATCGAGCAAGGTTTCCTGTGTGATTGCGCGTCTGCGCCCGCGGGATGAAAGTGCGTTTCTGCCGGGTCGTACGCATCGTATGGATGTGCTGGGTATCGGCTATCAGAAATCCCGCGGCGTTAAGTCCGGTGTGGTGATTGATCTGGATGCGGCCGAGCAGTCGATCCGTCTGGCTGTTGATGCGGCTGAACGTATGGCCGGTCTGACCGTTGAATCGCTGATCGTCAATATTTCTTCCGGTCGCCTGAAAAGCGAAACCTTCAATGCGAGCATTGATCTCGGCGGCCATGAAGTAGAGAAAACCGATATTCGCCGTGTGCTTGCTGCCGGTGCCAAACAGGCGCTGCAGGCTGAGCGTCATCTGGTTCACTCGCTGCCGATTGGTTACACGCTCGACAGTGAACGCGGTATCCGCGATCCGATGGGGATGCTGGGCGATTCACTCGGCGTTGATATGCATGTACTGACCGCAGACAGCGCACCTTTGCGCAATCTCGAATTGTGCATCAATCGCTGCCATCTCTCTGTTGAAGCGATTGTCGCCACCCCTTATGCGAGCGGTCTGGCGGCTCTGGTGGATGATGAAGCGGAAATGGGCGCGGCCTGTATTGATATGGGCGGCGGCACCACAACGATTTCCGTATTCTCGGAAGGCAAATTTATTCATGCTGACGCCATTGCCATTGGCGGTATGCATGTAACAATGGATGTGGCACGCGGGTTCTCCACCCGTATGGAAGATGCTGAACGTCTCAAGGTTATGTATGGCTCGGCGCTGCCAAGCGCTGCCGATGACCGCGATCTGATCAGCGTTCCGCCGATCGGCGATGACGATCGTGATGTGCCGAACCAGTATCCGCGTTCAGTTCTCACCCGTATCATTCGTGCCCGTGTTGAAGAAACACTGGAGTTGGTTCGTGACCGGCTGAATGCTTCGGGGCTGGGCCATATTGTCGGTAAGCGTGTTGTGTTGACAGGTGGCGCAAGCCAGCTGACCGGTATGCCGGAAGTTGCCCGCCGTATTCTGGCGCGCAATGTCCGTATCGGGCGGCCGTTAGGAATTGCGGGATTGCCGGAAGCTGCAAAAGGTTCGGCATTCTCGGCAACAGTAGGCCTGCTGATTTATCCGCAGGTAGCAGGCATTGAAGAACGGTCTGTTCGTGCTGCCTCCGGTGGTCGTCTTATCGGCTCCGGCGGACGTATTTCACGGGTCGGCCAATGGCTGAAAACAAGTTTTTAGTAAGAAGGTGCTGCAGCTTTCCTGAGGAGTAAAATTGAAGGAAAGCAGTTTTGAAACAAGGGTTTGAGATTTTTCATTTCTGACCCGATTACACTCTGGGCTTTTTGCCAAATCATGGTAAATGACCGGATAATTTCAAAATGATAACGCGGTTCCTTCCGGGGTATGCGTACAAAAAATAAATCAGAATACGGCACCGCGGCGGCGAAGCGGTGAAAGGCAAAAGGAACGAAACTGATGACAATCAATCTGCAAAAGCCGGATATCACCGAGCTGAAGCCGCGCATCACCGTTTTCGGTGTGGGCGGGGGTGGCGGTAACGCTGTCAACAACATGATTAACGCCGGTTTGCGTGGCGTAAATTTTGTTGTGGCCAATACCGACGCCCAGGCTCTGACTATGTCCAAGTCTGAACGTATTATTCAGCTCGGTGCAGCTGTGACCGAAGGTCTGGGTGCAGGTTCGCAGCCGGAAGTCGGCCGCGCAGCCGCTGAAGAGTGCATTGATGAAATCATCGATCACCTGAACGGCACACATATGTGCTTTGTAACCGCCGGTATGGGCGGTGGTACAGGTACCGGTGCCGCGCCGGTTGTTGCCCGTGCAGCGCGCGAAAAAGGTATTCTGACCGTTGGTGTTGTCACCAAACCTTTCCACTTCGAAGGCCAGCGCCGCATGAAAACGGCTGATATGGGTATCGAAGAACTGCAGAAGAATGTCGATACTCTGATCGTCATTCCGAACCAGAACCTGTTCCGTATTGCCAATGACAAAACCACTTTTGCCGACGCTTTTGCGATGGCCGATCAGGTGCTGTATTCCGGTGTTGCCTGCATCACCGACCTGATGGTTAAAGAAGGTCTTATCAATCTTGACTTTGCTGACGTTCGCTCGGTTATGCGCGAAATGGGCAAGGCCATGATGGGCACCGGTGAAGCCTCCGGCGATGGTCGTGCGATTGCCGCTGCTGAAGCCGCTATTGCTAACCCGCTGCTGGATGAAACCTCCATGCGCGGTGCGCGCGGCCTGCTGATCTCGATCACAGGTGGCCGTGACATGACACTGTTTGAAGTTGACGAAGCTGCTACCCGTATCCGTGAAGAAGTCGATCAGGATGCTATGATCATTCTCGGCGCGACCTTCGATGAAGGTCTCGAAGGTGTGATCCGTGTTTCTGTCGTTGCTACCGGAATCGATAAGCAGATCGGAGACGCGGCGCCTGCGCCGCTGGAATTTCGCCAGCCAGCGAAACCAGTAGCTAAACCAGCTCCGCAGCCAGCCGCTCAGGCTCCTGTTCAGCAGCCTGTTGCTCAGGCTAAACCTGTTGAACACGCCGCTCCGGCTCAGCAGTCCCTGCATCTGGGTGAAGGTGAGCAGCGCTCCTATGCGCCGCCAGCCGCTACCAATGATGCTGCTTTCCAGCCGCAGAGCCGTATTTTTCAGGCACCTGCACCAGACATGATGGAAATGCGTCAACAGCCAGCCGCTCCGCGCCCGCAGATGCAGGCTCCGGTTCAGCCGCAGATGCAGCAGCCAGCGCATAATCTGGCACCTCAGCCGCAGTTCCAGCCGCAGCAGCACATGGATCCGGCTCTGGCTCCGCAGCAGCCGCGTCAGGCTCCGCGTATGCCAAGCGTATCGGACTTTCCTCCGGCTGTTCAGGCGGAAATGAATGCCCGTCGCGCACCGGCTCCGCAGCCGGCACAGCAGGCACATGAAGAACGCGGCCCGCTTGGTCTGCTGCGTCGTCTGACTGCCAGCCTGTCCCGTCGTGATGACGAACAGCCGACTGCCCGTCTGGAACCGGCTCAGAAACGTGAAATGCCAGCCGCTCCGATGCAGGCTCGTGCCCCTGAACAGCGTCGTCCGCTGTCGCAGGATGCCTCGATCTATGCACCGCGCAACGGTCAGCTTGACAGTCAGGGTCGTGCACAGCCGCGCATGGCTTCTGAAGATGATCAGCTTGAAATTCCGGCGTTCCTTCGCCGTCAGGCCAACTGATCTGATAAAATACCTTTTGCTTAAATTTCACCGCGTTCTCATCAGGGACGCGGTGTTTTTTTGTTTTAAGGCTGGTGTTTTATCGGGAAACAAGATTGAGCCTTGAGGCTGTGCGTCCTATATGAAACTGGCAGATAAGACAGGAAACAGGATTGTTATGAAAACTATGCAGCAAACAATAGCCGGTTCATTCCCGCTCTCGGGATTTGGTGTGCATGGCGGCAAACCTGTTACGCTGGATATCAGTCCGGCGCCTGTGAACCACGGTATTGTTTTTATTCGTCACAATAGTGAGGGGCGGCGTGAGAGTATTCCTGCATTGTCTGCCTCGCTTGGTTCGACAACGCTGAATACGTCTATCGGTTCGGCTGATTTCGGTGTCAGCACGATTGAACATTTGATGGCAGCGATTGCAGCGCTTGGCATTGATAATCTGACTATTGCAATTGACGGCCCTGAAGTGCCGATCCTCGGTGGCGGTTCGGCTGAATTTATCAGTGCATTCCGCAAGGCCGGATTAGTGAAGCAGGATGCCCCGCGTCAGTATCTGACTATTTTGAAACCCGTGCGTGTGGAAGACGGACAAAATTGGGCAGAGTTTACACCGCATAACGGTACCCGCTATGAGGTGGAAATTGATTTTCCGGTAGCCTCTATCGGCCGTCAGTCTTTCAGCTTTGATCTTGATGCGGATGTTTTTGAGCGTGAAATTGCTAAAGCACGCACCTTCGGCTTCATGCGTGATGTAGAAAAACTGCGCTCAATGGGGCTGGCGCTTGGCTCGTCGCTGGAAAATTCTATTGCTATCGGCGATGAGGGCGAGGTGCTTAATCCTGACGGATTGTATTATCCGGACGAATTCGTGCGTCATAAATTGCTGGATTCTGTCGGTGATCTGGCATTGGCAGGTTATCCGTTTTGTGGCCTGTTCCGCTCCTATCGCGGCGGTCATAAGCTGAATGCGCTTCTGGTGAAGACATTGCTGGAAAAACCGGATCACTATCGGCTGGAAAGCTGAGTTTTTGTTATCTGAAGAACACAGCACACAACTATAAATGATAATCAGGACAAATTACTCAATGATTCTTTGAGAGTCTGTTCTGTCAGCCTTAATTGAGCCGCGAACACATGCAGTGTGATGGCGGTTTGTAAGAGAATTTGCTGTTTTATGACTGTACGGGTTGAAAAAGTCGTGTCTGGCAGGCATTGCAGTCTCGAAGCAGTGCGAATAAACTTGTATTAACATTGCCGATTGTTCTCAGCTATGGTTTATGAACCCTCTGACACAGGAATGATTTGCCCATGATTTGTGTTGCCGAAACACCGGAGACAGCATGACGATTTCTAAATTCCCAGATACTGCAGCCAATGTTACTGGTGCTGAGGGTTCTCAAATTCGTAAAATGACCAAGCTGGCTATGGCGACCAGTGCTGTCGTGCTGACAATGGCGCTTGCAGGTTGTGCCTCCGGTGACAAAGATGTTGACCTGTCCAAATATGTCGAGAGCATTGATCCGGCTGACAAGCTTTATAATGAAGGTCTTGCCAATCTCGAAGCCGGACGTCTGGACGAAGCGTCGAAGAAATTCGCCGCTGTTGACCGTCAGCATCCTTACACAGAATATGCGCGTAAATCGCTGGTGATGTCCGCATTCACCAATTACCGCAAAGGTAATTATGAAGAAGCCATTTCAATGGCCAAGCGCTACAACACGCTTTATCCGACTTCGGACGAATCCGCTTATGCCTATTACATCATCGGCCTGAGCTATTTCCGTCAGATTCCGGATGTTACGCGCGATCAGGCGGCAAGCCGCCGTGCGATTGCTGCGATGCAGGAAGTTGTCGATCGTTTCCCGAAATCGGAATATGTTGAAGACGCCAAGACCAAGATCCGCTTTGCCCGCGACCAGCTCGCCGGTAAGGATATGCAGGTTGGCCGTTACTATCTTGAGCGCAAGGAATATCTCGGCGCGATCAAGCGTTTCCGCAATGTGGTTGAGGAATATTCCAACACCCGTCAGGTGGAAGAAGCGCTGGCTCGTCTGACCGAGGCTTATTTTGCACTGGGTCTGACCTCTGAAGCGCAGACTGCTGCTGCGGTTCTGGGTAAGAACTTCCCGGACAGCCCTTGGTATAAAGATTCCTATAAGCTCTTGCAGGGTGGTGGTCTTGAGCCGCGTGAAAACACCGGTTCGTGGCTTTCCAAAGCATCTTCGCTCATCACTGGCGGCGCTTAATGAAAAAAGAGCAAGTTGTGATTACAAGATAATTTCAGCCTGCTCTGCTTTATTGTTTCCCCGCATTTATACGATGCCCAATGTGGCCATTTGACTGTAAAATGCTATAAAAGGCAGCCATGCTAGCGCAACTGTCGATCCGCGATATTGTCCTGATTGAGAAACTCGATATCGAGTTTCAAAAAGGTCTGTCTGTCCTCACCGGTGAAACCGGTGCGGGTAAATCTATTTTGCTCGACAGTTTGTCTCTGGCGCTTGGTGCCAGAGGCGATGCTTCCCTTGTGCGCCATGGAGCGGAGCAGGGGCAGGTGACGGCGGTGTTTGATGTCGGCATCAATCATCCCGCCCGTAATTTCCTCAAAGATAATGAAATCAATGATGACGGCGACATTATTCTGCGACGCGTGCAGAATAGTGACGGCCGTTCGCGTGTTTTCATCAATGATCAGGCGGCAAGCGTTGGCTTGCTGCGTGAACTTGGTCGTCATTTGGTGGAGATTCATGGTCAGCATGATGACCGTGCGCTGATCGACACAGATTTGCACCGCACATTGCTGGATGCTTTTGGCGGGCTGGACGGGCAGACTTTGCAGCTGCGTCGCTTGTACAAGCAATGGCGCGACAGTGAGAGTGCTCTGGTCAAGCATCGCGCTAAAGTGGAAGCCGCAGCGCGTGAGGCGGATTATTTGCGCGCCTCGGCTGAAGAGCTTGATAAGCTCAATCCGCAAGAAGACGAAGAAGATGAGCTGGCTGAAAAGCGCTCCATCATGATGAAGTCCGAGAAGATTGCGACAGATGTGAGCGAAGCCAATGATCTGCTGTCCGGTCATGAATCGCCGGTGCCGACTTTGGCCGCATTGGTGCGCCGTCTTGAACGCAAAATGCCGGAAGCACCGCATCTGCTGGAGCCGGTGATTAAAGCGATTGACGAGGCGCTGGATCGCCTAGGTGATGCGCAGAGCGGTATTGATACGGCAATGCGCGAGATTGATTTTGATCCGCGTGTGCTGGAGACAGTGGAAGAGCGTTTGTTTGCACTGCGTGCAGCTTCGCGTAAATTCTCAGTGCCGGTGGCCAATCTGGCTGCATTGCGCGACAAGATGGATGCGGATTTGCAGGATCTTGATGCCGGAGCGGAAAAGCTGGAGCAGCTGGAGAAGCAGGCTCAGGAAAACCGTGCAATCTACGATGCGGCGGCGTCTGCATTGTCGGCAGAGCGCGCACAGGTTGCGCAGTCGCTGACGCAGGCTGTGATGCAGGAATTGCCGGCGCTGAAGCTGGAGCGTGCGGAATTTATCGTCAATATCGAAACCGATGCGGAAAACCGCAGTGCTGAAGGTATTGATGTTGTTGAATATTGGGTGCGTACCAACCCGGGAACACGCGCAGGGCCAATGATGAAAGTGGCCTCGGGCGGTGAATTGTCCCGTTTCCTGCTGGCGCTCAAAGTTGCTCTTGCTGATCGCGGCTCGGCACCAACACTGGTATTCGACGAAATTGATACGGGCGTGGGCGGTGCAGTGGCTGATGCGATCGGCCAGCGTCTCGCACGACTGTCCTCCAATGTGCAGGTACTGTCTGTCACCCATGCGCCGCAGGTGGCAGCACGTGCGACAACGCATTTCCTGATCGCCAAGGCGCAAGGGGAGAGCGAACAGATGCGCACCTCTATCCGCACCATGGAAGTGGCCGAGCGTCAGGAAGAAATAGCGCGTATGCTCGCCGGTGCCAGTGTGACTGATGAAGCCCGTGCTGCCGCAGAACGATTGCTGCGGGAAAACTCGTAGCATTCAAACTATTTTAAATATGGGGTGTTGAGGCTATTTTCATTAACGGCCTGTGTACGTTTTTTTGCTATTTTTAACTGAATTTTTAATGCTGTAAGTGAGTTTTTTGATATGGTTCATCGAGATAGTGAACATACTGATGAACATAGAAACGTGTCAGATGAGCTAAACTATAACCAAAAGGTTGGCTTGATCGCGAACGATTGGCTGTTGGTAAGGCCACGTGCTTATAAAAACAGCATAGTTGCGGCATTGAGAGAAATGCCGGAAGTTTTTATTGATGCGTTGTATGATGGTGTTCATGTTAAGTATAAAAATTTAGACAATGATACAAAAAAAAAGTTAATTCATAACTTTTATAAAAACACACCTGCTTTATTGAAAGACTATATCGAATTACTCGATAAAGAAATTGATGATGCGAAATATCATTATCATGTTTTAGATAAGCCAAAATATTCTGATTCATCCTTTGATGTTTTGGTTGAGTTTTCAAAATCTGTTGCTCGGTTCAATTCGAAGTTAGAAAAATATTTGGAACGAATTTTGAGCCCAGGTTATGCGGCTTCAGATAAGTTTTCCAAAATCACCCATAATGTGCCGATGCTGTCGCTGGATAATGCTTTCAGCGATGAGGATGTGGGTGAATTTGTCGGACGTATTTACCGTTTTCTAAAACTCTTTCCGGGCAGCCCGCTCGGTATAACCGCAGAGCCGAAGATTGATGGCTTGTCGCTCTCGTTGCGTTATGAACAAGGACGGCTGGTCAGTGCTGCGACACGCGGCGATGGCTCTGTAGGCGAGAATGTTACCAATAATGCGCGCACGATTGCCGATATTCCGCAGGTGCTGAAAGGCGATGCGCCGGATGTGCTGGAAGTGCGCGGTGAAGTCTATATGAGCCATGCCGATTTTGCGGCGCTTAATGAAAAACAGGAAAAAGACGGTAAACCGGTTTTTGCCAATCCGCGCAATGCGGCAGCAGGATCGCTGCGCCAGCTGGACAGCAAAATCACCGCCAGCCGTGTGTTGCGGTTTTTCGCCTATGCATGGGGTGAAGTGAGCGAAATGCCTGCCACTACGCAAATGGGTATGGTGGAAAAGTTCAAATCCTATGGTTTCACCATCAATCCGCTGATGCGCCGTTTTGAGAGTGTGCCGGGACTGGTTGCCCATTACCACGCGATTGAAGAACAGCGTGCCACCCTCGGTTATGACATTGATGGCGTTGTTTATAAAATTGACGATCTGGCTTTGCAGCAGCGTCTTGGCTTTATTTCGCGCAGCCCGCGCTGGGCAATTGCGCATAAATTTCCGGCAGAGCGTGCTTTCACCATTCTCAAAGGCATTGATATTCAGGTCGGCCGTACCGGTGCGCTGACGCCTGTTGCGCGTCTGGAGCCGATCACTGTCGGGGGCGTGGTGGTGACCAATGCCACGCTGCATAATGAGGATTATATTCGCGGGTTTGACCAGAAGGGCAATGCGTTGCGTGAAGGGCGCGATATCCGCGTTGGCGATACGGTGATTATTCAACGTGCCGGTGATGTGATCCCGCAGATCGTGGATATTGTCGCCGATAAACGCCCTGCGGAGAGTGTTGCCTATGAATTCCCGCGTCTGTGCCCTGTCTGTGGCAGCCATACGGTGCGTGAAGAAGGTGAAGCGGTGCGCCGTTGCACCGGCGGTCTGATCTGTGAGGCGCAGGCAGTTGAGCGTATCCGCCATTTCGTTTCGCGTAATGCTTTCGACATTGAAGGTTTGGGCGAAAAGCAGGTCGAATTCTTCTTCAATGCTGAGGATGAGAGTTTAAAAATCCGCACACCGGCAGATATTTTCACGCTGGAAAAACGACAGGCTGTATCGCTAAAGAAGCTGGAAAATATTGAAGGCTTCGGTGCGACATCGGTGAAAAAACTCTATGCCGCGATTAATGAGCGGCGTGAGATTGCGCTCAGCCGTTTTCTGTTCGGGCTTGGTATCCGCCATGTCGGTGAGGTCAATGCCAAGAAACTGGCACGCGCCTTTGGTTCTTATGCCAAGCTGGCAGAAGTGGCGTTGGCCGCTCTGGTGCCGCAGGAAAAGAGCGACAAGGGCAATGATGCATGGCGTGACCTGACGGATGTGGAAGGCATCGGCACAATTGTTGCTGAGGCGATTGTGGACTTCTATCAGGAGCCGCATAACACGGAAGTGCTGAATGCATTGCTGGCCGAAGTGACGCCGCTGGATGAAGTTCACGAAATCGTGAGCGGATCACCGGTTGCCGGTAAAACCATCGTTTTCACCGGATCGCTGGTGCGCATGTCGCGTGATGAAGCCAAGACCATGGCGGAGCGCTATGGCGCAAAAGCAGCGGGTTCGGTTTCAAAAAAGACAGATCTGGTGGTTGCAGGGCCCGGGGCAGGCTCAAAACTCACCAAAGCTGCGGAGCTGGGCATTGAGGTGATCGACGAAGATGCGTGGTTTACGCTTGTTGGTGCGGATTAAATATTACCTTTTATGACAGGGCAGGTGTGTCTGCCCTGCACTTGATTGGTTTTATGCATCAGCCTATTCATAACCAGTGTGGGAACGGAGAGCAGTTTTCTGCTTTAGTCCATTCCTCAAATGTAAACGCGGGCTTTAAGGCGCGTTTGAAAAATACTGGTAATGATGATGGATGGATGTAATCCAAAAATCCTGTCTGGTACCCAGACAGGTAAACTTGCACAATTCTGGGATGGTGCAAGACGCGGCGGGCCGGTTATGGCGGCGGTCGCGCCTTTTGGCATTTTGTTTGGTGTTGTTGCCGTTGATAACGGCCTGAATGTCAGTGAATCGGTATGGATGAGCGCGGCACTGTTTGCCGGTGCCAGCCAGTTGGTGGGCATGGAGCTGTTTGGAAAACATGTTGCACCATGGATGATCCTGCTGTCGATTTTCGCAGTGAATTTCCGCCATGTGTTGTATTCCGCAGGTACAGGACGGCTGATTAAGCATTTCACGCCGTTGCAGCAGATTGTGGCCTTCTTTTTCCTGACCGATGTTCAATATGCGGAAAGCGAAAAGCAGGCCGAGCAGAAAAAGCCGATTACCTTTGTCTGGTATATGGGGCTGGCTATTCCGCTTTATCTGTCTTGGGTGATTGAAGCCTATATTGGTGCGACTTTCGGGGGCATGATCGGCGACCCGAAAGCCATCGGTCTTGATATGCTGCTGCCAATTTACTTCCTCGGTCTGGTGATGGGCTTTCGCTCCCGTACAAACTGGTTCCCGATTGTTGCGGCGAGTTCCGTGACTTCCGTTGCTGCTTATTTCTGGATCGGCTCGCCGTGGCATGTCACCGTTGGTGCAATCGGCGGTATTGTTATGGCTGTTGTGATTGCCAAGCCGCTGTCTGGCCGTGAAACCGTGATTACGCTGGATGATGAACCGGTGAAAACTGTGAAGGACGTGCAGTAATGTCTTCAACTGTATGGATTATTTTCGGCGCAGCTGTGCTGACCTATATCACCCGTATCGGCGGACATCTCATTCTCTCGCAGTTTGAGCGTGTACATTACCGCGTTGAGGCCGGCCTCAATGCCGTGCCTGCGGCAGTGCTGACAACGCTTGTTGCTCCGGCTGCCTTCAATGCGGGGTGGAAAGAGTTTCTGACCATGGTGCTCTGCACATTGGCGGCATTCCGCATCGGTATTATTCCACTGTGTATTTTCGGCGGTGTGCTGATTGTGCTGCTGCGCCAATATATGCCGTTCTGAGATCGGTATGATATTGATAATAAAAAACCGGCGAAATCGCCGGTTTTTTTATGTCTGTATGGCAGGGCTTTACAGAGCTTCGGTCGCTGCAATCAGCCAGCTCTTTTCGGCTTCCGAGCAATGCGGCAGCAGCTTGTCGCGTGTCTGTGCATGATAATCGTTGAGCCATGCCAGCTCATCTGCATTGAGCAATGAAACATCAATGAGGCGACGATCAATCGGGCAGAAAGTCAGTGTTTCAAACTCATGCATTGCGATATCGCCGCCATCAATTGCTTGCGGCTCTTTGACGATAATCAGATTTTCAATACGGATACCGAACTCGCCCGGGCGGTAATAACCCGGCTCATTGGAGAGGATCATGCCGGTTTTGAGTTCCTGCGCACCGCGCTTGGAAATGCTCTGCGGCCCCTCATGCACAGCGAGATAAGAACCAACGCCGTGGCCGGTGCCATGTGCATAGTCATAGCCATGCTGCCAGAGAGCGGCACGGGCAAAGGCATCAATATCCTGACCACGTGTGCCGACAGGAAAACGCAGGCGGGATAGCGCAATAACACCTTTCAGCACCAGTGTGAAAGTCTTCTTCTCAAAAGCAGAGACTTCACCAATCGCCACAGTACGGGTGATATCCGTGGTGCCGTCACGATATTGCGCACCGGAATCAATCAGATACAGCTCGCCATCTTTGAGCTTGCGGTTCGTATCGGTATTGACGCGGTAATGGATGATTGCTCCGTCAGACCCTGCGCCGGAGATACTGTCAAAGGACAGATCTTCCAGAGGCTTCTGGAACATTTCGCCGACTGTGCGACGGCTTTCTTCCAGCTGCTGAGCGGCGCTGATTTCGTCTACGCTGCCGGCAGGCTGGCTGTCGAGCCATGAGAAGAACTTGACCATGGCCACGCCGTCACGCTCATGGGCGGCACGGGAGCCGTCCAGTTCGGCTTTGTTCTTCATGGCGCGGGGCAGGCGGGCAGGGTCGGTGCCTTCAATCACAGTGCCATTGGCCTGCGTGATAATCATGCGCAGCTTTTCCGCAGCCAGTGCAGGATCAAGCATGAAGCTTGCACCTTCACCTGCCAGCTGAGCCAGCGTGTTTTCCATCTGGTTTGGCGCAGTGATTTTGGTCAGCTGCGTCAGATAGGCTTCGGTTTCAATCGGCAGCTTGCGCTTATCGATAAACAGAATGTGCTGGCCGTCAGCCGCAATCAGTGCAAAGCTCAAAGGCAGCGGTGTATTGCTGACATCGCGGCCGCGAATATTAAACGCCCATGCGATGGAGGCGGGGTCTGTCAGAATAGTGGCTGAGGCACCGCTTTTCTCAACTGCTTCACTCAAGCTGTTCAGTTTGGCACGTGGCTCCTGACCGGCATATTGCAGCGGCTGAATAGTCACGGGTTCAAGCGGGGCGGCAGGCTGGTCAGTCCAGACCAGATCAACCAGATTGTCCTGCACCGGTACGAGCTGGCCGCCCTGTGCCTCGAGTGCTGCTTTCAGTGCGCGGGTTTCTGCAATTGTGTGCAGCCAAGGATCAAAACCGATGACCAGACCTTTGCCGTTTTTCTCCAGCCATGAGGCAGGCGGATTGTCGACCAGACTTTCAATGTCGAACACGGCCGGATCGGTTTGGGTGCGCACCTGCAATGTGTAGCGTCCGTCAACAAAGACATAGGCTTTATTCTTCAGGATCAGCGCTGCACCGGCAGAACCGGTGAAGCCTGTCAGCCAGCCAAGGCGCTGAGCACGCAGCGGTACATATTCGCCCTGATGCTCATCGGCGCGTGGCACAAGAAAACCGTCCAACTGAAGACGGTTCAGTTCCTCGCGCAATTTGGCTACACGCGGCGCACCGGTTGCCGGATTGCTGCTGACTTCAAAGTTCTGAAACATGAGATTCTGATCCTGAAAAAGGTTAGACCCTCATTATAATCAGAGCTTTGGCTTGAGGTGAAGAGCAACCCAGCTTTCTTTGTAAATAGTTTTGTGATGCTCAATGCCTGCCGCTTCATAAGCTGCAATCACACTGTCGCGCTGGGTTTCCAGAATGCCGGAGAGGATCAGCGAGCCATTATCTTTCACATGGGCGCGCATCTCGCTTGCCAGTTCAATCAGCGGATTGGCAAGAATATTGGCGACGATCAGATCAAATGGCGCACGTGCCTGCATTTCCGGATTGTCAAAGCCGGTGGCGGTGAGGGTGGAAACCCATTTATCCGCATCGTTCTTCTCCACATTTTCCTGCGCCACATCGACCGCAACAGGATCAATGTCGGTAGCCAGAACAGGAATATCGCGCAGTTTGGCAACGGCAATGGCCAGAACCGCACTGCCGGTGCCGAGATCCAGCACATTTTTCGGCTCTTCAAGCGCAACAATTTCTTCGATCATTTCAAGGCAGCTGGCGGTAGTGCCGTGATGGCCTGTACCAAAAGCAAGACCTGCATCGATTTCAATGCCGATATCGCCATCCTGCAGCTTGTCGCGGTCATGGGAGCCGTGAACAAAGAAGCGACCGGCGCGAACAGGCTTCAGACCTTCGAGAGAATGCAGAACCCAGTCAATATCCGGCAGTTCTTCCACGCCGATTTCTTCCGGTTTCAGACCCAGACAAGCGGCCATGCGCGGCAGGGCTTCATCGGCTCCGGCTTTGTCTTCGGTATAAAGCGAGATTTCATAAATCTGCTTGTCTTCATCAATTTCAGTATTGGCCAGCGGCAGACCGTCTTCTTCAAATACCGGTTCCAGCAGATCGAAAATCTGCTCAGCCTGATCTTTGTCCCGTGTGAGATATAAGCGGTACTGTGCCATGTGGGGTCTCTGAATTGGAGTTATAAAAAAGAATAGAGCAGTTTCCTTACTCAGGAAAACTGCTCTATCACGAAGCTTGGTCAGATGCGAATGCTATCCGCTATAATCAGCCTGCTGCCAGACGTTTCAGCTTGGAAATTGCTGTTTCTGACGGTTCGCCATAGGCGATGGTTGAGCGCAGACGGCCGTTCTTGTCGAGAAGCAGGATAGATGCAGTGTGATCCATCGTGTAATTTTCGCCGTCTTCATCAACTTTCTTGGCGTAGATATTGTAGGACTTCAGCATCGCAGCAATGTCCTTCGGATCGCCGGTAATACCGGTGATACGGTCGGAGACATTGGTAATGTATTTCTGAATATATTCCGGTGTGTCACGCTCAGGATCAACAGTGACCATATAGCCGCGAATAGCCGCGCCTTCAGGGCCGAGCTCTTTCAGCCAGCTGTCGAGATCGAAGAGGGTGGTCGGGCAGACAACCGGACAATGGGTATAGCCGAAAAACACGACTGAAGGATTGCCGCGCAGAGACTGATCGGTAATCTCACTGCCATTCATAGAGACAAGTTTGAACGCGCCGCCATAAGGGCTCTCTTCGCCGGAGGCCATTTGTTTGTCACGATAGGCCTGAAAGCCGACAATGCCGATTGTGAAGGCGGCAACAAACAGCACCAGAACGGGAAGATATTTACGCATAAATCAGATCCTCAGAAGCACCATGAAATACCATCCATGAGCATGGTCATGAATATGGTGTCGCTGTAATTCATCCAGCCTGCAAACAAAGCGCCAGCGGCCAGAGCGGTGATTAATACCACGCCGCTAATCCAAAGCAATTTTCTGCTTTCGTGTCCGTTGGCCTGTCTATCAGCTGTCGTCATAATAATGTTATAGCTGGCTTGTGGCAGTTTGGCAAAGGCTGTCTGTGTGATTTTCCCATCTTTTATGAAATTTCAGAAATTTTTGAAATTGAACTTATGCAGGAATAAAACGTGATGAGTGAGGATGTTTTGCAGTTTTCGCGTGATGTGCAGCCGAAAATTCATCCGAGCGCGCAGCTGAAATCCGTTAAACTCGGACAATATACCGAAATCGCTGAACGGGTGATCCTGCGTGATGTGCAGATCGGCAATTTTACCTATCTGGAGCGCAACGGCGAGGGGATTTATGCTGAGATCGGGCATTTCTGCTCCATTGCTTCCAATGTGCGGATCAATGCGCTGGAACATCCGATGCAGCGTCTGACCATGCATAAAATGACCTACCGGCCGAATGAATATTTTCGCAATATCGGCGTGGATATGGATTATCGTGCGCACCGTTCCTCAAGACGGGTGACGATCGGTAATGATGTCTGGATTGGTCATGGCGCGGTGATTTTGCCCGGTGTGAGCATTGGCACCGGTGCGGTGATCGGGGCTAACGCAGTGGTATCTAAAGATGTGCCACCCTATATGATTGTTGCCGGTGTACCTGCAAAAATTCTGCGACCGCGTTTTGATGAAAAGACCGTTGAGTGCCTGTTGCAGAGTGCATGGTGGGACTGGCCGGTGGAGATGATTTATAAAGCGCTGCCGGATATTCAGACCATGGAGATTAATGCTTTTCTCGATAAATGGCTGCCTTTGGCGGGGGATGCGTAAGTCACTCCATATTTGATTCAAATCTGAATGCAGGAGATGTTTATGAAGCAATTTCTGACCGTTACAGCTCTGGGTGCAATGCTGGCCTTGTCTCCTTTGACAAGCATAAGCGTGGTGCAGGCGGAGGAAATCGGCAAAGTTGGCGTGGACTGGCTCGGCAATGATATTGTGATTGATGCGGTCAGCGATCCGAAAGTGCAGGGTGTGACCTGTCATCTGGCATCTTTCTCTCGTGGTATGATCGACCGGCTGCAGAAAGGGAATTGGTTTGAAGACCCGTCCAATGCGTCGATTTCCTGTGAGCAGACAGGGCCGATTACCATCGGAGATATCAAGCTCGGCAAAGGCGGTGAGCGGGTATTTTCCGAGCGCACCAGCCTGATCTGGAAGAAGCTGGTGATTACCCGCATTTATGATCAGACCAATAATACACTGATTTATCTGGCACATGCTTCACAGGTGCAGGATGGTTCTGCCAAAACATCGCTCTCAACCGTGCCGCTTTATCGCGGGGATGTGATGTGGGAAAAAGGTAAGCCGCAATAAGCGCTTTTTTAAATGCCGGTTCTGAAGCGTAATTTTTACGTGTTAGAGCGACCTTTGTGCACCCAAGAGTGCGCACGGCGCTCTAACCTGCATTTTTTATGCCTGTATTTCCCTGTCACGATACGGGGAATTGTTTTTTCTTGACGACAGGAAAAATCAGGCATTTAGTTGCAAATGAGTTTCATTATCATTTGTGCGCGAAGATTTTTCATGAAGAAAAATGAATTTCCACTGGCAGAAAGTGCTGATAATTTCGGCGCATGGCGTCAGGAACCGGCAGCGAAATCGCTGGCTGAGGTCAATGGTTCCATTGCAGTTCCGCGTCATGGCGCGCGGTGGAGAAAATTTGCAGCCTTTGCAGGGCCGGGCTATCTGGTGGCAGTCGGCTATATGGACCCAGGTAATTGGGCGACGTCTATCGCCGGCGGTGCGCGCTTTGGCTATACGCTGCTGGTTGTGGCGCTGGTTTCCAACATCATGGCTATTCTGCTGCAATCGCTTTGCACGCGTCTGGCTGTGGCAACGGGGCGCGATCTGGCGCAGGCCTGCCGCGATGCTTATTCTCCGGCGATGGCATGGTTCTTATGGATCGGCGCGGAGATTGCTATTTGTGCCACCGACCTTGCCGAGGTGATCGGCACGGCGATTGCGCTTAATCTGTTGTTTGGTATGCCGCTGGAACTCGGCGTGTTGCTGACCGCGCTTGATGTTTTTGTCGTGCTATATATGCAGAGCAAGGGGTTCCGCTGGATTGAAGCCTATGTGCTGGTTTTGCTTTGCATTATTGCTTTGTGTTTTCTGGTGCAGATTGCGCTGGCTGATCCCGATTGGGGCGCTGTAATCCGTGGCTTTGCACCGACAACCGAGATCGTGACCAATCCGGAAATGCTGTATCTGTCGCTGGGGATTATTGGCGCAACGGTGATGCCGCATAATCTCTATTTGCATTCAGGCATTGTGCAAACGCGTAAATATGGCGGTAATTTAGAGGAAAAACGCGAGGCTATTACCTATTCCACATGGGATTCCACCATTGCGCTGATGCTGGCTCTTGCCGTCAATGCGTCTATTCTTATTCTGGCCGCAGCGACTTTTCACAAGGTTGGACGTACTGATGTGGTGGAGATTGAGCAGGCGGAAGCCCTGATCGCGCCTCTGCTCGGCAGCACGCTGGCACCAATCCTGTTTGGTGTTGCGCTGCTCTGTGCGGGATTGAACTCGACAGTAACGGCGACACTGGCGGGGCAGATCGTGATGGAAGGTTTTATCAATTTCCGCATTAGGCCATGGCTGCGACGGCTGATTACGCGCGGTATTGCTATTATACCGGCGATTATTGTGACGATGCTCTATGGCAATAAAGGCACTGCCAATCTGCTGATCCTCAGTCAGGTGGTGCTGAGTTTGCAGCTGCCATTCGCCATTGTACCGCTGATCTTGTTTACATCAGACCGTAAAAAGATGGGTGCTCTGCGCGCGCCTTTATGGCTGACAGGGGCGGCATGGATTGTGGCACTGATCGTGATCGTGCTGAACCTGAAACTGATCTATGATGTGGCGACCGGCGGATAATAAAAAAGCCGGAGTTTCCTCCGGCTTTTTTGTTTTAGGTTGTTTTAAGCAGCAACGCCTTGCGCTGTCAGATGTGACGGATCGATATCGTCGATATTCTTTTCGCTGTTATAGACAGCTTCATCAAGAATACCTTCGCGCTTGGCAACAACGGCCGGTACCAGTGCCTGACCGGCAACGTTAACAGCGGTGCGTCCCATATCGAGGATAGGGTCAATCGCCAGCAACAGGCCGACACCTTCCAGCGGCAGGCCGAGGGTGGAGAGTGTGAGGGTGAGCATCACTACCGCACCGGTGAGACCGGCAGTTGCAGCCGAACCCAGTACCGAGACAAATGCGATCAGCACATATTCCTGAAGGCCGAGCGGCAGGCCGAAATATTGCGCGATGAAGATCGCCGAAATCGCCGGATAGATTGCAGCACAACCGTCCATTTTAGTGGTGGCGCCAAGAGGCACAGCAAAAGCTGCATATTCACGCGGCACACCCAGATTACGCTCGGTCACGGCTTCAGTTACCGGCAGTGTGCCAACGGAAGAACGGGATACGAAAGCCAGCTGGATTGCAGGCCATGCACCGGCAAAGAAACGCGATGGTTTCAGGCCGTGGAAGATCAGGATAGCCGGATAGACCACGAACAGCACGATTGCCAGACCAATATAGACGGCTGCGGCATACCAGCTGAGCTGAACCAGTGTTTCCCAGCCATATTGGGCAACAGCGCGGCCAAGCAGGCCGATTGTGCCGAGCGGGGTGAGGCGGATAACCCACCACAGAATTTTGCGCACCACAACGAGCAAAGACTGGTTGAAGGCGAGGAAAGGCTTGGCAGCATCACCGGCTTTCAGCGCCGCAACGCCGAAAGTAATGGCGATAACAAGGATCTGCAGCACGTTGAAGTTCAGCGAAGTGGTGGCAGCATCTTTGCCAAGTTTGGTGCTGGCTTCAAGGCCGAGCATATTGGCAGGCACCAGACCTTTAAGGAAGTCGAGCCATGAGCCGGAAGAGGCAGGTGCTTTGGCGGCTTCTGCGGCAACACCGGAGCCGATACCCGGCTGAATAATCAGACCCAGCGCAATAGCGATCAGCACAGCGATAAAGGATGTGATGGCGAACCACAGCAGGGTCTGCCAGACCAGTTTGGCGGCATTGTTAAGCGCAGCCAGATTGGCGATAGAGGCCACAATCGCGGTGAAAACCAGTGGCGGCACAAGCGCACGCAGCATCTGCACAAAGATCGAGCCGATTGTTTGCAGGGTGACAGACAGCCAGTTGGCATTGCCGTTGATATCAGGCCCCATATTGCGGGCAACGAGACCGAGCAGCAGGCCGATAATCATCGCCGTCAATACCTGAAAACCGAAATTCAGATAGAGTGGCTTGGCCTGCGCAGAAGATTTTTTCACATGAGCGACGGACATGAATTTTTCTTTCAAAACAAGTGAAGCGAAGGGGCAAATTTGCTCCTTCGCTCGTTGGTTCGAAATTTAACGGAGATTCATGGCTCGGTTAAGCAATGTTATGCTGCGTTGCGTAGCGACTTGATGAAGTTATACTCTCATACATATCAATGTTAGAATATTATTTCTAAACTCAAGCGTCCGCAGATTTTTATACCCGTTTCACAAAGCTGTCGATGACGCGTTTTTGTCCGGCATGGTCAAAGTCGATGGTCAGCTTGTTGCCATCAATTGAGGCGACATTGCCGTTGCCGAATTTCATATGGAAAACACGGTCGCCGACCTTAAAGTCTGACGGCGTTGAGGAAACGGATTTTGCCACCAGCTCGCCGTCAATCACTTTGCCTTTGACCGAGCCGCGACCGGCACCGAAGCCGGAATCTGTTTCGCCATAACCGATGCGCTCAACATTAGCACCGGAGCGGGAGCCCCAATTGTTGCGCGTGGCATCGGAGCGGTTTTGCTGCGCCCGCTGCCAGCCCGGTGTGGAATAGGAATTGGCAAATGGATCACCGCGTCCCACGGCATCAAAGCGTGACTGACCATAACCGCCGCCATAGGAACTGTCGGATTCCGCAATATCCACATGCTCTTCCGGCAATTCTTCAAGAAAGCGGGACGGGATCGTGGTCTGCCACATGCCGTGAATACGGCGGTTGGACACAAACCAGATATGCAGATTTTTCTTGGCGCGGGTCAGGCCGACATAGGCCAGACGGCGTTCTTCTTCTAGCCCTGAGCGACCGCCTTCATCCAGCGCGCGCTGATGCGGAAAGAGGCCTTCTTCCCAGCCCGGTAAGAACACAGTTTGAAATTCAAGCCCTTTGGCCGAGTGAAGGGTCATGATGCTGACAGCATCCATGCCTTCATTCTGTTCCGTATCCATGACCAGAGCCACATGTTCGAGAAAGCCGCGCAGGCTTTCATATTCTTCCATGGAGCGGATGAGTTCTTTGAGGTTTTCCAGACGCCCCGGTGCTTCGGCAGAGCGGTCATTCTGCCACATCGCCGTATAACCGGATTCATCGAGAATGATCTCGGCCAGTTCCGTATGGGACTTGTTATCCAGTAATCCCTGCCAGCGCCGGAAGTTCTCAACCACTTCACGCAGTGCCGAGCGGGCTTTGGGTTTCAGCTCTTCCGTGGCAATCAGATCTTCTGCTGCCTGCAGCATCGGCATATTTTTTGCGCGTGCATAATCATGCACCAAACGCAGGCTGGCTTCACCAAGACCGCGTTTCGGCGTGTTGACGATACGCTCAAAGGCCAGATCATCGGCAGGCTGGGCAACAACGCGGAAATAAGCCATCGCATCGCGGATTTCCTGACGCTCATAGAAACGCGGGCCGCCGATAACGCGGTAATTCAAGCCGAGTGTTACGAAACGGTCTTCAAACTCGCGCATCTGGAACGAAGCGCGCACCAGAATAGCCATGTCATTGAGCAAATGGCCGCGACGCTGCGCCTGTTCGATCTCTTCGCCGACCGCACGGGCTTCTTCTTCGGAATCCCAAGCCGCATGCACATGCACTTTCTGGTCATCTTCACTCGCAGCCTGCGGCAGCAGTGTTTTGCCAAAGCGCCCTTCATTATGGGCGATCAGATAGGAAGCCGCACCGAGAATATGTGGTGTGGAACGGTAATTGCGCTCAAGACGAATAATCGTTGCGCCCGGAAAATCCTTATCAAAGCGCAGGATATTGTCGACTTCAGCCCCGCGCCAGCCATAGATCGACTGATCGTCATCGCCAACACAACAGATGTTAATCTGTTGTGTTGTTTTATTTGTGCTCACGCTGTCGCCGCTAGCGCGGCTGCGCTCCGCAGGGGCGGCTGAAAAGTCAGCCGACGACCAGTCGGTCGCGTTGGGAGTGCTATGTGGTTGTGTTGATGCTGATTGGGTGTTTGCGTTAGAGCTAGGCCTTTGCGCCAGCAGTCTCAGCCACATATATTGTGCGGTGTTGGTATCCTGATACTCATCCACCAGAATATAACGGAATTTTGCGTGATATTCGCGCAGGATGTCCGGATGTTTGCGGAAAATCCGGATCGGATGCAGCAGAAGATCACCGAAATCACAGGCATTCAGCGTTTTCAGCCGTTCCTGATAGGCATAATAAAGTTCACGTCCTTTGCCATTGGCAAGAGCACGGGCATCACCCTCCGAAATTTCAGACGGGCCATAGCCTTTATTCTTCCAGCCATCGATCATCATCGAGAAGGAGCGCGGCGTCCAACGCTTGTCATCCAGCCCTTCAGCCTGAATAAGCTGCTTGAGCAGGCGGATTACATCGTCCGTATCAAGAATAGTAAAGTCAGAGCGCAGTCCGGCCAGTTCCGCGTGACGGCGCAGCATCTTCACTCCGATGGAGTGGAATGTGCCAAGCCATGGCATACCTTCAACCGCACCGCCAAGAAGATGGCCGATACGCTCTTTCATCTCGCGTGCTGCTTTATTGGTAAAGGTCACGGCGAGGATCTGACTTGGGAATGCCAGACTCTGCTGAATAATATGCGCAATACGTGTGGTCAGAACACGGGTTTTGCCGGTGCCCGCACCGGCCAGAACCAGAACCGGCCCTTCAGTCGTTTCGACCGCCTGCCGCTGCTCAGGGTTTAGCCCTTGCAGATAATCTGGTTCACCGCGTTGCTGGTTGCGCGCCTGCATAGCCCGCGCGGCAATCCCGGCTTTTGGACCAGATTGCGGTTTAGGTGTAGCCGGTACATCCGGCTCCCCGAAGAAGGGAATATCGTCTGGAAAGTCTGACATAGTTCCGAATGTAATGATTCTTAAGCGAAACGCCATAGACCAGAACAAATAAAGTACCTGCAGAGCTTGCAGGCACTTTATTTGTTGCGTTTTTTAAAATTTACAGGCTGGAAAATACTATTCCATCTGCGTGATACGGCGATCCGTAAAATTGAGACGATGCGCGGCGAGCGCTTCCACCAGCGGGCGCATACCCGGCTCGCGCAGCAGAAGATCGTCCAGTTCTGTCATCTGGTTCATAGCAACAAGGCGCAGAATATCTTCGCGCACAGTGCCGTCCTCACGGCGCGGCAAATGGGCAACCGGCTGGATCAGCTCGACTTTATAACCTTTAAGTCGTGCACGCAGTGACTTTTCGTCCGCATTGAGTGTTTCAACAAAAGCATAAATCCCCACACCTTTTGCAGGCAGGGAATAGAGGCTCAGAGATACATCTTTCACGCGCGGATCGGATTTCAGCGCTGCAATAATTGCCGGACCTTCATTATCAATACGGTCACCGGTACCTTCACCGTCAGACCAGTTGAAAATGCCGCGCGTAACGAAATTATAGACTTTTTTGCCTGTTGCCAGCCAGATACGTGACGGCAGCGACCGGCGTGCCAGAATGCGCTTTTCCGTTGGTGTCATCAGATCAGGTGCGAAATTGCGCTTCTGTTTGATGAGGTGGCGGAAATCCTCATAGGCCATCAACCGGTAATAGGCGCCGCGACGGCGATGCACGGAAGCCAGCTGGAAGTCGATCACAGCGGCTTCACCTTCCGGCGTCATCAGCCAGTTTTGCGGCTTTTGCAGATCATTATGAGTAACGCCCATGCGGCGCATATCACGCAGAATACGGTGGGCAGATAAATACCATTCGCGATGGGACGGACGAGCCAGATGCAGTGGCGTGCCGTCTGTCCATGTGCGGAACAAGCCGTGTTTGTCTGTTGCAAGAAGCTGCGGTGTGCCTTTGATGCCGCGTACCTTTTTGAGGCCGCGGATTTCACGGCGCGCCAGCCACCATGCCAGCGGACTTGACCACCACGGAGCTGCGCTGACAACACGGCGGATGATACGGGTTTCCGGCTCGCCGACAAAATAGCCTGCACGGGTTTCCGAGAAAATATCCCGCTTGAAAACGGCTGTCTCATAGAAATCAGGAATGGTTTCCATAAGTTGGGAATTGGTCTCGGACGTTGAATAATTCATGATAATGTCACAGATATAAAGTCAATTCGGGTGTGAAGCGTAAGCGGCCGAAGATATGAAAACAAAATGATATTGGCTGTCATGTGACAGCTGTAGCGGTTAGATACCAGAGGATCAAGCCGTGTCCTTATCTTTGGGCACGAGTTTACGGCTCTATTCAGGTGCATACAGCCTTTGTCATGGTGAAATTACCTTGTTGTCGCAGGCTGCGAGCCGCTATGGTGCGCGCTGAAATGTGATTCATAAATGACAATGACTGCAAAGCAGTTTTGTTAGCAGATGGCTGTACTCAGCCGGAGTGAGACTTTGGGGCGTTTGTTCGTTGCTATTGGTGGTTTGCTGGTACTGGTGCTGACTTTGGCGCTGGTCGTACCGCCTTTTATCGACTGGACAGGCTATCGCGACCGTTTTGAACTGGAAGCCAGCCGGATTTTAGGCCGGCCGGTGCATGTGAACGGGACAGCCAAAGCACGGCTTTTTCCGTTTCCGTCCGTTACTTTTTCTGATGTGCGCGTTGAAGGGAAAAACGGTCAGAGTGCCCTGACCATGGATCAGTTTTCCATGGACGCGGAATTAATGCCCTTCTTGCGCGGTGAAATTCTGATCTTTGATATGCGGATGGAAAAACCGCATCTTTTTGCAGGGCTGGACAAACAGGGACATCTCAACTGGGTTTTACCGGAAAACAGTGATCTGGCCGGCTCCAGAATAAAGCTGGAAAAGCTGACTTTACGCGACGGGCAGATTACGCTGCAGGATGAAGTGCGCGGGCGTCGTCAGGAATTACAGTCCATCAATGCCACCCTGTCTGCGGACAGTTTGATGGGGCCGTGGCGTATCAACGGCACATTGCAGGCCGACGGGCAGGTTTTCAATGTTGATATCAATACTGCTGAGAAAAAGCGGGACAATCCGCTGCGTTTGCGCATCGGTCTGCGTCCTTCTGATCTGCCGCTGACGCTGGATACAGAAGGTGATGTAACGGTTGCTGACGGCAAGCCTGTTTATAAAGGGCAGTTTTCTTTTCTTACCTTGAGCGATGAAGAGCGGAAAAAACAGGGCGTTACCCTTGATAAGTTGCGGCTGACCGGAAAATTCGAAGCACAGAACAGCGGCTTCAATATTGAAGAATTCCGGATGGAGCAGGGCGATGCCGATGCTCCTTATGTGATTAACGGTAAGGCACAGCTTGATCTGGCTGAGAACCCGCATTTCATGATTAGTGCGGATGGCCAGCAGGTCTATCTTGACGGGATGAAGCCGGATGTCAGCCTCAAAGATGAGACTGTTGCACCGACGCAGCCGGTGATGTCCTTCCGTCAGAAAATTGATTTCTTGCAGACATTGCTGGAGCGTATTCCGGTGCCGGATATTCCGGGCAATATTGATCTGCGACTGCCAGCTATTGTGGCAAGCGGCACAACTATCCGCTCTGTGATTATCCGTGCTGAACCGGACAAGGATTCATGGAATATCAGTCAGTTACAGGCTGATCTTCCGGGGCGTACCCAGATTGAGGCCAAGGGCAAATTGCAGCTCGGGGCAAATTTCGGTTTTGACGGCAGTTTCCTGCTGGCTTCGCGCCAGCCTGCCGGATTTGCTTCATGGTTGTCCGGTGATAGCGGCAAAGCGCTGGCGGGGCAGGTTCCTGCCGCCGGATTTTCCGGCAAGATTAATCTGAATAAAGATGCCCAGCGTGTCGATGATCTGGAAATTGTGCTGGGCGAAACCGTTCTGCAGGGTAGTTTTGAACGCAGCGGCGGGGAAAGCCGCGCGGCATCTTCGGTCCTGAATATTCAGGGTAAAGCTCTGGATGCAGGTACAATGCAGTTGCTGAGCGGCATGTTCCTGCGTGAAGGTGATCTTTCGGCACTTGCCGGTGAAAACTTGACGGTCAATCTAAAGGCAGGCCCCGTTAAATTTGCAGGGCTGGAAGCGGAACAGCTGGATACTGCATTTCGTCTGAGCAATGGCAAGCTGGATTTTGACAAGCTGCTGGTCAGTGGTCTGGAAGGCGCAACCGTTTCTGCAACCGGATCATTGCGGCCGTTTGATAATTCGGTCAATGCGTCACTTGATGCGACAATTCTGGCCGATGATCTCAGCCCTGTCTTGCGTCAGCTCGATGCAGCTTTCCCGCGTGAGCCTCTTATTTCTGCGCTTTCCGCCAGAGCCAATGCCTATCCGGATTTGTTCTCCGGCACCAAGCTCGATCTGCTTGTGAATGCGGTTAACCTGTTCGGGGACGGAGCGCATGCGCAGAAAACTGACGATGCCGGAACCGAGAAAACAGAAGTAAAAGATACCAAATCGCGGGGCAGTCGTGTCAAGGCGGGGAGCAATCCGGTCGATGGTGCAAAATCCGATATTGCCGAATTTTCTTTCAGCCTGAATGGCCAGAGCGGCGCGCTGATCCTGTCTGTTGCCGGATCATCAAAAGGGACACTGGCCGGTTCCGAGCCGATGCAATTATCGCTGACAGCCAATGCCAAAGCCGCTTCAGGTGAAGCCGCCTTGGCACTGCTCGGCCTGCCTGTTGTGCCGCTGGGATTGATGGGAGAGGCGGAGATTAATCTGCAGGCGCAGGGCGCGCCGGTTGCCGGTATGAAAACCGCGCTGGAAATCAGCGGCGATGATGGCAATGCCCGTCTTGATGGTGTGATTACGCTGACCGGTGATGAGCTGACGGCCAGCGGTAAAGCCGTGCTGAAAAGCGATGATCTGGAACCGTTTCTGGCAACTGCCGGTTATGCTTTACCATTTGGTCGTGGTTTTGGCTCAGGTCTGCAGGTAGATATCGTCAGCGATTTCCAGTTCGGGAAAAATATTGTCCGGCTGCCGAATTTGCAGGGTAAACTGGATAATGAGACTGTAAACGCCAGACTGGACGGCTCGCTCAGCGATCAGTCGGTTGCACAATTGCGCGGTGAGATAAAGCTGGAGCGTTTTGATCTGGCTGCATTATTTGCGGCGATGAGCGGTCTGTCGGTTGCAGATATCACCGGCGCTGACGGCCGGAGCTGGTCTGAAACCGGCTTTGGTAACAGAACCAATCTTCCTTTGGGTATGGATTTGAAAGTGAGTGCCGCACAGGCCGCACTGACTGATGCAGCGACATTCAGTGATTTCTCTGCGCGTATCATCAAAAACGACCAGCAATTACAGCTCAGTGATATTGGCGGAGAGTGGGCCAATGGCAAACTATCCGGCAAACTGGAGCTGAATAATGCCAATGGAACCTTGCTCACCAACGGGGATTTGCGTCTTTCCGGCGGGGATATGCAGGTGCTCTATCAGCCGGAAAATATGCAGCCGCCAGTGAGCGGTGCTAGCGATATCAAGCTGGGCTTTACGGGCAGCGGCAAGTCGATGGCTGATCTGGTGCATTCTCTGGCCGGTGAGGGAGTGGTGACTGTCGAGCAGCCTGTTATTGCAGGATTTAATCTCACAGCTTTACCGGATTTGTTGCGACGCTCCGATGAATTGTCGGATACGGCTCTCTCTCAGGTTGAGCCGAAACAGGCCGAAGCCGAGCGCAGCATATTGTCAAAAAGCCTGACGCAGGACGGACAAATAAGCACTGCCCGGATTCAGGCTCCGTTATCGCTTGCCGGCGGGATTATCCGTGCGCCGTCTGTTAAGGCAGAGAATGAAAGAGCCATTGTGCAGGTGGATTTGCAGTTTGACCTGAACCGCTTTCTCTGGGGCGGCAGCGGGCGACTGGATCTGGTGTTGCCGCAGCATGAGCGGAATGATGTGACCCCGCAATTGCAGTTCACGGTTTCCGGTGGATGGCAGCAGCCGCAGGTGCAGTTTGATTATCAACCGATGGTACAGTTCTTGACCCAGCGCGGCTTGTTGCGGGAGCAACAGCGGGTAGAAGCGGCACAGGCTTTGATTATTGAAAAGCAGCGTCTGAAGCGCGAGGCTGATTATTATACTGCGAAAGCTGAAGCCCGCAAACGCGAACGTATTGAGGCAGAAGATGCCTTGCGCAGACGTGCGGAAGAAGCTGCGGGAGCAGGAACAGCGCTTCCGCAGGAAACGCCACGGCAGCAAAATATTGCGCCTGATTTCAAGCCAAGTCTTGATGAGTTTCTGCAAACTCTGCCCGAAACGCAGTTACAGTAAAATTACCGCCGGTTTGGGTTTTAGAGCATGTCGCAGCTATTAAGGTGCTTTGATGCTTAGCACCCAATCCAGCGCATAGAGGCGCAGGCTGGAAGACAGATTGCTGTTGCGGTCGCGTTCATCATCAATCATGGCAATGAGTGAAGCCAGCGACTGGCCGTTCTGCGCTGCGATCTGTACGATGATGTCATAAAATGCATCTTCCAGCGAAAAGCTGGTGGCATGGCCGTGCAATGTGATCGAATGTTTGCGCAACCGTGCTTTGCTGCGTGCTGCTGTGCTCAATGGCTGACGGGCAGTTTTATCGCTCATTCTTTTTCATCAACAGATGAGACGGAGCTGCGTGGTTCCAGCCTGTTCTGGTCAAGGAACCGGACTTGCTTATCGTTCTGATTTTTATCGAAAGATTTTTCCGCTTTGGTACGACCGAACAGGATGCGATTGGCATCCGCTTCAACTTCTTTCGTCGCGCGGGCTTTGCGTTTTTTGAACTGTTTGAGATTGATAATGTCACTCATGACTATGCCCTCTCAAAATAGAATATTCTCATGAATATATTCCGGCCGCTGCCGGCCGGAATATTACATCTGTTTATTTTTTGCGGAAAGCATCCAGCGATACAACATCGGCAGAAGGCTTGGGAGCCTCTTCCTTATCTGTAGTTTCGCTGCTGTCTTCCTTGGCCGTTGTCTTGCTGCGGTCAGCCTTTTTGGCAGGCTTTTTAGCAGGCTTGGCCGGTGCTTCTGTTTCATCTTCTTCCGCATCATCCTGCAGGCGCAGTTCCGATACGATTTCCAGATCATCCGTGTCATTGTCACCGGTCGGCAGCGCAACAGACACATCAAATTCCAGTTCGAAATTCACTGACGGATCGTAGAAACCGCGGATTGCGGAGAACGGAATGACCAGCTTTTCGGCGATCTCGCCAAAAGAAAGACCGACTTCAAAAAACTGCTCGGTAACCACCAGATCCCAATACTGGTGCTGCATAACAATTGTCATCTGTTCAGGATATTTTTCCTTCAAACGAGATGAAATGCGAACGCCCGGTGCCTCTGTCAGAAAGGTGATGAAGAAGTGGTGATTGCCGGGCAGACCGGCCTTGTTCACTTCCATGAGCACTTTGCGGATAACGCCGCGCAGCGCATCCTGAGCAAGAATATCGTAACGGATAAGATCCTGAACCATTAAATCCTTATCCCGCGGATTCGAGGAGTGTTGTCATATATGTTGTCTAAGTCAGCATTGCCGTATGATCAATTGATAATCAAGGATCAGGGCATTTCCGTTGAAATGAAATGCGCCGGTCATTCTGGCCGAGACAATATAATCTGATGGATTGATACAGCAGCTTTTATCGCTTGTGCGAGAAAAATGCTGCAACCCTGTCTCATTTATCAATATACCGCTGTAATGAAAGGTGAAAGAACTTTCTCAAATAATTGCCGTTCAGATCCGTGTGTTACAGGATAAATCGGCTGAAATTGACGGTTGACCATTTTCCGCTTCACTTCTATTTTTGCGCTCCCGTCAGTCCGGATGATGTGACAAATCCGAATGCGATGACAAGCGGCTGATTTATCTCGTGGATAATGATCTCTGCGCAGAGGCGGAGAAATAATCTGTCTTCATTTTTATTGCGCTTCTGAAAGTTAAACGCATGTCCGCTCGTTTGTACCGCACAGCTCTTGTGCTCGGTTTTATTTCGGCTATCGGGCCGTTCGCTATTGATATGTATTTGCCGGCACTGCCGACAATTGCCAAAGATTTACACGCCAATGATGCCGCCGTGCAGATGAGCCTGATGGTGTTCTTTCTGGCGACGGCTTTGATGCAGATGTTTTGCGGGCCGTTTTCGGATATTTATGGTCGTAAACTGCCGCTTTATCTGGGGCTTGCGCTCTTTGCTGCGGGCAGTGTCGGTTCGGCAATGGCGACCAATATCGAGATGCTGATTTTCTTCCGCTTTATTCAGGGGGTGGGGGCGAGTGCGGGTATGGTTGTGCCGCGCGCGATTGTCCGTGATCTCTATACCGGTGTGGATGCGGCACGGCTGATGTCGATGCTGATGCTGGTTTTTTCGATTTCACCAATTCTGGCACCCTTGACCGGCAGTTTCATCATTGAAGATTTTGGCTGGCGCGGCGTGTTCTGGGCTGTTCTGCTGGCGGCCATTCTCGGTCTTGCGCTGGTCTTTTTCGCACAGGAAGAGACGCGTCCCGTTGAACAGCGTATATCCGGCGGGGTAGGGCGTGCATTGCGCGGCTATGCTTTTCTGATCCGTGACAGAAAATTTATCGGCCTGACCTGTATCGGTGGCTTCTGTATGGCCACATTCTTTGTCTATATCGCCAATTCATCCTTCATCTTCATCGAGAAATACGGCCTGACCCCGCGTGAATATTCGCTGGTGTTCTCACTCAATGCGATTTCGTTTTTCGGTGTATCGCAGCTCAATGGCATGCTGGCGAGCCGTTACGGGTTGGGCAAAGTCGTTTCCTATGCGGTAACCGGCTATCTGGTGACGATGGTTATCATGGTTCTTGCAGCCATATTCCTCACACAGAGCCTGTGGATGATTATGACCTTCCTGTTCATCGGTAATGGTTTTCTCGGACTGGTATTGCCGGGCACCAGTGTTCTGGCACTGGATGATCATGGTGAGATTGCCGGAACGGCAGCAGCTTTGCTCGGTACATTGCAATTGCTGGTCGCAGCGGCTGCTATGGCGCTCAGCTCATTCATTATGACAGGGAATGTTCTGCCGATGCTGGTCGCCATTGCGCTTTGCGGTTTTTCCGGCTGGGTACTGACCTATCTGACCATCATGCGGCACGGGCTTAAAAAGCCGTCATCGCATGTGACGGAAATTCACTGAGTGACTAAAATAGGGCATCGGAAATTCCGGTGCCTTTTTCATACCATCTTGTAAAGGGGAGAAGTGGAGGCTTCTGTTGCCAGGTGCCTCCGAACCCCGCCTTAAGGGGCTAACCCTAAGGACTTAGGTTGGGTTTCCCGCACCGCCATTAGGCAGCGAGAGCATAACCCTGAGCTTTGTTGTCATTTGCAACTACTCAATTAGCCCGATAACGGTGGTACAATGCCGAGTGAAAGATCAACCTTTACGCCCTTGTCGATCCTGTTTCGCCCCCGCCACAATACAGCCGTTTCAGTTTAAGCTGTATTCTGGTGGAGGCGCCGGGTACCGCCCCCGGGTCCAATAGGTTTATTACGCAGTCCATTTATCACCATAGCCGGTCAAGCCGACAAGGTTTATATAGGTGGCTTCCGTGCGCTTGAAAAGAGGGGAAAGGGCTTTCCTGAGTTTTCAGCTGTGAAAAATATAAAACTCCGGCGATTTTGTCGGGCAATCATTTATTGAAAAAGACTGAAATAACAGTTTGGTGTGTTTTCTGAAAGAATAGAGGTTTTACGGCATTGACAGGTTTTGTCTGCTGGTCAATCTTTCCATAATACAGAGGTAAATAGACTGAATGTCGATTCAGCTATGAGATTGAGCAATTGTCTTATTTACTTTTTCTGGTTTAACGGCCGTAAAAGCGGTCAGATTGAAGGAGACTGGTTTCATGACTGATTATCTAGCCGACGTACGCCGTTACGATGCTGCTGCCGATGAGGCTGTTGTTGCTAAAATTGTAAAACATCTTGGTATTGCTCTGCGCAGCCGCGATGCATCACTGGTTGCTGCATCCGACCCTGAAGAACTGGCGCGTGTACGCACTAGCTGGATCGGCAAGAAGCTCGGCATTGAAGATGCTGAAAAAGCAAATGCGGTTATCGCCAGTGTGGCTGAAACCATGAAGGGTGATCACAGCAAGCAGCGTGTGACCTTCTATTACCTGACTGCAAAAGCACTCGGTAAGCTGGAAAGCCTCTGATAAGTTTAAAAAAAGCCCCGCATTCAGCGGGGCTTTTTTTATGGCTGCTGCGATCAAATAACTGTGCGTGCCCACGCTGTGCATTGCCGCAGATTGCGCGTGATATTTTCGCTGAAAAAGGCTAAAGATCATCTATGCGTACATATCTTGATCTTCTTCAGCACGTTCTCGACAATGGCACTGACCGCGGTGATCGCACCGGTACCGGCACACGTTCGGTTTTCGGTTATCAGATGCGTTTTGATCTCGCTCAGGGCTTTCCTGTTCTGACAACCAAAAAGCTGCATCTGCGCTCTATCATCCATGAATTGCTGTGGTTTTTGCGTGGCGACACCAATATCTCCTACCTTAAAGAGAATGGTGTGAGCATCTGGGATGAGTGGGCAGACGAGAATGGCGATCTCGGTCCTGTCTATGGTGCGCAATGGCGTTCATGGCCGAAACCGGATGGTACGCATATCGACCAGATTGCGAATCTTATGAGGGATTTGCAGAAGAATCCTAATTCAAGACGTTTGATTGTATCTGCATGGAATCCGGCGCTGGTTGATGAAATGGCGCTGCCGCCATGCCATTGCCTGTTCCAGTTCTATGTGGCCGACGGCAAATTATCGTGCCAGCTCTATCAGCGTTCAGCTGATATTTTCCTCGGCGTGCCGTTTAACATCGCATCCTATGCGCTGCTTACCATGATGATTGCGCAGGTTGCCGGTCTGAAACTGGGGGATTTTGTGCATACGCTTGGTGATGCGCATCTCTATCACAATCATTTTGATCAGGCGAAATTGCAGCTGACCCGCGAGCCGAAAGCGTTGCCGGTCATGGAAATCAATCCTGATATAAAAGACCTGTTTGCCTTCCGCTTTGAGGATTTCAAGCTGGTTGGCTATGAGGCCGAACCATCTATCAAAGCGCCGATTGCGGTGTGATGGCCATGATTATTTCTTTTGTAGTCGCAGTTTCAGAGAATGGTGTGATCGGGCGTGACAATGGCATGCCATGGCGTCTTTCCACGGATTTGCAGCGCTTTAAAAAACTCACATTGGGCAAGCCGGTGGTTATGGGGCGCAAAACATGGGAATCCCTTGGCCGTCCGCTGCCGAACCGCACCAATATTGTGATTACCCGTGATGCCGGTTACAGCGCGGAAGGTGCGCTGGTTGTGCCCTCAATTGATGAAGCGCTGATTGCCGGTGAAAAAGCAGCACGCGAATCCGGTACTGATGAGATCTGCATTATCGGCGGTGCGCAGATTTATGCGCAGGCAATGGACAAGGCCACGCGCCTGCATGTGACACATATTAAAGCCAGCATAGATGGTGATGCTTTTTTCGGCCCTGTTGATCCGCAAGTCTGGCAGATCACCAGCGGAGAAGACGTACCGGCGGGCGAGAAAGATAATTACCCGACCCGCTATGTGGTTTACGACCGGCGTTAAACGAAAAGACAGCTTGATAAAAAGCTGTTTTTTACCATGTCGATCAACTATTTTGCCAGAAAATTACAAAAGCGTGATGAATCTGCGTGTCCTGCGTTGAAAGACTGCTTTTGCGTACCTATAAACGGAACATACTGATTGATGAATAGAGGTGTTCCGCCTCTGACATCTGGCACGAGAGGTGAGGATGCCCTGGAGTAATCAAAATGGCGGCGGCCCATGGGGCGGCGGCGATAAGAATGGCGGATCCGGCAACGGCGGTTCCAATAATGGCGGCTCTAATCAGGGCGGACCATGGGGACAAGGCCCTAAAGGACCGCGCGGCGGGCCTGGCGGCTCGGGCGGAACGCCTCCGGATCTCGAAGATATTTTGCGCAAAGGTCAGGATCGCCTTAAAAAGGTGATGCCGGGCGGTGGCGGCGGTGGCGGCGGCCCTGCTTTGTATATTGTTGGTGCGCTTGCGCTCGCCGGTTTCTGGCTGTTCCAGTCCATGTATACCGTGCAGCCGGATGAGCTTGCGGTTGAAATGCGCTTCGGTGTGCCGAAAGAAACCATTTCCGAACCGGGTCTGCATTTCCATCTCTGGCCGATTGAAACTTATGAAAAAGTTTCGACCGGTGAACGTCAGATCAATATTGGCGGTCAGGGCACTCGTGGTGCCACACAGGGTCTGATGCTGACCGGTGACCAGAACATTGTTAATGTTCAGTTCTCCGTACTGTACCGTGTTTCCGATCCGCGTTCTTACCTGTTCAAGGTACAGGATCCTGACAATATGGTTCGTCAGGTTTCTGAAAGCGCGATCCGTGAAATCGTCGGCCGTCGTCCTGCACAGGATGTATTCCGTGACAACCGTGCGGCAATTGCCCAGTCGGTGCGTGATATTGTTCAGGATACGCTGAACGGCTATGGCGCCGGTATTCAGGTAACTGCTCTTTCCATCGAAGATGCTGCACCGCCGCGTGAAGTGGCTGATGCCTTTGATGAAGTGCAGCGTGCTGAGCAGGATGAAGACCGCTTTGTAGAAGAAGCCAACCAGTATTCCAACCAGAAGCTGGGTCAGGCACGCGGTGAGGCTGCGCAGGTTCGTGAAGATGCTGCCGGTTATAAAACCCGTATGGTTCAGGAAGCGGAAGGTGAAAGCCAGCGCTTTAACTCTGTCCTGAATATTTACAAAGAATCTCCTGATGTTACCCGCGACCGTCTCTTCATTGAGACTATGGAGCAGGTGCTGAAAGACAGCAATAAAGTGATTATCGAAGGCGGCAATAATGTCATGCCATATTTGCCTTTGACTGAACTGATGCGTCAGCAGGGCAAAGCAGGAGGCAACCAGTAATGAATCAGAATCGTTTGCCTTTTATTGTTGGTGCGATCGCTGTTGTCGCATTTCTGGTTTATTCCTCGGTTTTCGTGGTGAATGAACGCCAGCAGGCTATTGTCTTACGTTTCGGTCAGATCGTTGACGTGAAAACAGAGCCTGGTCTCTACTTCAAACTGCCATTTGCCTTCGCTGAAGCAGACAATGTGCAGATCATTGATGACCGCATGCTGCGCTTTGATCTGGACGATATCCGCGTTCAGGTTTCCGGCGGTAAATTCTATGATGTGGATGCGTTCCTCGTTTACCGCATTACCAATGCCCGTAAATTCCGTGAGACTGTTTCGGCAAATACAATGCTTGCTGAACAGCGTCTGCGTACCCGTCTCGATGCGGCTCTGCGTCAGGTCTATGGTCTGCGCGGCTTTGAATCGGCTCTGTCGGAAGAACGCGGCAGCATGATGCGTGAAGTACGCGACCAGCTGCGTCCGGATGCGGAATCCCTTGGTCTGACCATTGAGGATGTGCGTATCCGCCGTACTGACTTGACCGCTGAAGTTTCCCAGCAGACCTTCGACCGTATGAAGGCCGAGCGTCTTGCTGAAGCTGAGCGTCTGCGTGCCCGTGGTCGTGAAGCAGCCCAGCGTATCAAGGCTGTTGCTGACCGTCAGGTTGTGGAAATCGTTTCCGAAGCCAACCGTGATTCTGAAGTGCTGCGCGGTGAGGGTGAAGGTGAACGTGGTCGTATCTTCGCGGAAGCTGCAAAACAGGATCCTGACTTCTATGCATTCTACCGTTCGATGAATGCTTATCGTCAGTCCTTGCAGGCTGAAGGCACAACCATGGTTCTGTCGCCGGATTCCCAGTTCTTCCGCTTCTTTAAGGATGCCGCCGGTAAACTGCCGCAGCAGCCTGCGAATGCCGGTCAGAGCGTACAGTAAGGACCGGATGCCGCTGTGAGTGACCTGATTACAGCCATAGGATTGCTCCTCGTTTTAGAGGGGCTTCTCTATGGCGGCTTCCCGCACTTTGCCAGACGTATGGCTAAAGACGTGTCAGAAGCTCCGGAAAATTATCTGCGAATAGCAGGTATTGTTGCACTGGCGCTTGGCGTCGGGGTGATATGGCTGGTCAGAGGCGGATCTGCCGGATAAAATTACAAAGAGGCGTATGATATTTCATACGCCTCTTTTTTTCAGAATTTGCAGCATTAAATCATAGCGACTGCTTGGGCTTCAAACTTCTGATAATGTGCTTCAGAGCGCCGCGTGCCCGATCGGGCGCACAAAGGTTGCTCTAACACTTTAAAAGCAGAGCATAATGGGTTTAAACCTGAGCGTATTGCATTCAGGCAGCTCATAGAGGCGCTTCGGATTGCAGGTGAGTGTATGTTGCGGATATTAAATGAAGACATTTAACTGCGACATGCTCTGGCCGTATTTTGCTTGCAATCCGTTGTAAGTATCAGAGTTAGAACGACCTTTGTGCGCCCGATCGGGTGCACGGCGATCTAAATAACAAAACAGGCGGAGTTTCAGATGGTTCGCAATCAGAATAAAAGCACGGTTTCATTTCCCCTGCGCACCGCACTTGCCGCCTTGTCTGTGAGCACGGTACTGCTGGGCGCCATGACAGCTCAGGCGCAGCAGCAGACCGCTGCAAACCCGCCGCAGGCACCACAGCCTGCCATTACCGGCAAGCTGGCGCCGCTCGGACTGGCTGCCGGAACTGCCACTGCGGGACCTGCTTCTATTGCCGATCTGGCGCAGGGCTTGCTGGATTCTGTTGTCAATATTTCCACATCCCAGACCGTGAAAGATGAAAACGGAGAGGAAAAGGCCGAGCCTGCGCCGCAATTGCCGGAAGGCTCGCCGTTTCAGGAGTTTTTTGACGATTTCTTCTCTGAAGAAAATCAGAAAGACGGTGGCAGTGCTGCCCGCAAGATGCAGTCGCTCGGCTCCGGTTTTGTGATCGATGCGGAGAAGGGGCTGGTTGTCACCAACAATCACGTCATTGCAGATGCTGATGAAATCGAGGTGAATTTCACCGATGGTAAAAAGCTGAAAGCAGAACTGCTCGGCACGGATACCAAAACCGATATTGCGCTGCTGAAGGTTGATCCGACGAAGCATAAGCTAACAGCAGTCGGATTTGGCGATTCAGAAAAATCGCGGATCGGTGACTGGGTGATGGCAATCGGTAATCCGTTCGGCCTTGGCGGTACTGTGACCCTCGGTATTATTTCTGCCCGCAACCGCGATATTCAGGCGGGACCTTATGATAATTTCATTCAGACCGATGCGGCGATTAACCGTGGTAATTCCGGCGGCCCGCTGTTTGATATGAACGGCAAGGTCATCGGCATTAATACCGCGATTATTTCACCGACCGGTGGCTCTATCGGTATCGGTTTTGCTATTCCGTCCGAACTGGCTGTTTCTGTGATCCAGCAGCTGGAAGAATTTGGTGAAACCCGCCGTGGCTGGCTTGGTGTGCGCATTCAGCCGGTAACAGATGATGTAGCTGAGAGCTTTGGCATGAGTGAGCCTAAGGGTGCGCTGGTTGCCGGACTGATTGCCAATAGCGGTGTTGAGAATAAAGAACTGATGCCGGGCGACATTATTCTGAAATTTGACGGCAAGGATGTGGAAAGTGCCCGCGACCTGCCGCGCGTGGTGGCTGAAAGTCCGGTGGGCAAAGAGGTCAGCGTTCTGGTGCTGCGTAAAGGCAAAGAGCAGACTGTTAAAATCAAACTCGGCCGTCTTGAGGATTATGAGAATAAGGATAAAGCTGCAGCCGCCAAGGACAGCACTAAAGCCAAAGAAGCTGAGACAGTAAAAGTTCTCGGCATGACACTTGGCAAGCTGGATGACGCGCAGCGCAAGCAGTATGAAATTTCCGCCGATGTGGAAGGTGTGGTGATTAGTGCTGTTGAAGGCAAATCAGCCGCTGAAGAAAAGCGGGTTAATGCGGGCGATGTGATTGTTGAATTCGCGCAGGAAGTTGTGAAAGCGCCTGCCGATATTCAAAAGAAAATCGAAAAACTGCGTCAGCAGGGACGTAAAAATGCATTGCTGATGCTGGCCGCGCCAAGCGGTGAGCTGCGCTTTGTAACCCTGCGTATTGATTGATCGCAGGACTTAAATCGTAGCAAAAAGGCCGGAGGATGTGCGCATCCTCCGGCCTTTTTATTTGTAAAAACTTGAATCAGATGAACGGATTAGACGCCGGACTTACCATGCTGATTCAACCATTGCTCTTTGTTGATCGTGTAGAGCACATGACGTTTTAGTTGCGGATGTGTATCCGGCACTTTCGGATGGTCGAAATCGCGTTCCGGCTTGTTGACCATGCCAATGCGCTTCATCACAGCTGTGGAGCGGTGATTATTATGCACGGCAAAGGACACAACCTCATCCTGCCCGCGCTCATCAAAAGCATAGGCAAGAGAAGCAAGCGCTGCCTCGGTGACATAACCTTTACCCCAATAGCGTTGTGCTAAGCGCCAGCCGATTTCCAGCACACCCTTTGGTACAAATGGAGGGATATCAGTTTTCATCAATCCGGTGAAACCGACGACATCACCGCTTGCTTTTTCCTGCACGGCGTAAAAGCCAAAATTGTCTTCCCTGACCATGGCCACGACGCGATCCATCAGCGCATCGGATTCTTCACGGCTGCGCAGGGCAGGGAAGAATTCCATCACCACCGGATCGGAATTGATCTCGTGAAAAAATGCACGGTCATCTTCCTGCCAGTTGCGCAGGATCAGGCGGGGCGTTTCAATAATAGCGGTCATATTACAAAATCCGTTTTTCGATAGCCCTGAATATAGAGCAGGGCAGTCAGATCGCCATGGTCAATGCGGATGCGCGCCTGTGCTGCAACAGCAGGCTTGGCATGGAGCGCTACGCCGCTGCCAGCATGTTGGATCATCGGCAGATCATTGGCACCATCGCCCACTGCCATCGCTTCCTGCTCGGTAATGCCAAGTTTAGCGCAGATATCATCAAGGCTGATCTTCTTGGCATCGGCGCCGAGGATCGGTTCTTCAACAAGACCGGTCAGATGCGTGCCGTCATCGAGCAGGATATTGGCGCGGTTTTCATCAAAGCCGAGCTGTGCAGCGATTTTGGAAGTGAAGCTGGTAAAACCGCCGGAAACCAGTGCTGTATAGGCACCGTGTTTCTTCATCGTCGCGATCAGCTCACGTCCGCCTGGTGTCAGGGTAATGCGATTGGCAATCACCTGATCGATAATGCTGACCGGCAGGCCTTTGAGCAGAGCAACGCGCTCACGCAAGGCTGGTTCAAACGCGATTTCACCATTCATTGCGCGGGCGGTGATGCCGGCAATATGTTCGCGCAGGCCGACTTCTTCTGCCAGTTCGTCAATGCACTCCTGCTGGATCATCGTGGAATCCATATCCGCGATCAGCAGCTTTTTGCGGCGGGTATCCTGTTCCTGAATGACAATATCCACAGGGGCACCGTCCAGAGCGGCTCTGATTTTTGCCGTTGTTTCTGCGATATCTGTGCCGGTTTTCAGCGGCAGATCACAGGCAATACCATCTGCCAGCCAGTAAAGGGCTTGCGTATCAGCCGCCTCGCAGGCTTTATGCCCCAATTCAGGTGTCAGAACCGGATTGGCAGGATTGCAGATCAGTGTGGCAACAAGTGAGGCTGGCTGGGACATAATACCGGTTCCGCTTTGTGCGTTTGGAGAATGATGAGTGGTAGAGCAGAGAGACAGGCAAAAGACAATTCTGATCGCGGGGCCGACTGCCAGCGGTAAATCAGCATTGGCACTGCGTCTCGCACGGGATTGCGGCGGCTATATCATAAATAGTGATTCCATGCAGGTTTATGATGTGCTGGATCAGCTGACAGCGCGCCCGCAAGCTGATGATCTGCAAATTGTTCCGCATTATCTTTACGGCCATGTTTCGCCATTGCAACTTTATTCCACCGGCCGCTGGCTTCAGGAAGTGGAAGCCCTGCTGGCAAAGCCTGAATTGCAGGGGCGTGTCGCAGTCTTTACCGGCGGTACCGGATTGTATTTTAAAGCGTTGCTCGGCGGCCTCTCGGATATGCCGCAGGTGAAAGACGAAGTGCGCGATTACTGGCGCAACCGCATGGCGCAAGATGGTGCGCCGCTTCTGCATGAGGAATTGCAAAAGCGCGATCCGGCAATGGCGGAACGGCTGAAGGCGGGAGACAGTCAGCGCATTGTCCGTGCGCTGGAGGTTGTCGACAGCACCGGACGCTCTCTCATTGAATGGCAAAACAGTACAGGCAGGGCGTTGATTGATCCCGACAGCGCAGAGAAATTGGTGTTGATGCCGGACAGGGCATGGCTGCGTCAGCGTATTGCTCAGCGCTTTGATCTGATGATGCAGGGCAATGCAGTTGCGGAAGTAGAGGCCTTGCTGGCTTTGCAGCCGGATGCGGCTCTGCCGGTGATGAAAGCCATTGGTGTGCGCGAGATCGAAAGCTGGCTCAAGGGTGAGATAACGCGCGAACAGGCGGTGGAACTGTCAGTGATTGCCACGCGCCAATATGCCAAGCGGCAGATGACATGGTTCCGTAACCAGTTTGGTGATGACTGGCGGCGGCTGGAACGGGCAGAAGATTACTTCGCCTGAGCAGGCTTTGTTGTTAACGCAGGTGAAACACTTAAGATTTAATCTCCCACCTAAATCTGTTGTTGTGATACAACGGGTCAACGGGGGGATCATGCGTTATCTGCGGGCTGAACTGTTTTTCATCATCATGATTGTGCTGCTCTGCGGCGCAGGCCTGATGCTGTTTATGCAGTATCGGCTGATGCATGATCTTGGTGAGCCGTATAAATCCGGTTCCCTGTCCGATACGCCTTTGGGCATTGCCTTGCTGTTGCTGGTGGCTGCGGGGGCAGCCGGTGGCCTGATGCTGTTGCCGCAAATCCGTATGCAGGTCAAAAACAAAGGCCAGCTGAAAATCATCACATGGATGATTGCGCGCAACTCCAAAGATTTGGATCAGATCAGCTTCAATGATCCTTTGACGGGGCTGCAAAGCCGTCCTTATTTCGATGCCGCTCTGCACGAATATTTGCTGCAATTCGGCAAGATCAATCATCCTGTTACCGTTTTGCTGATTGGTATTGAGAAACTGCAATTGCTGTGCGAGCAGCGTGGCCGTGATACTGCTGACCGCTTGCTGATGGAAGCGGCTTTATGTATCCGCAACTGCACCCGCTATCATGATGTTCTGGCGCATATGGGCGATGGAGAGTTTGCATTGATCGTGCCGGATCTGCAGGAAGGGGATGCTTCGAGGATGGCTGCGAGAATCTGCAAAGAGCTGGAAGCCTGCGAATTGCGGATGGGGCATGACAGCCATATTATTCATGCGGTGTCTGCGGTTGCCGAATGGAATGGTAAGGATAAAGCACCGGCTCTTTATAAAAAGGCGCGTGTTGCTTTGCAGAAGATGACCGGCCGCTGATTTTTCTTTAGAGCGCCGTGTACCAGACTTGGCACACAAAGGTCGCTCTAACATTTTAAAATTTGAGCATAATTTTACCTTAAACTGATCCAAGTTTAAGGAATTATGCTCTAATATTTTTCAATGGCTTGCGGGTCTTGTTTGTCTGTTAGATTCATGAGGGACGCAGGCTTGGTATCAAGCGGTGCTTTTCTGCCCGAACCGGCAAAGAAAATAACAAGATTACGTTTTTTGCCATTGACGTGAAAAAAACAGCTGTTTAATCTCCCCTTATGGCTAAGAAAATTATTCTCGTGGTGGGTAAGCGTATGGGCAGGATGGTGTAACCATCCGGCGAAAGCTCCCATGCGCGAAACACAGGCTCCCTCAGGGGGCCTTTTTTATTATCTTCACACAACGAATATAGCTAAACAGTACGGGACTTCCGGTGGATATCAGGGAGTAATCACCGGAACAGCAGACGGGACATCGAAAGACAATGAGTACAGATACAAGTGGCACCACAGCCGCAGCGCAGAACGAAACCGGCAAACGGGAAATGACCGGTGCGGAAATGGTTGTGCAGGCACTGATCGATCAGGGCGTTGAGCATATTTTCGGCTATCCGGGCGGTGCGGTACTTCCGATCTATGACGAGTTGTTTCAGCAGGAAAAAGTCGAGCATATTCTTGTGCGTCACGAGCAGGGCGCAGGCCATGCGGCTGAAGGCTATGCCCGCTCAACCGGCAGAGTCGGTGTTATGCTGGTGACCTCCGGTCCGGGTGCCACCAATGCGGTAACACCTTTGCAAGATGCGCTGATGGATTCCATTCCGCTGGTTTGCATTACCGGTCAGGTTCCGACCAGTCTCATTGGTACAGATGCGTTTCAGGAAGCTGATACTGTCGGCATTACCCGCCCTTGCACCAAGCATAACTGGCTGGTTAAGGATGTGAATGATCTGGCACGCGTTCTGCATGAGGCATTCCATGTGGCGCGTACCGGTCGTCCGGGTCCTGTTGTTATCGATATTCCGAAGAACATCCAGTTCGCCACCGGCATGTATACGCCACCGGCAACCAGCCCGCGCACCAGCTATAATCCGGTTTTGAACGGTGATCAGAGTGCTATCCGCACTGCTGTTGAACTGCTGGCCAATGCGAAGAAGCCGGTTATCTATTCCGGCGGCGGTGTTATCAATTCCGGTCTTGAAGCCTCGAAACTGCTGCGTGAACTGGTTGAGATTACAGATTTCCCGATCACATCGACCCTGATGGGTCTGGGTGCTTATCCGGCTTCGGGCAAGAACTGGCTGGGTATGCTCGGCATGCATGGTACATTCGAAGCCAATATGACCATGCATGAATGTGATGTTATGCTGTGTATCGGTGCGCGTTTTGATGACCGTATCACCGGTCGTCTTGATGCTTTCTCGCCGAATTCCAAGAAGATTCACATTGATATCGACCCGTCGTCGATTAACAAGACTGTTCGCGTTGATGTGCCGATTATCGGTGATGTTGCCCATGTTCTGGAAGATATGGTGCGTCAGTACCGTGCCTCTGCCCAGCGTCCTGACAACAAGGATATGAGCGCATGGTGGCAGCAGATCAATAAATGGCGTGCGCGCAATTCTCTGGCCTATAAGCACAGCCGCGATGTGATTATGCCGCAATATGCGCTGGAACGTCTGCAGGAACTGACTAAAGATCGCAAAACCTATATCACCACAGAAGTTGGACAGCACCAGATGTGGGCTGCTCAGTTCATGAAATTCGAGGAGCCGCATCACTGGATGACGTCCGGCGGTCTGGGCACCATGGGCTATGGTCTGCCTGCGGCTTTGGGTGTGCAGATTGCTCATCCGGATGCGCTGGTGATTGATATTGCCGGTGATGCTTCGGTACAGATGTGTATTCAGGAAATGTCAGCGGCCATTCAGCATAATGCGCCGATCAAGATTTTCATTCTGAATAACCAGTATATGGGCATGGTGCGCCAGTGGCAGCAGCTGTTGCATGGTAACCGTCTGTCGCATTCTTATACAGAAGCGATGCCGGACTTTGTTAAACTGGCTGAAGCCTATGGCGGCACAGGTATCCGTTGCTCCAAGCCGGATGAGCTGGATGATGCAATCATCAAAATGATTGAAACAGACGGTCCGGTGATTTTTGACTGTCACGTTGCCAATCTGGCGAACTGCTTCCCGATGATCCCTTCAGGCAAGGCGCATAATGAGATGCTGTTGCCGGATGAAGCGACGGATGAAGCTGTTGCCAATGCTATCGACGCTAAAGACCGTCACCTCGTCTAATACCGGAACAAGGATATTCATTATGAACGCACAAAATGCAGCTTCCGGTTCAGCTTACTTTCTGACCGAAGAAACCCAGCTAGTCGAAACACATACACTATCGGTACTGGTTGATAACGAGCCGGGTGTTCTTGCCCGTGTTATCGGCCTGTTTTCCGGCCGTGGCTACAATATTGAGAGCCTGACGGTTTCTGAAACCGAGCACGAAAAGCATCTGTCGCGTATTACGATTGTGACACGCGGCACTGCCAATGTTCTGGATCAGATCCGTCACTCGCTGGAACGTATCGTTCCGGTGCATCGCGTGGTTGATCTGACCTATCATGCTCAGCAGCTTGGTCATGAACGTCCGGTTGAACGTGAACTGGCGCTGATTAAAGTGGTTGGCAAAGGTGATGACCGTGCAGAAATGCTGCGTCTGGCTGATGCTTTCAAAGCCAAGGTTGTGGATGCAACGGTCGAGCATTTCATTTTTGAAATTACCGGTAAGGGCGCGAAGATCGATCAATTTATCGCGATTATGAAGCCGCTCGGTCTGATTGAGGTTTGCCGCACCGGCGTAGCTGCTATGATCCGTGGCGCTGAAGGAATGTAGTTCTTTCTGATAAGTGATTGAAAGCAGCACCGCTGTTCTCTGTCTGAGGCAGCGGTGTTGTTTTTTGCAACGAGAGCGTTTTCAAGATGTTGCTTTCTTATGATGTTTTTATGGCCTTGGTGGTGTTTGCCTTTGTGACATCCATCACACCGGGGCCGAATAATCTGATGTTGCTGGCTTCCGGTGTAAATTTCGGTTTCCGCCGTACCATTCCGCATATGCTGGGTATTGGCATCGGCTTTCTGTCGCTTCTGCTTGGCGTCGGCTATGGTCTGGGTGCTGTGCTTGAAACCGCGCCGGCGCTGTATGTGGGGCTGAAATTCGCCGGTGGTGCCTATATGCTCTATCTGGCCTATAAAATCGCCACATCGACGTCTGTCGGTCGTGTCGATGATGAGAGTGCACAGCCGATGAGTTTCATGCAGGCTTGGCTGTTTCAATGGGTGAACCCAAAAGCATGGGTGATGGCCGTAACAGCAATGGCAAGTTATACTGTGCATGATGCCTATTCGCTTTCCGTGCTGCTGATCGGTGTTGTGTTTGCTATGATTAATGTGCCGAGCGTGTCGTCATGGGCGGCTTTCGGCAGTCTGCTGCGCCAATGGCTGGAAGATCCGGTACGGCTTAAATGGTTCAATCTGACGATGGCAGCTCTGCTGGTGGTCAGCCTGTGGCCGATGCTGAAGTGATAAACCTTGCTCTTTCGGGACGAATCCGGTCAATGGAAGGCATGATGGCAGAGGCATAATGGAATTTTCACCGGAACAGGACAACGCGCTGCAGGCTGTGGCGCAATGGTTGGCTAAAGGCCGTTCACCGATTTTTCGCCTTTTTGGCTATGCGGGAACGGGTAAGACGACGCTTGCGCGCTATTTCGCCGAGCATGTGGATGGTGAGGTGCAGTTTGCGGCCTTTACCGGTAAGGCTGCACAGGTCTTGCGCTCTAAAGGCGCAAGCAATGCCCGCACGCTGCATTCGCTGATCTATCGTCCGAAAGGTGAGGAAGCGATTGAGGATGAAACAACCGGCAAGACCTCGATCTCGCCGACCTTTTCGCTCAACCGTCAAAGCCCTGTTGCCAAAGCTGCGCTGATCGTTGTCGATGAATGTTCGATGGTCGATGAGCAACTTGGCCGCGATCTGATGACATTCGGCACACCTATTTTGGTGCTCGGTGATCCTGGTCAGTTGCCGCCGATCAGTGGTGGCGGCTTCTTTACCGAACATGAGCCGGATTATCTGCTGACAGAAATTCACCGTCAGGCTCAGGATAATCCGATTATCCGTTTGGCACTGGATGTGCGTGAAGGCCGTGAAATCCCTTATGGCGATTACGGTGCTGCGCGCGTTATCAGCAAGGCGGAAGTTAATCAGGAACTGGTTCTGGATGCCGATCAGGTGCTTGTCGGTACCAATCGCACCCGTAAGCGTTATAATCAGCGGCTGCGTGAACTCAAAGGTTTTACGGCAGAATATCCGCAATCCGGTGACAAGCTGGTTTGTCTGCGCAATGATCCGGCCAAAGGTTTGCTCAACGGTTCGCTCTGGAAGGTGATGACATCCTCCAAGGAAACCGTGAAGCCCGGCATTAATTTGCTGATTGCACCGGAGGATGAAGAGCCGGGTCGCGGCGTGGCCAAGATCAAGCTGCTGAAAGCGCAATTTGAAGATCCTGATGCGGAAATTCCTTGGCAGACTAAAAAGCGTTTTGATGATTTTGACTATGGCTATGCGCTGACCACCCATAAAGCGCAGGGTTCGCAGTGGAATAATGTGGTGTTGTTTGATGAGAGTTATGCTTTCCGCGATACGCGTGAACGCTGGCTCTATACGGCAATTACCCGCGCGGCGGAAAAACTAACAATCGTTCGCTAATAAATATAGCAGGGAGCTCGGATTATGGTTGCAACTCTGTCGGTTAATCTTAATGCGGTGGCAATGTTGCGTAACCGCCGTGATCTGCCTTGGCCGAGTGTGACCGGTCTGGGACGTATTGCGCTTGATGCCGGTGCTTCCGGCCTGACCGTGCATCCGCGCCCCGATCAGCGTCATATCCGCTTTTCTGATCTGGCAGACATCCGCGCATTGATTGATGATGAGTTCCCTCAGGCTGAATTCAATATTGAAGGCTATCCGTCTGAAGAGTTTCTGGCTCTGGTGGAACAACACGAGCCGGAACAGGTGACACTGGTGCCGGATGATCCGGCGCAGAATACCTCGGATCACGGCTGGGATTTTGCCAAACATAAGGTGATGCTGAGCGAAGTGACCAAGCGGCTGAAAGCACGCGGTATGCGTGTTTCAATGTTTGCTGATCCGACGCCGGATGGTCTTGAGATTGCGAAAGAGACCGGTGCCGACCGCGTGGAATTTTTCACCGGCCCTTATGGCGGTGCTTATGCTGTTCCTAAAACGCAGGCGCATGAACTGGCATTGCTGGAAAAGGCCGCGTTGAAAGCTGCGGAACTCGGGTTAGGCATTAATGCGGGGCATGATCTGACGGTTGCCAATCTGCCTCCACTGGTCAAAGTCATGCCGACACTGAGCGAAGTTTCCATCGGTCATGGCCTGACAGCAGATGCACTGGAATATGGTATGCGCCAGTCGGTGCAGCGTTTTATCAAAGCACTCGGCTAAAATGCTTTTTGTGTTTTGATTCAGTTTTCTCTTGTAATATTTTGATTTTATTTAATTTCTGCCCTGATGAGCTATCCGTATTTGTGATGCCTCATCAGGGCAGTTATGCATTGATGCACATTGTTTTTGTGCAAAATTGAGCATTTATATACGGCCTTTCCGGCAGTTTTCTTTATGGCCGGAACATGGTTATACTGAGCACCGGATCAGCCTGTTTTCTTGTCTTCATATCCGGCTATCTGTGCTCATTCTGCATCAAAAGGTATTTAAAAGGTATTTTATGAATCAGGCGCAGCGTGAAGATATTGCCAATCAGGATGCGCCGGTCAGCGCAGATGAGGAAACTCTTGATCCTCATAATCATACGGGAAATCTGAAGCTTTTAATGATGGGCGCGCTTGGCGTCGTCTATGGCGATATCGGCACCAGTCCGATTTATGCATTTCGTGAAGCACTGCACGCTTCTATCACCGACGGCAATTTGCTGCGCACTGAAATTCTTGGCGTGATCTCTCTGATCGTCTGGTCGCTGGCGCTGATTGTGACCGTGAAATATGTGTTGTTTGTGCTGCGTGCGGACAATAACGGCGAAGGTGGTATTCTCTCGCTGATGGCGCTGGTGCGCTCCAGTTTTGCCAATCGTCCGGATATTATTCTCGGCATCGGTATTGTCGGTGCGTCGCTGTTCTTCGGTGATGCGGTGATTACACCGGCAATTTCTGTGCTCTCCGCAGTGGAGGGGCTGGAAATTGTTGCGCCGGATATGACGCCCTATGTCGTGCCGATTACGATCACTATTCTGGTTGTGCTGTTTTTTGTCCAGAAGCACGGCACAGGACGTATGGCGAGTATTTTCGGGCCGGTGATGCTGGTCTGGTTTCTGGCGCTTGGCCTCACAGGCTTTATCCATATTTTTGATGATCCGGGCATTCTGGCGGGGCTTAATCCTTATTACGCCTTTGCATTTCTTGGCGGTAATCCGGCTACGTCCTTTGCCACGATCGGTGCGATCTTTCTGGCGGTTACCGGTGCCGAGGCGCTTTATGCCGATCTCGGTCATTTCGGCCGCAAGCCGATTGTGCGGGCATGGCTGTGGGTCGTGTTTCCGAGCCTGATCCTGAATTATTTCGGGCAGGGTGCTTTCATTCTGACGCATAGTGCTGCGGGCGGTGAGGAAGTGCGCAATCCGTTTTTCCAGATGATGCCGCATTGGGCGCTGCTGCCGATGGTGCTGCTGGCAACTGTTGCTACGGTTATTGCCAGTCAGGCGGTTCTGACCGGTACTTATTCGCTGGCGCGGCAGGCTGTGCAGCTGAATATTCTGCCAAGGCTTGAAGTGCTGCATACATCGGAAACATTACACGGCCAGATTTATATGCCGCGCATTAATATGCTGCTTGGTATTGCCGTTGTTCTGCTGGTGGTAACCTTCCAGAAATCGACAAATCTGGCGGCAGCCTATGGTATCGCGGTTACCGGTAATATGCTGGTGACAACGACCCTGCTGTTCTTTGTTATGCGTCGTCTCTGGAAATGGAGCCTGCCGGTTGTGGTGCTGACGATTGCCGGTTTCGCCATTGTTGATCTGATGTTCTTCAGTGCTAATCTGGTCAAAGTGCATCAGGGCGGCTGGGCGTCAATTGTTGTGGCCGCGCTGGTGCTGCTGGTGATGTGGACATGGGTGCGCGGCAGCCGTCATCTGTTCCAGAAAACCCGTAAAACAGAAGTGCCGCTGGATATTATTGTCAGCCAGATGGCGCGTAAGGAGCCGGTTATCGTGCCCGGCACGGCGGTGTTCCTGACCGGTGATCCGTCCAGTGTGCCGACCGCGCTGATGCATAGTCTCAAACATTATAAGGTTCTGCACGAGAACAATGTGATCCTGACCGTTGTGACAGCACCGCGCCCTTGGGTGGATGAGGATGACCGTGCTCGCGTCTCGCAATATAGCGACCGGTTTATGCAGGTGACACTGACTTTCGGTTATATGCAGTCGCCGAATATTCCGCGTGCGCTGGGGATCTGCCGCAAGCTTGGCTGGAAATATGACATTATGACCACGTCATTCTTCCTGTCGCGACGCGTCTTGCGTATTTCTCCGCGTTCACCAATGCCGCTTTGGCAGGCGAAATTGTTTATTACGCTTGCCCGCAGCGCATCTGATGCCACGGAATATTTCCAGATTCCGACCGGTCGTGTGGTTGAAATCGGTACACAGGTTAATCTCTGAGTGTCTGGCCAAAAAGACACCGGACATGGTTGCAAATGGCAATATTGGCCTCGGGCATGAACCGGCCTTTGCGGTGTTTAGAATGCTGTATTATTTCCTCTGTCTGTAGCGGGCAGGGGAAATAGCCTATAAAATTTGTTTCGGCATAAAATCCCTCTTGCATTGTTGGTAAACTGGCGGCATAGTCCGAACCGTAACGTACGGTACGCATGATGAGAATCTCGTCAGGCTGCTGTTGAGACAAGAATTAAGGAGCGTGGAAGCGTGCAGTTGCAGCAACCTGAGAATGTCGTGAGCAATGTCGGAACCGGCACAGAGCTGACAGATCGTCAGAAAGATGTGCTGAATGCCGCGCTGGAACTCCTCGTTGAGGGTGGTGACAGTCTTACGATGGCGGGTGTTGCACGACGTGCAAGCTGCTCCAAGGAAACGCTGTATAAATGGTTCACCGACCGTGACGGTCTGCTGACTGCAACCGTGCAATGGCAGGCGTCGAAAGTGCGTGTTGTGCCGGTGGCGCGGGAAGGGCTGGATGAAGAATCGCTCTTTACCAGTCTGGAGCATTTTGCCCGCGACTGGTTGCTGGTTCTGTCCGGAAGCACATCCATCGCACTGAACCGCTTAGCGGTCAGCCATGCGGGTTCCGGTAAGTCGGATCTCGGTGAGATCGTTCTGAATAATGGTCCGATCGCTATGGCGCGTCGTCTCAAGCCGGTACTTGAGACCGGCCGCGATGCAGGCCTGCTGGACTTTGATGATATTGATGAGGCTTTTGCCTCGTTCTTCGGCCTTGTGGTGCGCGACATGCAGATTCGTCTGCTGCTCGGCGACCGTCATGAGGTCAGTGATGCAGAAATTATCCGCGATGCCAGAACGGCAACACGGCAGTTTTTTGCACTTTACGGAAATAAAGCCGGCGCCTGATTTTGCCGGTGTGGAATAGTGCCGGTTTTGAGGAAAAACGGCACAGACTAATAGCATAGAAGGAAGGGAATATCCTATGCGCGTTTATTATGACAGTGATGCAGACGTAAATCTGATTAAAGGCAAAAATGTTGTTATCGTTGGTTACGGTAGCCAGGGTCGCGCCCATGCGCTGAACCTGAAAGATTCCGGTGCCAAGCATGTCCGCATCGCGCTGCGTATGGATTCTGCCACTGTTAAAAAAGCTGAAGCTGACGGTTTTGAAGTTCTCAGCGTTGCAGATGCTGCTAAATGGGCAGACCTGATGATGATGGCAACCCCTGACGAATTGCAGGCTGACATCTATAAAGAACACATCCACGACAATCTGCGTGACGGCGCTGCCATTGCTTTTGCTCATGGTCTGAACGTTCATTTCGGTCTGATCGAAACCAAAAAGACTGTTGACGTTGTAATGATCGCGCCAAAAGGCCCGGGTCATACCGTGCGCGGCGAATATCAGAAGGGCGGCGGCGTACCTTGCCTGATCGCTATTCATCAGGATGCTTCCGGCAATGCCCATGATCTGGCTCTGTCTTACGCTTCGGGCGTTGGCGGCGGTCGTTCCGGCGTTATCGAAACCACATTCAAGGAAGAGTGCGAAACCGATCTGTTCGGTGAGCAGGCAGTTCTCTGCGGCGGTCTGGTTGAACTGATCCGCGCCGGCTTTGAAACGCTGGTTGAAGGCGGTTACGCACCTGAAATGGCATATTTCGAGTGCTTGCACGAAGTGAAGCTGATCGTTGACCTGATCTATGAAGGCGGTATCGCCAACATGAACTACTCGATCTCCAACACTGCTGAATGGGGCGAATATGTAACCGGTCCGCGCATCATCACTGCAGAAACCAAAGCTGAAATGAAGCGCGTTCTGCACGACATTCAGACCGGTAAATTCACATCCGACTGGATGCAGGAATACCGTGCCGGTGCTGCACGCTTCAAGGGTATCCGTCGTATGAACGACGATCACCAGATTGAAGAAGTTGGTGCCAAGCTGCGCGGCATGATGCCTTGGATTTCCAAGAACAAGCTGGTTGACAAGGCTCGTAACTAATCCGGCATTGCTTAATCACTGAATATCAGGCCCGCACAAAGTTTTGTTTGTGCGGGCCTGATTATTTATGGCAGTACTGCTGACGGGAGGAATGAAATATGAGTGAAGTTACTATCCGGCAGCTGGTGCCTGATGATTTTGCAATCATGCGCGAGATCAGGTTGGAGGCATTGCAGTTGCATCCGGAGGCTTACAGTTCGGCCTATGAGGACTGGGTGAAATTCTCTGAAGCTGACTGGCGTGCAAAGTTAAGCACACCGGTTTTTGCAGCTTTTGACGGCGAGAGGCCGGTGGGACTCATCGGCCTGTGGCCGCAGGCTGGTGCGCGAACGGCTCACCGCGCCATTGTTGTGATGGTTTATGTGAAAAGCGAGATGCGCGGGCAGGGCATTGCGCAGAAATTAATGCAGGTTGTTGAAGCCTATGCGCGAGACAATGGCTTTACCCAGCTTGAGCTGAGTGTGCTGGCTGAGAATAAAACGGCATGGCAGCTTTACCTGCGCGAAGGATATACAGAATTCGGCCGCAGACCGAACTGGATTTCTCTCAACGGAGAAATGTTTGATGAGGTGATGATGCTGCGGTCAGTTGCTGAAAATGCATGATTGTTAGTTTTGTGCGGGTTATTTTATTCGAATGTAACGAAATTATCCGTCAAATCGCAATAAAATGAATAAAGGTCAGCATTGCTGACATATTTTGCTTGTTTTGTTGTGAAATACGCATAAGGTGATAACCAAAGGCACACAGCTTTTAGTTAAGTTTTATGGTCTATTTCACGGCATCTCTTTTGACTTTATGAGGAACCCCCATGCTGGATTGGGAAAAAATATTCGCAACACGTTCATCGCGTATGAAAGCGTCGGAAATTCGTGAATTGTTGAAACTGCTTGAGCGTCCGGATATTATTTCTTTCGCGGGCGGTATTCCTGATCCGAAACTGTTTCCGGCAGAAGAATTCAAAGAAGCCTATGCCGATATTTTCGCCACGGGTAAATCCGATGCCGCGCTGCAATATTCGGTAAGTGAAGGCTATAAGCCGCTGCGCGAATGGCTGCAGGGTGAAATGGCAAAAATCGGCGTGCCTTGCACTGCCGAAAATATCTTCATCACTTCCGGTTCGCAGCAGGCGCTGGATTATCTTGGCAAGCTGTTCCTGTCGCCGAATGATACGGCGCTGGTTGTGCGTCCGACCTATCTTGGTGCACTGCAGGCTTTCAATGCCTATGAGCCGACCTATGATACATTGCAGCCAAACGGCAACCGCACTCCGGCTTCCTATGAAGAAGCTGCAGAGAAGGCTGGCGGTAAGGTAAAATTTGCTTATTTTTCGGCAGATTTCAGCAATCCGACCGGTGAAACCATTGATCGTGAAGGCCGCGAAAAGCTGATTGATCTGGGCGATGAAATGGATATCGCGCTGATCGAAGATGCTGCCTACCAGTATCTGCGTTTTGACGGCACGCCGATCCCGCCGGTTCTGGCGCTGGAAATTGAGCGCAAAGGCTCGATTGAAAATACCCGCACGATCTATTCCGGCAGCTTCTCCAAGACGCTGGCACCGGGTTTGCGTGTTGGTTATGTCGTTGCTAATGCGACAGTCATCCGCAAACTGGTACTGATGAAACAGGCTGCTGATCTGCATTCCTCAACCATCAATCAGCTGGCTGTGCATCATGTTGCTGCCAATGGTTTTGATGCGCAGATTGCAAAAATCCGTTCTGTCTATTCGCACCGCCGCAATAAAATGCTGGAAGCGCTGGATAAATATATGCCGAAATCGGCCACATGGACAAAGCCTGAGGGCGGTATGTTCGTCTGGGTCAATCTGCCGGATTATATGAACGGCGCTGATCTTCTGGCCGCTGCGATTGAGACAGAGAAAGTGGCTTTTGTTCCGGGTAAAGCATTCCATGCGGATGGCACCGGTGCCAATACGCTGCGTCTCGCCTATTCCTGTGCCAATGACGAGATGATTGATGAGGGCATCAAGCGCCTTGGCAATCTGATCCGTGCCCATGAGAAAAATTGAGAATAAGCAATCTCACTGAATGAAAAAAAGCCGGAGCCCGCTGCTCCGGCTTTTTTATATCTTCTCGGCCGAAGTTTCAGTTGAAGTATATCACCGTTAAATGGATGTATTTAATTGCGATATGCTTTGGTGCTTAACCTGCTGAATTTACGGCTTTCTTTGCAAAAAGATGCTTGGCTTCGTCCGGCAATCCTGTAGCCTGACCTTGTTATAATTTTATAAATCTGAGTCCTTATACAGCGACAGGATTCAGGCGGAGAGATTGAGGGGAAACTCATGACTATAATTAAAAAATACACGCTGGCTCTGGCCTGTGCGTCGGTGCTTGGTCTGACAGCGGTTGCTGCACAGGCGGCAACGCCGGCGGATACGCTGGTTGTGGCAATGGCCATTGATGATGTGATTTCTCTCGATCCGGCAGAAATTTTCGAGATCACCACATCGGAAATTCTGACCAACACCTATGAGCGTCTGGTGACCACAGATCCGAAAGATCCGACCAAGATCATTCCGCAGATTGCGGAAAGCTGGGTGGTCTCGGAAGATGGCAAGACCATTACTTTCAAGGTTAAGCAGGGGCAGAAATTTGCTTCCGGCAATCCGCTGACGGCGCAGGATGTTGTTTATTCCCTGCACCGCGCGATCAAGCTTGATCTCAGCCCTGCATTCATCATCAGCCAGTTTGGTCTGAACAAAGACAATGTGGAAAAGCTGGTGACTGCGCCGGATGATTATACGGTCGTGTTCTCCACGGAAGAAACTTTCGCGCCGAGCTTCGTGCTCAATGGGCTGTCTTCCAGTGTGGCTTCTGTTGTTGACAGCAAGCTGGTTGAAGAACATGCGGTTAAAACCGAAAAAACGGAAGCCAAGCCGTTTGATACAGATTTCGGCTATGATTGGCTGAAGCGTAATTATGCAGGTTCCGGCGTTTACAGCCTGAAAGAGTGGCGCTCGAATGAAGTGATCCTGCTGGAGCGCAATGAAAATTACAGCGGTCCAAAACCGGCTGTAAAACGCGCTATTTATCGTCATGTGAAGGAGAGCGTGTCGCAGCGTCTGCTGTTGCAGGCCGGTGATATTGATGTCGCCCGTAACCTTGAGCCGGGTGATATTGCAGAATTTGCCAAGAACAGCGATTTCAATATTCTCAGTGCTCCGAAGGGGCGCACCTATTATCTGACAGCCAACCAGAATGTGCCGAACCTTGCCAAGCTGGAAGTGCGTCAGGCGATGAAATATCTCGTTGATTATGACGCTATTGAAAATACGCTGATTAAGGGTATCGGCCGCACGCATCAGTCCTTCCTGCCGCTTGGTATGTTCGGCGCGATTGATGACAAGCCGTTCAAACTGGATGTTGATAAAGCGAAGCAGCTTCTGGCCGATGCCGGTCTGCAAGACGGTTTCAGTGTGACGCTCGATGTGCGTAATACACAGCCAGGCGTTGGTATTGCTGAAAGCATTCAGCAGACTTTTGCCAAAGCCGGTATCAAGGTTGAGCTGTTGCAGGGTGACGGCAAGCTGACGACAACAAAAGTACGTGCGCGCAAGCATCAGCTTTCGCTGGGTATCTGGGGCCCTGATTATTGGGATCCGCATACCAATGCATCGACCTTCTCCTATAATCCGGATAATGGCGATGAAGTGTCGATGAAAACGACAGCATGGCGCAGTTCATGGGACATTCCAGAAATGTCCAAGGAAACCATGGATGCGGCAAAAGAAACAGACACTGCAAAACGCGAGCAGATGTATCACAAAATCCAGAAGGATTTTCAGGAGACAAGCCCGTTCGTGATGCTTTATCAGCAGATTGAAACGGCTGTTGCTGCCAAAAATGTCAAGAACTTCAATATGGTGGCTGATGCCAACTACATTACCGAAGTCAGCAAAGACTAAACTTCAGCGCCTGCTGTAAATCATTTATGCCCCTTCCGCGATCAATGGCTGAAGGGGCATAATTATTTGAGAAGTCAATTTCAGAACGGCGAATTGCAGGTGGTGCGGCTGCCGGCAAAAGGCTGATATGTATTATCGGACGCACGATATGAGCGGTACTGATTGCTGCACCACTGCATATGATTGATATTATCGCCCGCATTGGCTGATTTTGCCGAGCCGATGCGTTTTGTAGCGCCGCGCTGCACCAGCGGATCGCCGTTTTTATAATGCAGCACGCCGTCTTCTGTATAATAGGCACCGCTTTCTTTGCAGAGTGTGGAGCCGTAACAGTTCCGGCTGGCAGGGTCTGCGCGGTTGCCGCCGGTAATGCCCCCGACAATCAGAAGGCCGGTCGGGTTCAGAGAGGGGATGCCGCCGCTGATCTGGTTGCCGCCTGCATAGGCCGATGCGCCGGAGAGCAGGGCAATGCCCATTGTGAATGCGGTTTTCAGAATGAATCTGGACATAGGGATATCCGTTCGTGAATTTATATAGCTTAAGGCTAATATAGTATAAAAGTGCTGCCAATTTAAGAGGCAGGCTTTCCGAAGAAAATCAGTTGCAGGCAATATCACTGATTGCAATTCAACATATGGTGTTTAGGTTGAGTTATCGCATGCTGCGGAAAAGTGGGTGCCGGTTTATCCTGTAAGCCGGATGTGAACGCAATGATGAGTAGCTTAATGTCTGAGACGGTTTCTGCGCAATCAACACCGGTTATGGATAATGTTCAGCCAGAAGGGCCGGTATTATTCACCTTAGCGACATTCAATATTGAAAACCTGATGCGCCGGTTTGATTTTACCGGTTATCGCAATGAGTTGCGTCAGGATCGCTCATTGCAGCTCTTTGCGATTGATAATGAAACACAATACCGACAGCTCGAACAGGCTCGGATGGTGGCGCATACGGATGATACGCGGCAATTATCTGCTCTGTCGATTGCGCAGACACGGGCGGATATTCTCTGCCTGCAGGAAGTTGATGATCTCGCTGCGCTGAATGCTTTTGAATATGGCTACCTGTTCAAGATGGTGGGGCAGGGCTACAAACATAAATATCTGATCGATGGTAATGACAGTCGCGGTATTGATGTCAGCGTGATGATGCGTGACGTAACGCGCAGCGGCCACACGATTGAGCTGGTGAAGCTGGAGAGCAATGCGCATCTGACCTATCAGGATCTTGGTATTTATGATCCTGTACTGTCCTCCGTGGGGATTGAAGCCCATGAGCGGGTGTTTAAACGCGATTGTCTGATGCTGGATCTGCGTATTGGCGGCAAGCCGCTGACGGTCTTTGTTACGCATTTCAAATCCATGGGCGGTGTACGCTATGGTCAGGATCCCAAGCTGACAACACTGCCGGTACGACTGGCCGAGGCGCAGGCGGTTCGTATGATTATCGAGAAAAAATTCGGCCGTGACGGTGCTGCGGATGCTTCATGGGTGATCTGCGGTGATTTCAATGATTATTACGAGAAGCTCGCGATAAGCGGCGACCAGTGGGACGGCTATGATTTTACGCCGGTTCAGGAGCCGGATAATTGCCTGAATGTGTTTCTGAATGACGGTTTTGCGGTCAATCTGGTAGAGCGGCGGCCGGAGCTCGATCGCTGGACTTTGTATCACACACGTGGCCCGCAGGAGCGCCACCTGTGCCAGCTGGATTATATCTGGGCATCACCGGCTCTGGCGCAGCGCAATGCACAGGCTGTGCCGGAAATTATTCGCAATGGGCAGCCTTACCGTACCTTATTTCCTGAAGGGCAGGATGTGGTGCGCTTCCCGCGTATCGGCTGGGACAGACCAAAAGCGAGTGATCATTGTCCTGTTGCCGTCACACTTGAGCTTTAAGGACAGGCTCAGTCTAACGGAGCAGACGAATGCAAAGCAGAGATCAGAACAGGGTTTATCCTGTCCGTGATGTCAGGATACAGGTTGTTGGCGGTGTTCCTGATTATGTTGTCCGGAATCAGAAGGCTATTGATGAAAACTGGCAGCAGGAAGTAGCAAGCAATCCGACACTCTATGACGGAGAAATTTATCTGGCAGCAGAGGCGCGCCTGTCTGAAGATATTCTGAGTGCGCCCTATCAGCGTACCAGTTTTCGCAGTCTGCTTTACTGGCGCAAAGACAAAACTGCGGATAAGCCGTTTCATATTTTCGGCAGTGGCGTCATCGTCTCCTCAGATAATCAGCTATTGCTCGGGCAAATGGCCTCACACAACGCTGTCGGCGGCCGGATTTATTTTCCGGCGGGCTCCAATGATGATCAGGATATTGTTGACGGTGTGGTTGATCTTGACGGAAATGCCAGACGTGAAGTGCTGGAGGAAACCGGAATTGATCTGAATCATGCGGTGCGTACCGGTGGCTATAGTCTGGTTATGTTTGATCGCAGTCTGGCGCTGTTTCGTTGTTATTATTTCGACCGCACGGCGGATGAATTGCAGAGGCAGGTGGAGGAATTTATTGCAGCGCAAAAGCAGCCGGAATTATCGCGGGTGCTGATGATCGGGCAGGGCGGCATATTGGATGAACGCAGTCCCGATTATATTCGTACTTTCACCGACTGGTATTTTGCGCAATAGTAACGGCATATGATGCGGGCGGCTGAGATTTGAATTGCATATTATGCACTTCATGAATCATTTGAATGTTTTAACCGGCAATGCAAATGTGTTGAATCAGATACGGTACTTTCGAAAGTTCCGGAGCGGGGCGGACATGGATCATCTTAAAGGGCAGGGAATATGAACGGCATGGCTGTACAGGGGCGTTTCTACGAGATCTATGATGTTTTCACAGAGAAAGCTCTAAGCGGTAATCCGCTTGCTATTGTTCATGATTCTGAAGGGCTGGATGATGCCACAATGCTGGCCATTGCCCGCGAGTTCAATCTCTCGGAGACTGTGTTTGTTGCTCCTGCAGCCAATCCGCTGCATACAGCTTCGATACGAATTTTTACGCCGGATTATGAGTTGAATTTTGCCGGTCATCCGACCGTGGGTACGGCGGTTGCGCTGGCCTATAAAAATTGCAACGGACAAAAACCTCAGACCGACCTGATTATGACGCTTGAGGAAAAAGTCGGGCCGGTGCGTGTCGCGGTTCATTGCGCAGGTTCCGGCGACACGGAAGGACAGTCGGCAGCTTTCGCCGAATTTGACCTGCCACGCCTGCCTGAGCGTGTGAATATCACCGTAGAGAAGGAGCAGGCCGCCGCTGCCTTGCGCCTCAATACACATGAAATCGGCTTTGAAAATCACGTGCCTTCGGTCTGGAGCGGCGGTAAGCCGTTTGTGCTGGTGCCGGTGAAGAATATGATTGCCGCAGCCAAAGTTGTGGTTGATCCGGTTTTTGTGGAAGATCATATGCAGGCTTTTGAAGGTCGTGCGATACCTTTCTACATTTATACCCGTGAGACACGGCTCTTTGAGAGTAATTATCATGCGCGGATGTTCACATCCGGCAAGCATGTTTATGAAGATCCGGCCACCGGCTCTGCGGTTGCCGCCTTTGCCGGTGCAATCAACGAATTTGACCAGCCTGTAGACGGGCTTACGCAGCTATGGATCGAGCAGGGTATTCAGATGGGCAGACCATCGCGTATCCGGCTGGAGTTGGATGTGGCTGCGAAGAAGCTGACCGGTGCGCGCATCGGCGGCAGTGCGGTTAAGGTTGCTGAAGGCTATCTGAAGATTTAGAATATGTTGTATTGCGTGGCTGGTTCTTGCTAAAAGTCACAAGATGCAACATTTCTGTATCTGGAGTTGTCTGTGGCAGAAACCTCATCGCAATCTGATCCTCAAAATCCGGTTGATGCTCAAAACCCGACCGGGCAACGCATTCTGGCATCGCAGCGTCATGATGAAATTCTGCGCAGGCTGAATGAAGATGGCGTGGCGGGTATCAGTGAGGTTGCGGCGTTTTTTGATGTCTCACGGGAGACAATCCGCCGTGACCTGAAACTGTTGGCACAGCGGGGATTGCTGGCGCTGGTTCATGGCGGGGCTACAAAAATCCAGCTTCATGAACCAGCCTTGGGACTGCGCAGTCAGGAAAATAGCGGAGGCAAAGCCGCGATAGGTCAGGCCGCCTGTGCCTTGATCCGCTCCGGCATGGTAGTTTTTCTGGACTCCGGCACAACGACTTTGGCTTTAGCGCAGGCTTTAACACAACAGGATAAAGCACCGGAAAATCTGACAATCTGCACCACAAGTCTGCGAATTGCATTACAGCTTTGTCATGTGCAAACTATTCGCGTGCATATATTAGGCGGTGAGATCAGTCCTGAAGAAGAGGCCAGCGGCGGTATTGATGTATTACAGGCGCTGGAGCATTTCCGGTTTGATCTGGCATTTCTTGGCACGGGCGGCATTACTGCCGAGGGCGAGATTACGGACTTTACCCGTAATGGTGCGGAATTGCGCTCACGGCTTGCCGTTGTTGCCGGTGAAGCATGGTTTCTGGCCAGCGCAGAGAAATTCGGACGCATGACGCCGCTGCGTGTTGCACATTATGAGCAAGCCGCAGGCATTATTACAGATCACAGACCGGAGCCGCATTTTGTGACAGCACTGGCTGAGAAGGGCCTTCGGTTACATATTTCATAAATGTGATATTTTGTTGCATTTAATGTTGTTTTTTGTTGCTTTGTTTTTATAGTGATCTCAACCGGAGGGAGTGAGGTCATGACAGAGCATAAGGCAGATCACAAAAACAAAGCAGATAGTTTTCCGTCTCAGGCGCGGGTGGTGATTATTGGCGGAGGCATTATCGGCTGTTCCGTTGCCTATCATCTGACCAAAGCGGGATGGACCGATGTTGTGTTGCTGGAGCAGGGCAGTCTGAGTTGCGGCACAACGTGGCATGCGGCAGGACTGGTGGGGCAGTTGCGCAGCCATGCCAATATGACCGGCCTGATCCGCTATTCCACACAGCTTTACAGTGAGCTGGAAGCGGAAACCGGCTTAGCGACCGGATGGAAGAAATGCGGCTCCCTGTCTGTTGCCCGCAGCAAAGATCGCATGACTGTTTTGCAGCGCACTGCTGCCTCTGCTCGTGCGCAGGGTGTCAATGTCGAGGTGATTTCAGCCCTTGAGGCAGGCGATCTCTGGCCGGTTATGGCCACGGATGACTTGCAGGGGGCTGTCTGGCTGCCGGATGACGGAAAGGCTAATCCCAGTGATCTGACACAATCTTTGGCGCGCGGCGCACGAATGCGCGGTGCCAGAATATTGGAACGGGTTCAGGTGACCGGTATTACCGTGAAAAATGGCCGTGCTTGCGGTGTTGAAACGGATCGCGGCAATATTATTGCAGAAATCGTGGTCAATTGCGCGGGGCAATGGGCGTGTAAAGTCGGACAGATGTGCGGTGTAACGGTGCCTCTGCATTCGGCAGAACATATGTATATCGTCACCGGAAAGATTGAGGGCGTGCATCCGGATTTACCGGTTATGCGTGATCCGGACGGTTATATTTATTTCAAGGAAGAGGTTGGTGGTCTGGTCATGGGTGGTTTTGAGCCGCAGGCCAAACCATGGGGTATGCAGGGTATCCCCGATAAGTTTGAATTTGCTTTGCTGGAAGATGACTGGGATCAGTTTGAGCCGCTGATGGAAAATGCTCTGATCCGCGTGCCGCAACTGGCGGAAGCAGAAGTGAAGAAGTTTTATAACGGGCCGGAAAGCTTCACTCCCGATAATAATTTTATTCTCGGTGAGGCACCGGAACTGAAGAATTTCTTTGTTGGCGCCGGTTTTAATTCCATGGGTATTGCCAGTGCCGGCGGTGCGGGACGTGCGCTCGCGGAATGGATTATCAATGGTGCTCCGACGATGGATCTCTGGCCGGTGGATATCCGCCGTTTTGCCGGATTCAACAATAATCAGCGCTGGCTACATGACCGCGTTAAAGAAACGCTTGGTCTGCACTATGCAATGCCCTGGCCGAACCGCGAGCTTGATACGGCGCGGCCGTTCCGCCGGTCGCCGCTTTATCATCTTCTGGAGGCGAAGGGGGCTTGTTTCGGTTCGAAAATGGGCTGGGAGCGGGCGAACTGGTTTGCGGATAAGGGACAGAAGCCGGAGACGGTCTATAGTTTCGGGCGGCAGAACTGGCATGAGAATGTCGGGCGTGAAATGCAGGCTGTGCGCGAGCATGTTGCTTTCTTTGATCAGAGTTCTTTCGCCAAGCTGCTGATACAGGGGCGTGATGCCTGTCGGGTTCTCAACCATCTCTGTGTCGCTGATATTGATGTGCCGGTGGGGTCGTCGGTTTATACGGGCATGCTCAATGAGCGCGGCGGTTATGAAACAGATCTGACTGTGCTGCGGCTTGGTGCGGAGAAATTTCTGATCATTACCGGCTCCGCGCAGGCAGTTCACGATGCGGATTGGATTAACCGGCATATCAACGACGAAGATTATGTAACGGTCACCGATGTTTCCTCCGCCTATGCAGTGCTGGCACTGATGGGGCCGCAGTCGCGCAGCCTATTGCAAAAACTGAGTGATACGGATTTCAGCAATGCAGCATTTCCGTTTGGTCAGGTGCGTGAAATCGGCGTGGGCTATGCAACCGCTTTTGCCAACCGCATGACCTATGTGGGTGAGCTTGGCTGGGAACTGATTGTGCCTGTTGAATTTGCCGTTGGTGTTTATGAAGCGCTGCAGGACGCGGGGCAGGAATTCGGCCTGCGTGATGCCGGATATTATGCACTGGAAGCCCTGCGCCTTGAGAAAGGTTATCGTGCATGGAGCCGCGAACTGACGCCGGATATTAATCCCTATGAGGCCGGACTGGGATTTACCGTGGCGATGGATAAGGCCGGTGGTTTTATCGGGCGGGATGCGCTGGTGAAGTTCAAGGCTGAAAATATTCTGAAGCGGCGCATTGTGCAGCTGACCCTTGATGATGCAGATGCCGTTTTGTGGGGCGGGGAACTGATCCTGTGCAATGGCGTGCCTGCCGGTGAAATCCGCTCTGCTGCCCATGGTCATACATTGGGCTGTGCTGTTGCCTTGGGGCTAATCAGTCATACGGAGGGCGTTAGTAAAGACTGGCTGGAGCAGGGGGATTTCGAGGTTGATGTTGCCGGTCAGTGCTACTCTGCGCATGTGCATTTGCGCAGCCCTTATGACCCGAAATCCGAGCGGGTAAAGATCTGATTTTGATTCAATAACCTACCGAATGATGTTGTTTTATTTATAAAAACAGATCTTCCGGCGGGCTTCCGATTGTGGAGGCTACTATGTCGGGGCGGCGTGCCGCGACCGCTGTCACAATGGCATCTGCCAGCGCAAAGATTGCTGCCGGAGAATTCGGCAGCAAACGGTTCCGCGCCGGTGCGAAAAAGATTGTATCAGCAACCTGAACGAGCGGTGATGTCGGGCTGTCGGTGATTGCCAGAATCACTGCCCCTTTTTGCTTGGCAGCTTTGGAAAGCTGCACGGTATTGTTGGAATAACGCGGCATGGAAATAGCGATAACCACATCGCCTTCATCCACCGAGCGCACAAAATTGTTGGAATATTGGGATGCGCCGCGTGACAGAATATTGGATACGTTTTTCTCCGTATAGAGAGCCAGTCCTTCCTCCAGCAATGTCGCAGCGTAATGGCTGGCGCCGGTGCCGAGAATGATGATGCGTCTGGCATTGATAATGGCTTCAATAAATGCCTCCGATGAAGGCGTATCAATATTGGCAATCGTGTCTTTGATATTGTCGGAACAATCGGCCAGAACAGTATGCAAATAGGCACTTTGCTGGCCGGACTGGGTGTTTTCAGCACTGTTTAATCTGTTAACTGACGGTGAAAACTGAAAGTCCGAGACAATTTTTTCACGAAACTCACCATAACCGCTATAGCCAGCCGCACGCACGAAACGGGTGATTGTGGCGGTCGAGCTGCCACTGGCATGAGCCAGCCCTTCAATCGACATGGCAACGACATCCAGCGGTTTTGCCAGAACAAAATCGGCAATCCGGCGATAGGATTTGCTGAAAGAAGGATATGCCGCAGACATGCGGTTGGCAAAATCGGACTTGGGATTCAAAGTTTGCGACATGATGGTTTCCGGTGTTGACGGCATAAAATTTTCATATACTCTATTTTTGAAAATAACCATGTCAAATATAATGATAATTATATCAAAAATGACATTCGTTGGGGAACGGAGACTTTTATGTATAAAAAAATGCTCGTGGCGAGTCTGCTGGGAACAACTCTGCTAAGCTCTGCTTTGATGAGCGGTGCGGCATCAGCTGAAACACTGCGCATTGCGCTCGGATCAGAACCGACTGCAATTGATCCGCATTATCATGATCTGACACCGAATAATGCTTTGGCAGTCCATATATTTGACGGACTGACCCGTCAGGATGAAAAGCAGAATGTACATCCGTCTCTTGCAAGTTCATGGGAGAATGACGGCAAGAATACCTGGACATTCAAATTGCGGGAAGGCGTGACTTTCTCTGATGGTTCACCTTTTACTGCCGATGATGTGATCTTTACTTTCTGCCGCACGCTGAAAAACGAAACAGCGATTGCCGGTTCCTTTGCGGACATTACCGCGAATTTTGAGTCTGTTGAAGCACCTGATGCGCAGACACTGGTGATTAAGACCAAAGCGCCTGAGCCGCTGCTTCCGTCCTTTATCGGCACTGTGGGTATTCTGAGTTCCTCAATCGTCAAACATGACAAGATCAGTTTCGCACCGGAGCAGAATTGCGGTGTGACCGGTGCTTGGCCGGTGGTTGGTGATTTCAATGACGGCAAACTTGCAATCGGCACCGGCCCTTACAAGCTGAAAAGCTATGTGCGCGGTTCTGCTATCGAGCTGGAACGTAATGATAAATATTGGGGCGAAGCCGAGCCATGGGAAGCTGTGCGTTTCCTGCCGGTTCCGAATGCCGGTCCGCGTCTCGCCGGTCTTCTCGCCGGTGACTATGATATTATCGAAAATCCGGCTGCCCGCGATCTGTCCCGTATCAAGGATGATAAGCGTTTCGGCTACACGATCACACCTTCAACACGCGTGATTTATTACCAGCTTGATGTGGCGCGTGATGAAAGCCCTTATGTCAAAGCTGCTGACGGCAAAAACCCGCTGAAGGATGTGCGTGTCCGTCAGGCTATGTCGCTGGCGATTGACCGTAATGCTATTGTTGCCCGTCTGATGGACGGTGCGGCGGAACCTGCCTATCAGTTCCTGCCTACGGGCATGTTCGGCACACTGCCAAACCCGCCGGAACTGCGTTATGATCCTGCGGAAGCCAAGAAACTGCTGGCTGAAGCCGGATATCCTGACGGTTTCCAGCTGACACTTTCCACCACCAATGACCGCTATATCAATGACAGCCAGATCACGCAGGCCGTGGCACAATATCTGACGCAGATCGGCATTAAGTCGGATGTGGATGCCATGACCCGCGCCATCTATTTCCCGCGCCGTTCCAAGAAGGAGCTGAGTGTGGCGATCGGCGGCTGGGGTTCCACCAGCGGTGAAGCTTCATCCTTCCTGCGCCAGTGGCCGGCAAAGCCGAATGAAGAAGGCACTTTGGGCGGCTCCAATTATGGCGGCTATTCCAACCCTGCTTTTGACAAGCTGATCTATGAAGCTGTTGCAACAATGGACGATAATAAGCGCTCGGAACTGCTCCAGCAGGCACAGACCGAAGTGATGAAAGACTATGCTTTCATTCCGTTGCATTTCGAAAGCGGTATCTGGGCGCATAAGGCCAATGTCACTTATACCGGTCGTTCAGACCAGTTCACGATGGCTATGTCTGCCAAGCCGGCCAAGTAACTGAGGGTTAAGACCGGAGCGTGTGACGTGGTTTACTCAATGTCACCCGCTCTGGAGTCTTTCGTGGGGACATCATCACAGTCAGACTTGTTCTTGCCTGACTGTGAAATATTTCAGCCCCAGATAATCTGAGAAGCATGTCATGACAGCTTATATTCTTCAGCGACTTATCCAGAGCGCATTGGTTTTGCTTGCTGTGTCGGTTGCTGTTTTCTTTGCCGTATATGGCATTGGTGATCCGATTGAACTTCTTGTTCCCCCGCAGGTCAGTGCTGCCGAACGGCTGGCTCTGATTAAGCGGCTGGGGCTCGATCTGCCGGTATGGCAGCAATATTTCACATTTCTGGGCAATGCCCTGAAAGGCGACCTCGGCACATCTTTCGTTCACGGTGTGCCGGTGGTCTCGCTTATTCTTGCCCGCTTGCCAGCTACATTTGAACTGGTACTGCTGTCGATGACAGTTGCCGCCGTTATCGGTATTCCGCTGGGTCTTCTGGCTGGGCTTAATCCTGACAGCCGCCCGTCGCGTTTCATTATGGCCGGTACAGTCATCGGCTTTTCACTGCCGAGTTTCTGGAAAGGCATGATGCTGGTGCTGCTGTTCAGCGTGGCACTTGGCTGGCTGCCGACAGCAGGGCGGGGCGAAACCGTTTCTGTGCTCGGCGTTCAGACCAGTCTGTTTACCGCCAATGGTCTGCGCCATCTGATCCTGCCTGCGCTTAATCTTGCTATTCCCAATATGGCTTTGATGATCCGCCTTGTAGCGGCCGGCACCACGGAAGCGATGACGCAGGATTATGTGAAATTCGCCCGCGCCAAAGGTGTACGCCGCAAGCGTATCGTCAACCGCCATGTGCTGCGCAATATTCTGATACCTGTTGTGACTGTTGTCGGCATTGAATTCGGCAGTCTTGTTGCTTTCTCCACCATTACCGAAACCGTGTTCTCATGGCCCGGCATGGGCAAACTGCTGATTGACAGTATCTACCAGCTCGACCGCCCTGTGGTGGTTGCCTATGTGCTGCTGGCCACGCTGCTGTTCGTCGCTGTGAATTTCATGGTCGATGTGCTCTATGCGGTTCTCGATCCGCGGGTCAAACTTTCCGGAGATATGGTATGAATAAGCCGATTATTCCGGATTATGCCAATACACCGCTGCGCCAGAAAGTGCTGCGCAGCATCCGCAACAAACCGACAACACGCGGTGCGGGTATCCTGCTCGGGCTGCTGGTTTTGCTGGCGGTGCTGGCGCCTTTTATTGCCCCGCAAGACCCTTATGATCTTGCCTCTTTGAGCGTGATGGATAACCGTCTTGCACCAGGCTCAACAAGTATGACGGGTTCGGTCTACTGGCTGGGCACGGATGCGCAAGGCCGCGATATGGTCAGCGCCATCCTCTATGGTTTGCGTACCAGCCTGCTGGTCGGTCTGCTGTCGACACTTGGCGCCATGACCATCGGTGTGAGTGCCGGATTGCTGGCCGCACAACTTGGTGGTGTTGCCGATGCGATTATCATGCGCGTGGTGGATTTTATGCTTGGCTTTCCGTCAATGCTGGTGGCGCTGGTGCTGCTGGCCTCGGTCGGGCGCGGTGTTGATAAAGTGATCCTCGCGATTATTCTGGTGCAATGGGCGCAATATGCCCGTCTTATGCGTGCTTCTGCTCTGGTTGAGCGCCGTAAGGAATATATCGAAGCGGCCGTCAATTTCGGCCTGCCGACCCATTATATTATGCTCCGGCATTTGCTGCCGAATTCCATCGGCTCTGTGCTGGTGATCTCCACCATCAGTATTGCCAGCGCCATCACATTGGAAGCGACCTTGTCCTTCCTCGGTGTTGGTGTGCCGGTGACGCAGCCGTCGCTTGGCCTTCTGATTGCTAATGGATTTGATTATCTGTTGTCGGGCGAATACTGGATTGCCGTGTTTCCGGGGATTGCACTGGTTCTGCTGATTATCTCGCTCAATTTTGTCGGTGACCGCCTGCGTCGCAGCTTTAATGTGAGGGGCGTGTGATGACGGCTTTGCTTGAAGTAAAGGGTTTAAGGACCGTATTTCACCTGCTGGGCGGTACATGGTCGGCAGTTGATGGCATTGATCTGAGCATTGCACGTGGCGAAGTGCTGTGCCTTGTCGGCGAGTCCGGTTCCGGTAAATCTGTCACCGGTTTTTCTCTGGTACAACTGATTGATCCGCCGGGGGAAATTGTTGAAGGCGAAATCCTGTTCAATGGCGAAAATCTGCGTGAAGCATCCGATGAACGTCTGCGTAATTTACGCGGCGACCGCATCGCTATGATTTTTCAGGATCCGCTTTCCACGCTTAATCCGGTACTGACCATTGGTGAGCAAATGTGCGAGGCGATCCTTGAACATCGTTCCTGTGGTAAAGCGCAAGCGATGAAAGAGGCGGCGGATGCGCTGGGGCGGGTTGGCATTTCCTCACCGGAAGTGCGGCTCAAACAATATCCGCATGAGTTTTCCGGTGGTATGCGCCAGCGCGTGGCGATTGCCACCGCATTGCTCAATAACCCCGATCTGATTATTGCCGATGAGCCGACCACGGCTCTGGATGTGACCATTCAGAGCCAGATCCTCTATGAGGTGCAGAAGCTGGTACGGGAAACTGGTACTGCTGTGCTGTGGATTACTCATGATCTTGCAGTCGTGGCTGAACTCGCCGATCGTGTGGCGGTAATGTATGCGGGGCAGATTGTTGAAACCGGTGCGGTCGATGATGTGCTGGACAGACCGCTGCATCCTTATACGCAAGGTCTGCTGAATTCGTCTTCCGGCACGGTAAAACCGGGGGAACGCCTGCACCAGATTGACGGCAATGCACCGCGTATTGATGACAGGCCAAGCGGCTGTCCGTTCCGCACGCGCTGCGAGCGCGTCAAACCGGTTTGTGCAGAAGTTAATCCCGAACAGCAGGTGATCGACGGGCGGATTTTCCGTTGTCACAATCCGGTATCACTGCCTGTCCGTGAGGCATTTACTCAGGAGGCAAGACCATGAGTGATGCATTTTTTGAAATGCGCGGGGTGAAGAAGCATTTTCACTCCAAATCCACAATGGCTGACCGCATTCTGCGCCTGACAGGGCAGGCCGCACCGGCGCGGGTTTTACGTGCGGTAGATGGTGTTGATCTCAGTATCAAACGTGGAGAAGTGTTGGGACTTGTCGGCGAGTCCGGCTGCGGGAAGTCCACTCTGTCCCGTATGGCTACAGGGATTTATCAACCGACCGCAGGCAATGTGCTTTATGACGGTCGCGCCGTTGAAAAGCTCAAAGGCCGTGAAAAACTCGACTTTCTTTTGAAAGTACAGATGATTTTTCAGGATCCTTACGCTTCGCTTGATCCGCGCATGAAGGTCAATCAGATTGTCGGCGAGGCACTGAAGGTGCATCGCCTGATGCCGAAAGCCGAGATTGCCGGTGCGGTGAACAAAGCGCTTGAAGAGGTGGGGCTTGATCTCGCCTATCGTGACCGCTATCCGCACCAGTTTTCCGGTGGCCAGCGTCAGCGTATCGGTATTGCCCGCGCTTTGTCAGTGAAACCTGATTTTCTGGTTTGTGATGAGCCGGTATCTGCACTTGATGTGTCTATTCAGGCGCAGGTGATCAATCTGTTTATGGATTTGCGTGCCCGTTACGGGCTGACTTATCTGTTTGTCAGCCATGATCTCGGCGTTGTCCGGCATATCAGCGATCGGATTGCGATCATGTATCTCGGCCGTATCGTTGAGATTGGTTCCGCATCAGCAATTTTCAGCAAGCCTGCGCATCCCTATAGCGCGGCTCTGATTAATGCCAGCCCGTCGATCAGCCGTCGTAAACGTGATTTCCAGCCGCTGACCGGTGATCTGCCATCACCGCTGGCACCGCCTTCCGGCTGTCCGTTTCATCCGCGCTGCGCCCATGCCATGCCGGTATGCCGCGAGCGCCGCCCCGAACTAAAAGATGTGACAGCCGACCAGAGTGCTGCCTGTCACTTGCATAATCCGGAGACATAATGACTACCACCATTCTTCGTCCAGAAACCGGACGCAGTACGCTGCCGTTTGTTGATCAGTATCATCCGGACAGACCACTGGAAGTAAATTTCTACCGCCCTGAAAGCTATCGCCCCGAAGATCCGGTGATTATCGTTCAGCATGGTATGCTGCGTAATGGCGATGAATATCGTGATTTCTGGATTCCGGCGGCTGAAAAACACCGTTTACTGATTGTTGCGCCGACATTTCCCGATGCTCAGTTCCCGATGGCGGAAAGCTATAATAACGGGCTGATCCTCGATGAAAGTGCAGGACTTGTGCGTGAAAAGCAGGATTGGCTTTATGGTGTGCCTGCGCGTGTTCTTGCAGCCCTTCAGGCCGGAGGTGTGACCACGCAGAAACAGGTGCGTTTATACGGCCATTCGGCTGGTGGGCAGTTCTCACATCGTCTGCTTGCCACGCAGGATCACAGTATTTTCTCGGATGTGGTTGCGGCCAATCCGGGCTGGTACACACTGCCTGATCTGTCGCGTAAATTTCCGGAAGGTATGGGTGGCATTGGTCTCGATGAGACGCAGCTTGCCCGCTGGTTTGCCTATCCGATGCATATTTTTGCCGGTGATCAGGATATTGATGAGGCTGATCCCAATTTGCCGGATCAGCCGGAAGCATTCGCGCAGGGACCTTCCCGCTATAAACGCGCATATTTCGTCTATGATTTTGCGAAGAAACAAGCACAAAGTTTGGGCATGCCGTTCAACTGGAAGTTGATTGATGTGGCCGGTGTCGGTCATGACGGTGCGGCTATGTCGCGTGCCGCTGCGGCTTACTGGTTTGAGGGGCGTATTCCGCCCGCATCCGAACTGGTCTTTGAAGAAGCAACCAATCTCTAATTTTATGCAGGAATGATCAATGAGCATGAATGACCGTCAGGACTTGTGGCAGAAGGTTGAGGACGAAAAGCAGCGCCTCATCGAAATGAGCGACCGCGTTTGGGGAATGCCGGAGGTTTGCTATACCGAAGAGCGCTCTATGGCTGAACATAAAGCCGAGCTGCTGCATCACGGTTTCCGTGTGACCGAAGGCATTGCCGGTATTCCGACCTCTGTCATTGGTGAAGCCGGTGAAGGCGGGCCGGTTATTGCTTTTATGGGCGAATATGATGCGCTGCCGGGTCTCAGTCAGGAGGCCGGAGCGTCCGAGCATCAGCCGATTGAAGCGGGGGGTCATGGCCATGGCTGCGGCCATAATTTGCTGGGCGCAGGGGCATTGCTTGCGGCAGTTGCTCTCAAAAATTATCTCGCTGAGAATAAAATTCCTGGGCGTGTGCGCTATTATGGCTGCCCAGCGGAAGAGGGCGGTGCGGCCAAAGCATTTATGGTGCGTGCCGGTGCTTTTGACGATGCCGATGTTGCAATCTCCTGGCATCCGTATAGCTTCTGGGAAGTGGCTCCGGCTTTATCGCTGGCCAATACCCGTGCGGACTTCATCTTTACCGGTCGTGCTTCCCATGCCGCTGCTGCGCCGCATCTTGGACGCAGTGCGCTTGATGCGGTTGAGCTGATGAATGTCGGTGTCAATTATATGCGTGAACATATGCCGTCTGACGCGCGTATCCATTATGCGCTGCTGGATGCCGGTGGTATTGCGCCGAATGTGGTGCAGGCTCATGCACGGGTGCGTTATTCTATCCGTGCGATGGATTTGCAGGCCATGTTGTCGCTGGTGAACCGCGTGAATAAAATTGCGCAGGGCGCAGCGATGATGACCGAAACCCGCATGGAGATGAAGATTGTCAGCGCGGTTTCCAATACGCTGGGCAACAAGCCGCTGGAACAGGCACTGTATCGCACCATGCAGGAGCTGGGCGCACCGGAATTTGACGATCAGGATCGTGATTATGCCCGCAAAATCCGTGCCACCCTCTCACCGGAAGAAATCTCCTCAGTCTATAATGTGATCGGTATGCCGGAAACTGATGCGCCATTGGCAGAGTTTCTGGTGCCGCTCGATCAGCCACATAAGCCGCAGATCGGCTCGACTGATATCGGTGATGTCAGCTGGGTGGTGCCGACTGTGCAGGTTCATGCGCCAACCGTTGCTATCGGCACGCCTTTCCATACATGGCAGGTAGTGGCGCAGGGCAAATCACCGGCAGCACATAAAGCCATGGTGCATGTGGCAAAGGCGATGGCCGCAACCGGTCTTGCCGTGCTGAGTGATCCGGTGCTGATGGCAGATGCCAAGGCAGCATTGGCGGCGCAGACCACCCGCACACCTTATATCAGCCCACTGAGCGAAGGCGTTGAGCCGCCGCTGGATATGTCCAAAGGCTGATGGTTGTTTAAAGCGCTGATAAAATGAAAAAGGCAGCCTTCAGGCTGCCTTTTTTGCTGATGATTTTGAGTGCTCTCAATCATTCGATTTGGTGCGATACCAAATATATCCGATACCAATGATGGCGATAAATGGTGCGAAAGCCCATAGCAGCGCATTGATGAATAGTTTCAGCATCATCAGGATCAGCGCGTTCATCAGGAATATATTCTGTCCCATGACGAGATTTTTCAGCTCATCCCAGACGAGTTTTGAAAACGGGAACATAAGCGTGCAGATTGCAAAATAGAAAAGCGGGGCGAACTGTGCGCCGTTTTTTGCCTGCAAAGCTACCGTGACCATTAAAGCGAAGAAACAAGCACCAATTAACCAGGCACGGATCAGATATGTGCGTTCAACACCGTTCAGAATACGCCCTAACATTTTACCTCAGTCATATTTATGAATATTGATAAAGGGGCGTATAACTTTCATGTGTCGAAAAAGTAAACAAATCAAATAATTTGGTATTACTGAGGCTATGTTCATGCCCGGTACAGTTTTGAATGTTATTGTGCAACTGTAATTTACGACAGGAAGTCCGGTATGTTTTCAAAACCTATAATTATCGCTTTGGCACTGGCAGTCTTTCCGGTTTCGGCACATGCAACAACAGGGCCGGGTTGTCTTCGCGTTGTGAATGTTGATGCCGGTGATGCGTTGAATGTTCGTGCGAGACCCTCTGCAAAAAGCAGAATTGTGATTTCAATTCCTGCCAATAATTATGGTGTGCTGGCTCTGAAGGGGGAATGCACACCGAAGACAATTCCGTGGGGACAGCGCTGGTGTCCGGTCAGCTATTCCTATGAAGACGGTACATTGCACGGTTTTGTTAAAGCCCGTTTTGTTCGGGATCAGGAATGCCCGTGATCAAATTCATTCATGGATGAACGGGATATGTATGACTAAAGTATAAGGCAGTCTTTTGACTGCCTTATTTGTTTTACTTGACCTTAATCAATCCCTTGGCCAATTAGACTGTGTGTATATGGTGGGGGAATCATGAAGATCAAATTAATATTAGCTCTGTCTTTGACAGTATTTTCTGTAGCATGTGCTAAAAGACCTGATGCTATAGTGCCGGTTGATATTCCGATGGCAGCTTATTCAAATTTGAACTGTCAGAGTTTGGCTCATGAATATTCCAGAGAGAAAAATAATCTTGCTGTTCTTTCTAAACAGCAGAATGATGCCGCAACCGGAGATGCCGTTGGTGTGTTTTTAATCGGTGTTCCGGCTTCGAGCACATTTGGCGGAAATAAAGAAGGACAGGTTGCTGTGTCTAAAGGCAAAATAAATGCCATTGAAGCCGTGTGGAGAAACAAAGGCTGCAGATAGTCATTCGCAATTTTACAGACCCCGCCAAGTGCGGGGTTTTTATTGAAGCAGGAATAGAGTGGCTACAAATGTGCAGATGAAAACAACAATCACAATTGCTGAAAAAGCAGTGCTATTCAGCTGAGTTTTAGGCGGAGGCGGAAGCATTCGCAGCTTCTTTTCAGGATCTGCGTGTTTTACACTTCTGGATTTGTGGACATTGTTTCTCATTGGCTAGAGCATAATTTTAAAGTGTTAGAGCGAGTTTTGTGTGCCAAGTCTGGCACACGGCGCTCTATGTCGTTTCATCTAACGATACCGCGAGAATAAATCGAACTGGGCCTGATTGATTGCCTGTTCATTCCAGTCAACTTCCCGCTTTGATTGCGGTATGAAGTTTTTACGGTGATCGTTATCGTAGAATAATGTCCCGTGAATACCAACAGCATTACGTTTCAATATCGGACGCTCCCAAAGAGGAGCCAGTACACGATTGGTTTCATCGTCACCGAGCCGTGCAATGAGGTCTTCAATCAGCTCCATATCACATTCATCGGGAAAGATGATGTTATATTCACTCTCGGTTGCCTGAAATATGCTATAAGTCGCGTTTATTGCACCGTCGATAATCTGGATATTTTTCATCATTATTATCTGCTGTTTTTATCGGACACACTATTACTGCAAGCTTATGTCATATGGATACTGGTAATAAGCAAGCGGTTTTCTGGTAATATATTCTACAGCTTATTGGCTGCCTTTTTTGTTGATCGCTGTTTCAGGTGCGGAGGTGTCGGGATCATCTGTCAGAGACTTTCCGTTGGAGAACATCCACAGGGTTAATAGTGCGAAAACCATAATGATGATTGCGACATCAAATGTGCCCATCGCACATGCGATGCCGACTGCGCCGGTGGCCCAAAGACTTGCGGCTGTTGCTGTCCCTTTGACTGAAGTACTGAGGCGTAAAATTGCACCGCCGCCGATAAAGCCCATGCCGGTGATGACACCTTCTATAATACGGGCAAGCGCTTCCGGATTGTCTGCTGTGATGCTTTCAGCCGCCTGAACAAAGCCGCAGCTGGCTACGGCAACTAAGGGGAAAGTTCGAAGGCCTGCGCTTCTTTCTTCCCTTTCCCGGTGCCAGCCTATGGGCAAAGCCAATATATAGGCCGCTGCAAGGGCGATAACATGCGGCCAGACATTGAAATTATCGGCGCTGAACGTGGTTGTGATTGCTGCCTGAAACGCTTCCATCCGCTTCCTCGCATCTTTGTGGTGATGAAGAGGAAAACGTGGTGATCTGCAGAATGTTCCAAAGAAGCGGTTGTGGCAGAAGCTCTTACAGTTCCGCGCGGAAGCTCATTTTCTCAATATGGCCTTCCCGCAAATATAAGAATAATGGCAGTGCGAAGGATACGCCTGCAGCTAAGCCGATCAGCGCATAATATCCGGAAGGCATTTTAAGTTTCCGGCTCTGATGGATGATAAAAATGATTAGTACCAGTGCGGATATAGCGACATCTGCTGCGAAGAAGCGTGAGATATTGTTTGCAAATAAATGCTCAAAAAATAAAGCTGGGTTGAACCCGTTTTCGATCAGGAACAAACAGAAAAAATATAAAGGGAATACTGCGCCTATAATCATCAATAGAAAATAAATCTGCCGCATTCTGCCCTCTGATTTAAATATTAAAACCCGAGGAGAATAAAACGCGACTTCCGGAGTAAAGCAAGAGGCGATAGCATGAGGAACTGCAACGGTCAGGCTGGCCAATTAGTTGTCGTGTCTGCCACCAGCATAATAAAGTGCGATTGCCCCGTTTATGGCGAGTATCACAAAAATACATATCCAGAACCCTGCCATATCAATCTCCTGTCCGTGGAGAATGGCAAGTCAGAGGGCGTATTGCCCAGCTATAATTTTCTGTAATTTTGTTCGCTGTGAAAGTTTTGTTCTACAGGCAGATAATCAGTTAAGACCGATAAGCGAAGGCATGCCGTGCTTGAGCATTTCACAGTCAAGTTGGATCAACTTGACTTCTTGATTATGTCAAGTTGGATCAACTTGACGCCCGTGATAATGCGACCAAATAAAGAATCTAGAGCGAGCGAATGATCCAATCTGGTCGTAAACCGCTCTAGGTGTCGGGATATGCATGAAGAGGATAGTTGGAGCAAAATGATTTTCAGCCGGTTCTTTGCAGAAGGTGTCGCTCATTTTTTATCCAAGAGAGGGAGCATAACAGGGGGTGTCTGTCTGCTTTGCGTTGTTGCTGTTTTTACTCCGGCTTCTGCCCATGCAGAAGATGTTGCAGACTGGGAAGATATAGCTTCAGGCACTGCATTTATGTCCAATCCTGCTACTGTTGAATATAAGATCGGCTATAGCAGTATTGGTTATGATCATTTCCGTTCGGAAATTATGCTGAACTGGACTGATGGCGAGGCGCAGTCGCAGACTATTTATGAGGGGATTTATGACAGGCCTCCCGCTAAAGTCTGGGGTGCCGGTGACCGTCTCTGTGTATCAATTCAAACCTGCGCACGGTATGAGGATAGCTGCACGACACATATCATAACCTATCACTATGATGGGGATGCTAAACTGTTTTCTGAGCTTCCGGCCGGTGGCAATCTATGCGTTCAAGAAAAGAAATAATTTGTGCGGCTTCATTATCTGAAGTCAGTCAGAATTGTGTAGAGTGTCTGCTTTGGCGAACAGTTAAACAATCCGGCGGGAATGGCGCGGTGCAATTATTTTTCCGGCATGTGCCGCAATCGCCATTTCAAAACTATCGGCAATGCGGCGCGCCCGATCAATAAAGATAATGGCGGTTTCCTCAGGGAATATTTCCCGTGCAGTTTGCTCAAACAAGCCGAGCCAGCGGTCAAAATGCTCGCTTTTTAAATTGAGTTTCAGGTGAGGCGGCATCGGACGACCTTCATAGCCACCGGTTTTGAGAATGACTGCCGACCAAAATTCCGAAATCTGCGCGATGTGATGATCCCAGTCATGCACTGCATCGGCGAAGATCGGGCCAATTAATGTATCTTCACGGGCACGGCCGTAAAATCTGGCAACCAAAATCTGGATTGACGCTTTGTCGATGGATGGATGCGGTTGATTAATAAGAACAGTCATAACCGATACAGGAAGCACTGTCCGACGTAAGGTGTGCTTTTTTGTTGGAAGGATATCGCAGCTTGTACTCAAGACGGGCATGTTTTGAAAGCAAATTCACGGCTGGATTAAAAATTGCTTTGCAACCTGCGTAACCTGTCGGGTGAGATTGGTCAGTTCATTCGCTGCCAGATGATTGACCTGCCAGAACAGAGGAATTTCCAAAGCACTGTCGGGAACCAGTTCAACCAGACGACCAGATTTGATGTGTTCATGCACGATATGAACCGGATTCATACCCCAGCCCATTCCGGCTAAACAGGCATCGATAAAACCTTGTGTTGAAGGAATCCGATGCGTGGGCATAGTAATAGTACGCCCCATTGTCCGGTTAATCCATTCCTGTTGCAGCCGGTCTTTCTGATTGAATGAGAGTGCCGGTGCTTTAGCAATTCCTTCTGCAATACCATTGGTAAAATGCTTCTCAATAAAGGCGGGGGTGGCCGTTGCCTGATAGCGCAATGCTCCCAGCTGCGAAACACGACAGCCCTTTATTGGCTTTGAAAGTGATGTAACTGCCGCAAGTACCCGACCGCGCTCAAGCCATTCAGCCGTATAGTCTTCATCATCAATCGCAATGCTCAGTAAATAGCCTGTATCCTGCACAAAAGGAGCCATAGCCTTTAGGAACCATGTGCCTATACTGTCTGCATTTACAGCTATATTGATGGTAATTCGTTGCATCGCTGAGCTGCGCATCTCAGTCAGATTTGGCAAATGCTTGGCCAACTCGCTTTCAAGCATGCTGACATGTTCCAGATGCCGGCAAAGCCATTCACCTTTCTCTGTTGCCACACACGGGCTTCCTCTCTCGATCAAAGAAACACCGAGACGTTCTTCTATGATTTTCACACGTTGAGAGATTGCAGAGGGCGTAACATGCAGAGCTTTGGCAGCCTGTTCGAAGCTGCCGGTTTGTACAACCATCTTGACAGCAAGAGCGGCAGGATAGTCAATCATGCATTAGTTTCCCTTACTTTGAATTAGATTGTTTAATTTTACTAAACTCACGCTTCTGATAACACGGTTTGCAATTCCAGCCGAGTTTAAAATTCAGATATGAGCTTATCAGTATTCATTACAGGCATGACGATGGGGCTGAGCCTGATCGTTGCCATTGGTTCGCAAAATGCTTTCCTGCTGCGGCAAGGCTTGCGCAACGAACATGTTTTTGCCGTTTCTTTAACCTGCGCTTTGTCCGATGCAATTCTGATCGCATTGGGGGTCGCGGGCTTTGGTACGATTATCGGCATGGCGCCCTGGCTTGATCCGGTCATGCGCTATGGCGGAGCCGCGTTTCTTATATTCTATGGAGCGGCTAATATGCGCTCGGCATTGCGATCATCTGAAACCCTTGCATCCGGTAATTCTGCTGAAAAGCAAAGTTTAAAAGCAGCTGTGCTAACCTGTTTCGCGCTCACATGGCTCAATCCGCATGTTTATCTCGATACGGTGATGCTGCTCGGCTCTATCTCGACCCAGTTTTCAGGTTTTGAGTTTATGTTTGCAGCCGGTGCAATCTTAGCTTCATTTTTATTTTTCTTTTCGCTTGGTTACGGGGCAAAGTGGTTGAGACCGCTATTTGCAAAACCGTCAGCGTGGAGAATTCTTGAGGCAATTATTGCATTTGTAATGTGGGGAATTGCTGCCCGTCTTCTTATTGGTTCGTGAGTAAATTACCGGAGTTTAACTGAATGCCTGAAGCCCCGTTTATTTCTGAGAAAGTAATGGCAATAGCGCCGGATTTTCGTGCGCTGAGTATCTATGTCGATACTAAGGCGGGTGTCATGAATGAGGCTGATCCAGTTATTCTGGACGATGCGTGTGCTTATGTGCTGGCAGGCGGACCAGCATGGGCAGAGGATCACCTGGCTGGTTGGGCAGACATCTATCTGAAATTTGGTGCGAAGCCTAATCGCACTCCATGTTCTGCTCAGGCGCTTCGAAAGCGCGTTTTGAAAGAGGGACGCATTCCTGCAATCAATCCTGTTGTTGATCTCTATAATGCAATTAGCCTGCGCTATGCGCTGCCGGTAGGTGGGGAAAATTACGATGCCTATGTCGGGCGTCCTCAATTGATGCTTGCTGAAGGAACCGAGATTTTTGACACTAAGAATAACGGAGAGGACGTCATTGAGAACCCTATGCCGGGGGAGGTGATTTGGCGTGATGATCTGGGTGTTACATGCAGGCGCTGGAACTGGCGTCAAGGAAGCAGGACGCGGCTTGATCATGCTGGAGGCCGTATGTGGTTTATATTGGAAAGTTTAAAAGCAATGCCTGCATCTGCTCTTGATGAAGCAGGGGATATGCTTGTGAATGGTATTAGGAAAATGGCACCGAACAGTGAAATACTCATACAAAAAACCGCAGTTTAACCGGTAGGTGCGAGAAATTTTATGTCAGTATTAACCGGACTCTCTGCGTTTCCGACCACGCCTGCCAATGAATATGGCGAAGTCTGCATAGAAAACCTATGTTCGCTAATCGAAAGAATGATTGTCGCCGGGGTCGATTCAATCGGGCTTCTCGGCAGTACAGGTACATATATGTATCTGAATTATACAGAGCGAAAAAAGGCGATAGAAGCAGCGCATCAGCAAATTAAAGGCAGGGTGCCGCTAATTGTCGGCGTAAGTGCTCTGCGGACTGATGATGCCGTTAAATTTGCACAGGATGCGAAGTCTTTAGGAGCTACAATAGGGCTTTTAGCGCCTGTTTCATACACAGCTTTAACGCAGGACGAGGTCTTTGAGCACTACGCTGCTGTCGCTAAAGATAGTCAGTTGCCGATCTGCATTTACGACAATCCGGGAACGACGCACTTTAACTTCTCTGATGCGTTAATAGCCCATCTTTCCAGAGTGTCGGGGATCATCGGCATCAAAAATGCTTTGCCTGCAGATAGTAATTTGGAGCAGCATATATTGAAGCAACGCGCTTCAGTTCTGCCAGAGTTCTCGTGTGGCTATAGCGGTGACTGGAAATGCTCCGAAGCTTTGCTCAAAGGCGCGGATGTTTGGTATAGCGTTTTGGGAGGTGTTTTTCCTGAGCTCTGTGTCAGTTTAACACGGGCATCTGAAAGAAAAGATACAGAGCTGGCACACAAACTTAACGGGATTTTGCAGCCGGTTTGGTCTTTGTTTCAACGACATGGCAGTCTGCGTGTTGTTTATGAAATGCTTAATCAGCTGTCTTTGTCTGATGCTGTACTTCCGGGCCCGTTTTTGCCGCTCGATAAAAGCATTACTGCTGAAATTGCAGTTGCAATAAGGGCAATTTCTGGAGCCACAGGGCAGGAATAAATAACAATGGCAGAGCTTTGTAACATGCGAGCCTGCCGCTAAAATCACATATAAATGCGCACGGCTTTTATATGTAACTACGCTGTTATGTTCTTGCGAGAAATCACTAAGCTATTGAAAAATTGGTGAATACGATGTTGCGCACCCGTGCCCCTCTGATTAGTGGGGGCAAAGGAAATAGGCGAACTGTGCTATTGGTTGTGATGCGGGAATTTACTGATTATTGAGCGGGCATATTGGGCGGGGCGAAGACGATAAACGGCGTTTTTGGTGTCTGATTTGGTTCCACATATTCTGGGGCAGGACGCCCAATTTCCCCAAGTGACTTCACATATTGATATAATGACCGCAACTCATGGTCAGTCATGGCATTTACTCCGTACCACGGCATAGGTGGACGGGCTTTCATTGTATGTCCGTATTTTACGAATTCATTTTCGCTCATTTTGGAGAGGGTAATGCGCAAATTAGCCGGATAAGTCGTCCCCCAAGGCCCTTGAAACCCGATTTGATTTCCTAACAGCGCTTTCTTGGGATCGACTTTACCACCATTTTCAGCGAAGCCTTCTGTGTGGCAGTCATGGCATCCGCCGACCACAGCGATACGCGCACCTTCTTCCACGCTGGCCTTGTCGGCCGCTATTGCTGTACTTGCAAAAACAATAATGAAAGTCGCTGTAACAAACCTTATCATATTTCTCTCCATTTAGCTTGATACCTATGACAGTTAACAAGGTAGAGGCGCTTAAGTAAGCTAGCTAAACGGAGTACAATATTAGCCTTTTGATGGAGGGCGTGGGCTAAATACAGAGCAGGATAAGTATTAATGAGGTAATCGACGGCTTAGGCAGAGTTGAGCATGGTGACTTACGTGGCGAATGCCGATAGTTGTTCGGATGATATCAATGGCTGATCGGGATATCTGCCTCTATAGCCGTTTCATTTCGGTCTCTTGCTGTATCCATCAAGGCCGACGATGATGCCCTACATGAGCGGATCAACAGAACACGTGATGATTACGTACACCGTGTTGGTCTTGACGGTCATGTGACCCAGTTACGAGATGGTGTGAAAAAGCTAACGGAAGAGACGCGGGAAAGTGTCAAAGAGACAATTAAGGGTCTCGACTAAGTGTTGGCTGTTTTAGCTCAGGAGAAAAAGCAACATCCATCGACCCGTTTTTGAGCTAAGCGTTGCAAGTTGGGTACGGACGAAAAACTGATTAATTCTCAATCGTTGCCATTCATAAACTCATTGTTATCTGGCGCTTATTGGAGAACACTCCTTGCCAACAATGTCTACGGTATTAGCCTTCGCAAGCTTGACATTTGGAATGGCCCTCATTCCGGGGCCTAATATGATTTATTTAATCTCACGTACTGTTTGTCAGGGAAAAACAGCAGGTTTTATCTCTCTTTTCGGCATTGCAATGGGGTTTGTTGTTTATGTCTTGTGCAGTGCCTTGGGAATAACTGCGGCGTTTTTCGCAGTGCCTTACGCTTATGAGGTGCTGCGTTATCTGGGGGCTTTGTATCTGCTTTTCCTGGCGTGGGCAGCCCTGCGGCCAAAGAAAACACTTTCGTTAACACCTCATCGAGTTGATGTTGATTGTTATCAAAAGCTTTTTATAGTTGGGTTTTTGACAAATTTATTAAATCCAAAAGTTGCAATGCTTTACTTAGCGCTGCTCCCTCAATTTATTGACCCAGCACAAGGGAGTGTGTTTGTGCAGTCTTTGACACTAGGCTTAGTGCAGATACTGTCGGCAATTACGGTTCAGTCAGTAGTAATAGTAACAGTCGGTTCAATTTCCTTTGTCGTGTTGCGTCACACGAAGTGGATCAAGATACAGCAGTGGGTAATGGGAACTATTTTTGCAGGCCTTGCACTTCGTGTTGCAACACAAAATTAAAACTATCTAATACAGCGTGAGTTACTCTACTCATACCACCCCTGAGGTAAAGCCGGACAGTTCATCCAGCCTGACCATAGCTATGCGCATCTGACCTTTGCAGCCTCTAGCCTTGCATCGGACACGGTTTCAATTTCATTTAGATGGGGTTGTTTTTGAACTGCATGGCAATCTTCCAGCTCATCTATGTTCCTGCCAGAGATGCATAAAGAGTGCTCTAGTGCATTCAATCTCATGCCGATTAGGGAGTGAGATTGCACAAAATCTGTAAACTGATTGTAAACTACAGCAGTTCGTTCTGGGGAGGTCGCCACTAAGCTATTGAAAAGCTTGGTGGGTGCGACAGGGATCGAACCTGTGACCCGCTGATTAAGAGTCAGCTGCTCTACCGACTGAGCTACGCACCCACTTTTCTGAATAATCATTCAGTAAGTGAGCGGTTCTATAAAGTGGAGCCGAAGGCCTGTCTAGTCATGAAATTATTTTTTTGAAAAAAATGTGCAATTTTCATGTCTTGTGATGTGAGGCAGGCAAGTGACTGATCCGGATTGTGTTTTTACGCCTGACTGGGATGTTTCGGTTCATAAACCGCAAAACAGGCGGCTAAATAGCCTTGATACGTGATAAATCATTGCACATATAGTTTGCATTGCAGACATATAGGTATATCACGCTGAATTAAGTTTCAGCCTGCATATCGGATTTTTAATAATCTAACAGCTATACAGACTGCTGAATATTGTTGCTGCTGACTGGTTTTGTCATCAGAGTTTTGTCTTTGTGCCATAATTAGGCGCAAAAAAACTGGCATAGCGTCTGCTATGGTTCTGGTTAATCCGCCTTCCGGGCAGTATTAATCATTTACAGGAATGATGGCGAAGCAGCGCGGAAATTTTCATGCTTTGCATGATCTGAGGGTTCAATGGACGGTTTTATCGGCGATCTCGGGCAGTTTATTTCGGCCAATCAGGCTTGGGCCGGACCAATTGTCGGGTTGATAGCATTTGGTGAGTCTCTGGCTGTGATCGGTATGCTGATTCCGGCAACACCAATCATGCTGGCGATCGGCGGTCTGGTCGGAGCCGGTATTATCGATCCTATTCCCGTCATGATCGGCGCTGTCATCGGTGCCGTTATCGGCGATGTTATTTCCTATTTGCTCGGCTGGTGGCTCGGACGCCGGGTTATTCACCAGTGGCCGCTGAACAAATACCGTTCCCATATTGCGCAGGCACGCCTGCTGTTCCGCAAATATGGTTTTGCTGCCGTGTTTTTTGGCCGTTTCTTTGGCCCTGTGCGTTGTACAGTGCCGCTGGTTGCGGGCATGATGTCCATGGATCAGAAGCGTTTTCAGACCGCTAATATTACCTCCGCGCTGGTTTGGGCGCCGGTTATGATCCTGCCAGGTTGGTTGGCCGGTAAAGGTGCGGGCATTTTTGCACGTCTCGATGGTACTGACTGGGTGTGGATGGCTGTTGCTCTTACAGTGCTGGCGACAGTTGTCAGTATTGTTGGTGTCCGCTTTATGCGTGCACGCCCGAAACATGAGCGCAGACGCGGTGCCGCGAAGAATAAAATCTCTGCAACACCAGCTGAATAATAGTTCCTGTCATAAATTTCGGGGCAGTGTCTGATATACACAGACACGTAAAATTGTTGCCGCATTGCCAGAGGTTTGGCAAAATAATCACCGGACGAACTTGATTAGATTTGCATTTGTATTCATTATAAATGCAAATTATCAGTCCAACAGACAGCCGTTCATCGTGCAATGGTCTGATTTTTAAAAAGCTTTACGCTGAATATGAAATGTTTAACCGCGCAAATTGCGCCTAAAATGGGTCTTTAAAAACTCCGATGCCGGAAGATACTTCTGACGATTCGTCTATTCCGGATTGTTGCCGCTCCGAACTGGTAACAATCCGAAACACAATTTTCCTGCACGCCGCTGGCAGACATAACAGGTCTTTGACATATCAGACCTCTGTTCCACCGGTTGTGCATGTTTCCCGTCCTGTACAATTTCTGCGTGATAAGACTGCCGGTGCTGCAGCTGTCATCGCCCGCCTGTTTTCTGCAAAGGAGACCGGCCCGCGGGATAAAATCCTTCTGTTTTTCTCTGTGATGTATCAAGCCTTATTTCAGGTGCCTGAAGCGGCTCTGAAAAAAGGGATCTCTGATCCTGCACGATCAGCAGGAAATCACGCTGCCAATAAGCATGTCCGGTTATCTGATTTCAAAACCGGTAGCGGAACGGAACTGATACGGTTTTTGGTAACCGGATTCAGTGCCGAACCAGTGCTTGCGCGTTTGGCTGGCCAAAAACAGGCTTGCAACCGCATCCCGCAACAGAAATTCTAGGAAACGACAACCCATGGAATGGATTGCCGATCCCAATGCCTGGATAGGCTTGGTTACTCTGATTGTTCTTGAGATTGTTCTTGGTATCGACAATCTCGTATTTATTTCTATTCTTGCCGGTAAATTGCCACCGAGCCAGCGTAATAAAGCGCGACTGCTCGGCCTTGCGCTTGCGCTTTTGATGCGCCTTGGTTTGCTGGCCTCGATCTCGTGGATCGTAACGCTTACAAAGCCGCTCTTTACCATTTTCTCCTTTGGTTTCTCCGGCCGCGATATCATTATGATCGTCGGTGGTGTGTTCCTGCTTGCCAAGGGTACGATGGAGCTCCATGAGCGCCTTGAAGGTGAAAATGCTGTCAAAGAAGGTAATCCGGTTCATGCGGTGTTCTGGCAGGTTATTGCGCAGATCGTTGTTCTTGATGCCGTGTTCTCGCTTGATAGCGTGATTACCGCTGTGGGCATGGTGCAGCATCTGCCGGTGATGATGATTGCTGTTGTTGTTGCTATGGCAGTGATGATGGTTGCTTCCAAGCCGCTGATGACATTCGTCAACAAACATCCGACCGTGGTTATCCTGTGTCTTGGCTTCCTGATGATGATCGGTTTCAGTCTGGTGATTGAAGGCTTCGGTTATCACGTGCCTAAGGGTTATCTCTATGCGGCAATCGGCTTCTCAATCCTGATCGAAGCTGCCAATCAGGTCGGCCGTCACAACCGTGAAAAACGTGTGACGACCAATGACCTGCGTGAACGTACCGCCGGTGCCGTGCTGCGCCTTCTTGGCGGTGGCCGCGGCAGTGACAATGCTCTGTCGGAAACCGTTGACGTGATTGCGGAACATACTGCTGCGGCAGATGTGTTCCGTCCGGAAGAGAAGGAAATGATCCGCGGTGTGCTGGATCTGGCTGATCGTCCGGTTCGTTCCATCATGACACCGCGTAATGAGGTGGAGTGGCTGGATCTGGATGCGAGTGAAGAAGAGCTTCGTAATGAATTGCGCCAGTTTGCTCATTCGCGTGTTATTCTTGCCCGTGGACAGGTCGATGAATTTGTCGGCGTGGCGCTGACAAAAGACTTGCTGCTTTATCTGGCGGATTCCGCACCGATTGACTGGCAGAGTGCCATGAAACAGCCGCTCGTTGTTCATGAACACAGCAATGTGCTGCGGGTTATGGAGCAGTTGCGCGGTTCTCCGGTGCAGATGGCGGTTATCGTCGACGAACATGGTTCTTTCGAAGGTGTTGCAACGCCGACGGATATTCTTGAGGCCATTGCCGGTGAGTTCCCGGATGAGGATGGCGATGCTCCGAGCGTCGAGACCGTTGAAGACGGTGTCTGGATTGTCGATGGCTTTACAGATATCCGCCGCCTGAGCGGTATTCTGGATCGTGATCTTGTGGATGAGGATGACCGCTATACGACACTGGCCGGTTTTGTTCTCTGGCATCTCGGACATATTCCGACAGGTGGTGAAAAATTCACTGCCGAAGGTTTTGAGTTCGAGGTTCTGACCATGGAGCGCCGCAACATCGCCAAAGTCAAAATCACAGCTTTGCCTGCTTATGATCTTTAAGCTGGCTGACTGATAAGAGAAAAACGCCGCATCATCTGATGCGGCGTTTTTATATGAAAATGCATTGTCCTATTCTGTGAACACTGTGTCGCAGGAGATAACTTGCAGTTTTTCTGAAACACTTTTAACAGGTGGCTGAAAAGAGGGCGCAGTTATGCCTGTCTGTTTTCAGCTGAAAAGGAAATATCCGTGCCAAAGCTTTATACAATCATTTGTGCAACACGTTCTGCGCGTCATGGCGATAAATTTGCCAAATGGTTTAATGATTTTGCAGCTGCAAATTCTGATTTTGATGCAGAGCTGGTTGATCTGGCTGAAGTTAAACTGCCGTTTTTTGATGAATCCACACATCCGCGCGCGCAGAAATATGAGCATGAGCATACCAAAAAATGGAGCAAGCTCATTGATGCCGGTGATGCATTTGTCTTTGTGATTCCGGAATATAACTATTCCCCGCCGGCTGAATTTTTCAATGCAGTGAACTTCCTCAATACCGAATGGAATTATAAGCCTGCGGCTATTATGAGCTATGGCGGTGTGTCCGGTGGTTTGCGTTCCGCACAGGTTGCCCGTTCGCATCTGAGCACATTGCGTATGATGCCGCTGCCGGAAGGTATTCCGCTGCCGAATTATCCGCAGTTCCTGAATGAGAACGGCGAATTTGTTGCGACTGAAATGGTTGAAGCCAGTGCAAAGACCGTTTTGGCAGAGCTGAAAGTCTGGAATGACGGTTTGCAGACAATCCGCAATAAGTAAGCCTTCATCTTATTGATGTTGAATGAAAAACCGCTGCAGCAATGCAGCGGTTTTTTGTTGTTTAGCGCCAAATTAGCAATCTTAAATCACATAAAATTAATGGGATTATTGACAATAGCACTGCATTGGCAGACATTAACGGAATGTTAATTCTGGAGCATTTCCGGTTTATCTTGATCACAGGAAATGCTCTGTCTCTTTGTTTCTGCGCGTATCTTACCCGAAAACCGTTTCACACTTTTCGGGATACGCTGGCAATCTGACGATACAGGAGTGTTATTCATGGCTCTATTTCAGTCTCTGAAGGGAATAATGCAGCAGCGCGGTCAGGCGTTTCAAAAATTCTGGCAGGAAATTTCTCAGGACGAGAAGACTATTGAACGGCGACGCCAAAGCCGCCTTGCACCTAACCAATCCGAAAAATTCGGCTGCTGGCGTCACCGCGGTATTTGGTAAAACCTTCCGCAAACTGCGATTTTTCAACCATGTTCAGGAAATCAAATTGCGTCATATGAATGTTCGGTAGTAAAATCTTGCTCATTCTTTTTCTGACGTATCATAGATTTCTGATTTTGTTTCTAAAAGTAAATTATCTATTTAAATCAATAATTTAGTATTGATTTCATGCCGCTGCTGCTTAATCTTTGGAGCTATAGATAACTCCAATCATTTGCCTCAGGCAAAGACACAGGCGGCGGGTATTTCATGAAAAAACTTCTGTTAGCGGCCGGGCTTGTGCTCGGTTTGGGAACTTCTTTGACTGCGGCACAGGCTGAGGATCCGAAAGAAATCCTCAATGTCTCCTATGACATTGCCCGCGAGTTGTATGAGCAGGTCAACACAGCCTTTATTCCGGTGTGGAAAGAACAGACCGGTGAAACACTCACCGTCAATCAGTCTCACGCCGGTTCTTCCAAACAGGCACGTTCTATTCTCGAAGGGCTGGAAGCCGATATCGTGACCTTTAATCAGGTGACAGATGTGCAGGTGCTGCATGACAAAGGCAATCTGATCCCTGCGGACTGGCAGAGCCGTCTGCCGAACAATTCCTCGCCTTATTATTCACTCCCAGCGTTTCTTGTGCGTGCAGGCAATCCGAAGCAGATCAAAAACTGGGATGATCTGGTGCGTGAAGACGTACAGGTGATTTTCCCGAACCCTAAAACCTCCGGCAATGCGCGCTATACCTATCTGGCCGCGACCGCCTATGCGCGTGAAGCTTTCAATAAAGACGATGCCAAGGTTCGCGAGTTCATTACCAAGCTGTTCAAAAATGTTCCGGTATTTGATACCGGCGGACGCGGTGCGACCACCACTTTCACCGAGCGCGGTATCGGCGATGTTCTGGTGACATTTGAAGCTGAAGTGTTGGGTACGCAGAAGCTGCTCGGCAAAGATAAATATGACGTTGTCGTACCGCCAATCAGCCTGCTGTCGGAGTTTCCGGTGACTATTGTTGATAAGGTTGTCGATAAACGCGGCTCGCGTAAAATCGCTCAGGCCTATCTCGATTTCCTCTATGCGCCACAGGGGCAGGAAATTCTCGCCACCAATTTCAATCGTGTGCATGACGCTGCAACCATTGAAAAGCACAAAGCCAATTTCCCTGAGGTGAAACTGGTACGTGTGGAAGATGAGTTTGGTGGCTGGGCAAATGTCACCAAAGAGCATTTTGCCGAGGGTGGTATTCTCGATCAGCTGTTCACGGGCAAATAACGTGATCTGAAAATGACAGCCGGTGCGTCTTCAAAGACGCGCCGGTTTTTCCCGTATCTCATACAGAGCAGACCGGTTATGAAAAGACCAATCTTTAAAGTCAGAAAAACAGTGATGCCGGGCTTTGGCATTACGATGGGCTGTACGCTGCTTTATCTGACGGTGATTGTGGCTCTGCCGCTCTTTGCTCTGATTATGAAAACGGCCAGTCTTGGCTTTGCGGACTTCTGGGCGATTATCAGTTCGCCACGCGCTGTGGCGACATTCAAGCTGACCATACTCACCTCTGCCGCCGCGACGGTGTTCAATGCTCTGTTCGGTCTGCTGATGGCATGGGTGCTGGTGCGTTATGAGTTTCCGGGCAAGCGCCTGCTGGATGCTGCCGTTGATCTGCCTTTTGCGCTGCCGACCGCCGTTGCCGGTCTGGCGCTGGTAACCGTTTTATCGAAGAATGGCTGGATCGGGCAATATACTGAACCGCTTGGCCTGTACCTGGCCTATACGCCTGCGGGCATAATAATTGCGATGGCTTTTACCAGTATTCCCTTTGTTATCCGAACAGTACAGCCGGTTCTTGAAGACTTGAATCACGATGTGGAGGAGGCGGCGGAGACGCTAGGTGCCAATCCATGGCAGGTCTTCAGCCATGTGATCTGGCCGATGATCCTGCCTGCATTTCTGGCGGGCAGTGCTTTGTCCTTTGCACGTGGCTTGGGGGAGTTTGGCGCGATTGTTTTCATCTCTGCTAATCTGCCGTTTAAAACCGAAGTGACTTCGCTGCTCGTTTTTGTGCGGTTGGATGAATATGAATATCCGGCAGCGGCGGCTCTGGCGATGGTGATGTTGCTGATGGCTTTTGCCATGCTGCTGATAACCAATCTGATGCAGGCACGGCAGCTGCGCTATGCGGAGCGAAACTGATATGGCGATTTTGGCTTTTCCTGCTTTAGCTTCTGAAAAAACTTCACCGCAGTTTCGACGCAGACTTTGGGGGCGGCGTTTCCTGATCGGGCTGGCCGTTGTGCTGTCGCTGATCGTGCTCGGCATTCCGATGGCGGTGATTTTCTCTGCCGCCTTTGGCAGCGGTATGGGGCGCTTCTGGGCAGAAATTACCAAGCCGGATACGATGCATGCGGTGTGGCTGACTGTGCTGACGGCGATTGTGGTTGTGCCGATCAATATGGCGTTTGGTGTTTGCGTGGCATGGCTGGTGACGCGGTTCCGCTTTCCGGGGAGACGGTTACTGATCAGCTTTATCGAAATTCCGTTTTCGGTATCGCCTATCATTGCCGGTACAGCCTATCTGTTTCTCTATGGTGCGCAGGGGATGCTGGGACCTTTGCTGGAGAGCTATGATCTCAAGATCATGTTCACCGTTCCGGCGATCTTTTTGGTCAGTCTGTTTGTCACCAGTCCTTTTGTTGCCCGCGAGCTGATCCCGCTGATGGAAATGCAGGGCGGCGAGGATGAAGAGGCGGCATTGTCACTCGGTGCCAGCGGCTTGCAAACCTTCTTCTATGTGACGCTGCCGAATATTAAATGGGCACTGCTCTATGGTGCCGTGCTGTGTAATGCGCGGGTTATGGGCGAGTATGGCGCGACATCGATTGTCTCCGGCGCCATTCGCGGTAAAACCAATACGCTGCCTTTGCAGGTTGATCTGTTGTTTCAGGATCAAAACACAGTTGGCGCATTTGCTGCGGCTTCAACATTGGCGGTGCTGGCTCTGCTGACACTGGTGCTGAAAGTCTGGCTGGAACGCAAGCAGGTAGATTAAAAAGATGAAGCCGCCTCTGAAATTGATTCAAAGGCGGCTTTTATCTTTTTGTAATTGTTTATTTTATTGCGGCTGCGCAGCTGCTTTACGCTGTGTCAGGATCATCACCAGCGCAATTAATATTGTACCGACAATGAAGACGAATGCAGCGGCGGCAATAGCCGGACTGATATTCTCACGAATAGTCGAGAACATCTGTCGTGCCAGTGTACGCTGGTTCGGACCTGCCACGAACAGGGTTAGCACCACTTCATCCAGCGAGGTTGCAAAAGCAAAGACTGCACCGGAAATAATACCGGGTTTTGCCAGTGGCAATGTCACTTTTTGCAGGATGACATAGGGTGGCGCACCAAGGCTGGCGGCGGCTTGTTCCACGCGCCGGTCAACACTTTGCAGCACAGCCAGCACATTGATGACCACGAATGGTACTGCCACAACCGTATGGGCGATAATTACGCCGATATAGGAGTTGAGCAGGTCATATTGCGCAAACATCAGCTGCATGCCCACGCCGAGCACCACAGCAGGTACGACCATCGGCAGCAGGAACACTGTTTTGATCGAGTTGAACACAAAGGAATATTGATTGCCGCGCAGCCCCAGCGCTCCGACGGTGCCCAGCACTGTTGCCAGTGCCGTGGTGCCGACAGAGATAATCAGGCTGTTGATGATCGACCTGCGCCATGCGTCCGCCTGCACCAGTTCCTGAAACCAGCGTGTGGAATAGCCTTCCATCGGATAGCCGAGCAAAGCACCGCTGGTAAAGGCCAGTGGCAGGATTGCCACCAGCGGTGCCAGCAGGAAGAATACGACCGCTGCGCCAAACAGAAGTTTGAGGAGTTTGAAGCCGTTCATGAACGTACCTCCTTCTCGGTCGAGAGACGCATATAGATCGTATAGAGCAGAATGGTTGCAATCAGCAGAACCATGCCGAGCGCACCGGCCATGCCCCAGTTTGCAGCGCCCATGGCATAGAACGCGATAACCGAGCTGATGAGCTGATCTTTAGCGCCGCCGATGAGAGCAGGGGTGATGTAATAGCCAAGCGCTGTCATGAAGACGAGCAGCGAGCCGGAAACCACGCCACGCATGATAAGCGGCAATAGCACATGAAAGAAAGAACGCAGCGGATGTGCGCCGAGTGAAGCGGCGGCTGGCATCAGATTTTTCGGAATGCCGATCAGCACACTGAACACCGGCAGCACCATGAAGGGCAGCAGCACATGGGTCATGGCAATAATCACACCGGTGCGATTGAAGATCAGCGCCAGTGGTTCACTGGTGATGCCGATCGCAATCAGCGCATTATTAATCAGCCCCTGATCCTGCAACAGGATAAACCATGCGGCAGTACGCACCAGCAGCGATGTCCAGAGCGGAAGCAGCACTGCACCAAGTAGCAACTGGCGTTTCCAGCCTTCAACGGAGGCGGCAACCATAGCGAACGGAATACCAATCAAAATACAAGCAATGGTGACGCTGAGGGCGGTGATGAAGGTACGCACCATAATGGTGACATTGGCAGAGGCATCGGATGGCAGAGAGCGGATTTCACCGGAGATGTCGCGTTCCATATCCACGGCTGCCAGCAGATTGCGGTCTGTCAGCGTGGTTGAGGCCGCTGAAGCAATGGCCTGCCAGTATTGCTGTTCGCCCCATTTCTTGTCGATGGCGACGAGATCAATCTGCGCATAATCAACCGGCTCTTCAAGCTTGGTCAGCTGATTACGGGTTTTGCTCATCAATGTGCGGAAGCCGGGTTGCGCACTGTTGAGGCGGCGCACCAGATCACCAAAGAGCTGGGCATCATCATTGTTGCGGATATCTTCCGCCAATGAGGCTTTCATTTCCGGTGTCGGCGGTGCTTCCGGATTCCAGTCGCTGACAGCCTGAGCGGTGAGCGGCAGAGCTTTGGCCGCAACCGGATCAGACACTGCCTCTTTCATCATCGTCACCAACGGAATGATGAAAAAGACCAGCAGGAACAAAGCCAGCGGTGCCACCAGTGCGAAAGATTTCAGCCGTTGTCGTTGCAGTTCATTCATGCCGCCACCTGAGAATTACGGGCAGGAACTGCAATCGGCCAGCAATCAGCCGGCAGGAAAGATAAGGTGACCGGATCGCCGGCTTTCAAATTATGGAAGCTGCGGTCGGCCTTGGTGACAAGACTCTGGCCTGCAAAGTCCAGTGCCACGCGCAGATGGTCGCCATGATAGACAATATCGCTGACGGTTGCTGTCAGATGATTGGCGGCACTTTCCTCTGTATTCAGCCGCACGCGCTCAGGCCGCAGCGACAGGCGGATATCCTGACCGGCATGGAACGGTGCTTCGGCGTCTACTCGGATATCCTGACCATTGTTCAGACGGATCTGGGTTTCGCCATTGTGGATGCCGGAGACTTTACCGTCGATCAGATTGGTTTCACCGATAAATTCCGCAACAAATTGCGTGGCCGGATGGTCGTAAATCTGGGATGGCGTGCCGATCTGCTCAATCTTACCGCGATTGAATACGGCAATGCGGTCGCTCATAGTCAGCGCTTCGGACTGGTCATGGGTCACGAAAACAATGGTCAGGCCGAGACGATGATGCAATTCGCGGATATCGAGCTGCATACGTTCACGCAACTGCTTGTCGAGAGCGCCGAGCGGCTCGTCCATCAGCACCACTTCCGGTTCAAAAACCAGAGCACGTGCCAGTGCCACACGCTGCTGCTGGCCGCCGGAAAGCTGCGAAGGCTTGCGCTCCAGCATGGTGCCGAGCTGCACCATAACCAATGCACGCTTCACACGATCCTGCATTTCAGACTTGGATAGCCCGCGCATTTTCAGCGGGAAAGCCACGTTTTCGGCAATGGTCATGTGGGGAAACAGAGCATAATTCTGAAACACCACGCCCATATTGCGCTTATGCGGCGGGAGCTGATCGATACGCTTGCCGTCCACGCTGACCGTGCCGCCGGTAGGGCGCTCAAAACCGGCCAGCAGCATCAGCAAGGTGGTTTTGCCGGAACCGGAAGGCCCGAGCATACTGACAAACTCACCTTTGCTGATGGTTAAATCCAGATTATCGACAACTGTCAGGGAGCCGAATGCTTTGCTCACCTTGTCAAAATGAATGAAGGGATTATTCACGCGTAAAACCTCGAATGGAGCGAAGCACCGTCAGACCGTTTTCGGGAGTCAAACAGGACAGTGTTTGCTGTTGTCTGCTGCGGGGCGGCAACAGGAAATGCGCTTTTGAATCGAATGACTGCCGTGCAGTCGGGGAAAAAATGACTGCTTAACAGTCAGGAAAATCAAGCTGCGAAGTGCAGCCGTTCCGGAGAATTTGCATCCTTACGGGGGAAGGTATGCAAATTCCGGAACAACTGCATAACCGGTCATATGATTGCCGGTCTTTGACTTCAGCTTACTGGGCAAGCCATGCGTTGAAACGCTGGTTCAGGCTTTCAGAATTATCTGTCCAGAATTCCACGCCAATGGCTGCTGCATCGGTCATATTGGCCGGTGTGGTCGGCAGGTCTTTGCGGTATTTTTCGTCAACGAATTTATCGGCTTCGATATTCGGCAGACCATAGGTGATATATTCAGGCAGTTTGGCCTGATTGTCGGCCTTGCTGGCGAAAGCGATGAAATCCATCGACTCTTTCGGGAAAGGCGTGCCTTTCATGATTGCCCAGCTGTCGACCGCATAGATGCTGCCCGGCCAGACAAAGCCGAAATTCTTATTCTCAGTGCGGTTGAGTGCATTGATACGGCCATTATAGACCGAGGCCATTACCACTTCACCGGAAGAGAGCAGCTGTACCGGCTGCGCACCGGCTTCCCACCACACGATATGCGGCTTGATTTCATCGAGTTTTTTGAATGCGCGATCCACACCTTCCGGTGATGCCAGCACATCATAAACATCTTTCGGAGCAACGCCGTCAGCAATCAGCGCAAATTCAAGAGAATATTTGGCGCTTTTGCGCAAAGAGCGTTTTCCCGGGAATTTTTTCACGTCCCAGAAATCAGCCCATGATTGCGGGGCGTCTTTCATCGTGTCGCCATTATAGGCGATGCCGGTAGACCAGACGATCGCGCCGACGCCGCAATCATGTACTGCTGCCGGAATGAATTTATCTTTGCCGCCGAGCTGTTTCCAATTGATATTTTCATAAATACCGTCGGCACAGCCAAGCTCAAGCTCTTCAGCTTCAACCTGCACAACGTCCCAGTTGGTTTCGCCGGCTTTGACCTTGGCTTGCAGAACGCCGTAGCCGCCATCCCAGCTCTCATCGAGAACCGGCTTGCCCAGCTCTTTGGCAAAAGGTTTGAAATAAATTTCGCGCTGTCCGTCCTGATAGCTGCCGCCCCAGGAGACAACTGTAAGGTCGCGTGCCTGAGCAGAACCGGCTGCGAGAGCCAGACCGCCGAGCATGGTGCAGGCCGTGAATGCAATATGCGTAAGCTTCATTGATTATTCCCCACAGTTTATTGTTATGAAATTTGTTGCAACAAGTTTTCCATAGGAAATGCAGGGGGGCAATAGCTGATTGTGCAGTTGCCATACAATTAATGTCGCATAGTGCAGGTACTAATTTAGCATTGTGACAATGTTGAATGAGAGCCTTTGCGGCAGCTCCTGCGCAAAGAGCATGAAGCATTTCTGCTGCCTCATTGCAGGGAAATGGTCTTGAAATCATAAAACCACAGTAAGAATGATGAGCGTTTTCCTTGGCTTGAAAAGGCTGACTTCCGTTTACGTCACACAGATATATTACAGTTCGGAAATGACAAGGTTGATGCGTTTTAGGAATGATTTTGTGTTTAAAATGTATGGACTGCTGATTTTACTGAGGCTTCCGCGCACCGGAATAAATTAAAAAAATAGTTTTTATCTTTGGGGAGTTGCACTTCCCTGAGAGGATTTTAATGTGGTTCTGCGTTGCTGACGCTGCCACCTTGCCGGAGATTGCTGATGAACTCAGCCGGTTACGGACAAATGCAGCTGGTCGCCACGGGCCGGATTTTGCTTGCAGCAGACTGCCGGATTTCAAATTTGATTCGCATATGGAGAAGTGACATGGGCCAGATTGGTCGTAGCTGGACATTTTATAAAGGCAAATGGCATGAAGGCGATGTGCGCATTCTCGGTGCGTCATCACAGGCAACATGGCTTGGTTCGCTGGTTTTTGACGGTGCACGCGGTTTTGAAGGTGTGATCCCTGATCTGGATCGTCATTGCGCACGCGTTAACCGCTCCGCAGAGGCACTCGGCCTGAAACCGACGAATACGCCTGAAGAAATCATGGAACTGAGCCGTCAGGGCATGACAAAATTCGGCGAGAATGCTGCGGTCTATATCCGTCCGATGTATTGGGCGGAAGAGGGCGAAGCCAATGTGGTTCTGCCTGCTGCCGAAAGCACGGATTTTGCGCTGTGTCTGGAAGAAATTCCGATGGGCGAGCCAACCGGTTTTACCATTACCACAACACGTTTCCGTCGTCCGACAATTGAGACCATGCCGCTGGATGCCAAGGCTGCCTGCCTCTATCCGAATAATGCCCGCATGATCCGTGAAGCCCGTGCCAAGGGTTTCGGCAATGCGCTGGTTTGCGATATGCTGGGTAATGTGGCCGAACTGGCATCTTCCAATGTGTTCATGGTGCGCGATGGTGAAGTGTTTACACCTGCGCCAAACGGCACATTCCTCAACGGTATTACCCGCCAGCGCGTAATCGGTCTGCTGCGTGATAATGGTGTGTCTGTAACGGAAACCACGCTGAAGGTTGAAGATTTCCGTGAAGCCGATGAGATTTTCTCAACCGGCAATCATTCCAAGGTCGTGCCGGTGATCGGCTTTGACGACAAGCAGCTGAGCTATGGTCCGGTTGCGCAGAAAGCCCGCAAACTCTATTGGGATTGGGCGCATTCGTAAGAGTGCCATCCTTTAACAAAAAAGCCGCGAAACTTAAGTTTCGCGGCTTTTTTGTTTTCAAGACTTGATATCAAGTTTGCGCTTTTTGGAGAATTCACTCTTCTCAAAAATCAGCACGACAATCAGAGAGATACCGAACGGTATCAGCAGATAAAGCAGGCGGAAGACAATCAGCGCCGCCAGCACATCGGCTGGATTGAGATTTGGCAGGCCGGTGATGAACAGAAATTCCAGAACGCCGAGACCACCCGGTGCATTGGAAATCAGAGCTGCCGAGAATGAGATCAGGAAAATACCCAGCACAATCAGAAAGCCCGGATGGTTCACTTCAGGCAGAGCGAAATAGATGATGCCTGCTGCACCGATCAGTTCCAGAGGGCCGATCAGCAGCTGCCATGACACAACGGACAGGCGCGGATAGGACAGCTGGAATTTTGAGCCGATGCGCAAAGGCCGCAATTGCATGAAGCTGCCAAATACATAAAGCGCAACCAATACGAGAATGACGACACCGGCAGCTATTGCGAGGCTTTCAGGAATATCATTGTTAAAGCGCTGGAGCAGTTCCGGCTCAACGAGCAGAACAATAGCACTGAGGATCAGCGTGCCGAGCGCAAAGGTGAAAGAGCAGAAACCGACCAGAACGGCAACTTCCGCACCGGAAAGACCTTTGGAAGAATAGGCACGGTAGCGGACAACCGCACCGGAAATAACCGAAGCACCGATATTATGGGACAGGGCATAAGCAGTGAAAGAGCACAGGCTGATAAACAGCCATGAGATTTTTTTGTGCAGATGCTTGAGCGCGATGCGGTCGTAACCGGCCAGCGCCATATAGGAAAGCAATGCACAGGAAGCACTCAGCAGCCATTGTTTCAGGGTAATCGCCGCGAGACTGTCAATTACATCCTCAAGAGAAATGCTGCGCAGTTCATTATACAGAAGCCATACGGATACAATAACCGCGCCGATGCCGATTGTCGGCCAGATGTAATCTTTCCATTTCATCTATCAGATGACACCCTTTTGTTGTTGGTGTGGTCACACAAGTCATCACCGGAATTCCGTCTTTTAAGGGCGGATGTCTGCTGATTGATTCCACATCACTCATTTGTAACAGGTATTCACATGTTGTCAGTTTTTATACTTCGTCACTTTTAACGATTTTTATGTCTTAATCATTAATTTATGGAACTTAAGGGTTCTTCAGGTGAAGTTTCTGTCAAGTTTTTTACATAATCTGTCTTTGTCCCGGAAATTTTTCCGAGAATGCCGCGGGCAATTTCTTCTTCTGCCAGAATAATCGTACCAATCCCGAGATCACGCAGATAATCAGCCTCAACGACCGATTCAGCACGGGCAATAATATGCAGGGACGGATTGATCTGGCCGGCCTGCGCAATAACACGCGCTGTCTCAAATGCATAAGGCAGAGCGAGGATCAGGCATTGTGCATCTGCAAGACCGGCTCTGGCCAGTGCATCTGCATCGGCGGCATTGCCGAGAATAACTTCGACACCTGTTTCACGTAATTCTGTGGCCGGTTTTTCGGCATTCTCAATCACGACGAGCGGGCGCTTTTCTTCAATCAGTCTGGCTGCAACACGCGAGCCCACCTCACCATAACCGGCAATGATCGTGTGGCCGGTCTGTGTGGTTGCATAGGTGCTGAATGCATCTGCCGCGCTGTCTTTGTCATCAGCGTCGAGATCTGTGACATCTGCGGATTGTTTCGCTCCCAGCTTTCTTTCAATAAACGGGCGCAGTTTTTCAAAGCCGATAAAGACCAGCGGATTACAGAGAATGGAAAGAATAGCACCGGCCAGCACCAGATCGCGTGCTTCCGGCGGCATGATTTTCAGCGATACGCCAAGACCGGCCAGAATGAATGAGAATTCACCGATTTGCGCAAGGCTGGCGGAGATGGTCAGCGCGGTGCCTGTCGGATGTTTGAACGCGCGCACAATAAAAAAAGCGGCAGCGGATTTTCCGATCATAATAATCAACAATGTCGCCAGCAGGGATAGAGGATTATTAATCAGCACCATCGGGTCGAACAACATGCCGACCGAGACAAAAAACAGCACTGCAAATGCATCACGTAGCGGCAGGGATTCCTCGGCCGCCTGATGGCTGAGTTCTGATTCACTCATCACCATACCGGCAAAAAATGCACCCAGTGCCAGTGAAACGCCAAACAGGTTGGCAGCGCCAAAGGCCACGCCAAGCGCAATGGCCAGCACACCGAGGCGGAAGAGTTCACGCGAGCCGCTGGCGGAAATCACCTCAAGCACCCATGGCACAACTCTTTTGCCGACAATCAGCATCAGTGCAATGAAGACCGCGATTTTGATCAGTGTCAGCAGGATAATACCGGTAATGCCAAGCCCCAGATACGAAGCAATCGGGTCTGACGGAACCGTGCCGGAATTGCCATGTAAAAGACCGGCAATGGCTGGCATCAAGACGAGTGTCAGCACCATGACCAGATCTTCAACAATCAGCCAGCCGACGGCGATACGGCCGCGATCGGTTTCCATCAGGCGGCGTTCCTGCATAGCGCGCAGCAGCACAACGGTCGATGCAGTGGAGAGTGCCAGACCAAAAACCACAGAGCCTGTGAGATCCCAGCCGATAATCAGGCCGAGGCCGGTGCCAAGAGCGGTTGCGGCAAAAATCTGTGCCAGTGCTCCCGGAACCGCGATGGCTTTGACCGACAGCAGTTCCTTGACGGAGAAATGTAGGCCGACACCAAACATCAGCAGGATGACGCCGATTTCAGCAAGCTGCAGTGTCAGTTCCTGATCGGCAACAAAACCCGGGGTGTAAGGGCCGCAGAGAACACCGGCGAGGAGATAGCCGACCAGCGGAGAAATGCGCAGGCGATTGGCGATAGCCCCGAACAGAAAGGCCAGACACAGACCAACAACAATCGTAGCGATCAGGGGAGTGTCGTGAGGCATAGCGGCTTGTCCTTATAAAACCAAAGTCCGTTGAGTGAGACTCATTGGACTTTGGTTAAGCCCGAGTGGCGATTGAACTTTCCAAGGCGTGATGCGCAGCATCTCATCGCCTTGCGATAAGCGTCTTTTGCCGTTTGTCTCAACTGCAATCTCGGCGGAATTATGCAGGTTCAGAAAAAGGGCAAGGCAGAGAAGGGGATATCGCGCGGCTTTAGAGCGCCGTGCGTCCAATTGGACGCACAAAGGACGCTCTAATATTTTAATGGAGCATCGGAATAATCCGAAAACCGAATACACTTTTCGGTCCGATGCTCTATGCCGCGCGATAAGATCATGTCTTTGTTACTTGGCAGTCACTGCGTCGTCTGTCTCGCCGAGGCCGCGCTTATGAGTACGCTCCCACCAGGTGCCGAGCAGCATCAGGATCGGTGCTGCAATGAAGATCGACGATGTGGTTGCAATGAACACACCGAACAGCATCGGGATCGCGAAGTTCTCAACCGCGCTGCCGCCCCAGATTGCCATCGGAAGAACAGCAAGGAAGGTACAAAGCGAGGTGTAGATACAACGGGCGAAAACCTGATTGATACTCAGATCAATGATTTCACGCAGCGGTTTGGCCTTATACATACGCATATTTTCACGCATACGGTCATAGACCACCACCTTATCATTGACCGAGTAACCGACCAGTGTCAGCACGGCCGCAATCGCTGTAAGGTTGAAGTCGAGCTGGGTGATGACGAAGAAACCGACCAGCTTGGTGGTATCAAGAACCAGCGTGGCAATCGCACCCACGGCGAAATACCATTCAAACCGCCACCAGAGATAGATCAGCATCGCACCGGCAGCCAGCACCAGAGCGATAAAGCCGGAACGTGCAAGCTCGCCGCTGACCTTTGGTCCCACGACTTCTGTACGTTCGATCTTCACATCCTTGTCGATCGACTGAACAGCTTCACGAACCTTGTTAACCGCAACTGTCTGCGCTTCTTCACCACCATCCTGACGCTGAACGCGGATCAGAACATTTTCTGGGCTGCCGGCATTCTGCAATGCGACTTCACCCAGACCAAGACCGCCGAGCGAGGAACGCAATTGTCCCAGATCCGCCGGTTGGGATGTGGTGATTTCAACCTGAATACCACCGGTAAAGTCGAGACCGTAATTCAGACCTGGTTTGAAGAACAGGAACAGCGAGGCAACCGACAGAACCACAGATACCAGAATCCCGAAATAACGGGCTTTCATGAACTGGTAATTGGTGTTTTCCGGTGCAACGCGAACCCAAGGTTCAATCTGCAGAACCTTCAGCTTACGGCGGCGGACAGACCATGCCATGATGATGCGAACGACCGAAACAGCCGTGAACATGGAAATGGCAATACCGAGCATCATGGTGATAGCGAAGCCGCGAACAGGGCCGGTACCGAACATGAACAGCAGAACGGTTGCAATCACCGAGGTGACGTTGGCGTCAACAATGGTTGAATAAGCGGAGTTGAAGCCTTTATCGAGCGCAGCCATAGCGCCCATGCCTTTTTTGGTTTCTTCACGAATACGCTCGTTAATAAGAATATTCGCATCCACAGCAATACCAATACTGAGGATAACACCGGCAATACCGGGCAGGGTCAGCGTTGCCCCGATCAGGGTCAGTGCCGCAAAGGTCAGAACAATATTCAGAAGCAGCGCGAAATTCGCGATCATACCCCAGAAACCGTAGAGCATGACGATGAATGCGGCGACCAGAATAAAGCCGAGAATACCGGTATAGACACCCATTTTAATGGCATCGCCGCCGAGATCCGGACCAACGGTACGTTCTTCAATAACTGTCAGCGGCGCAGGCAATGCACCGGCACGCAGCAGGGCGGACAGAACCACAGTATCTTCAACAGTGAACTGACCGCTGATCTGGCCGGAACCACCGGTGATCGGCTCACGGATTGTCGGTGCAGACAGAACCTTGTCATCAAGAACGATAGCGAAAGGACGGTTCACGTTCTTTGTGGTGATTTCAGCAAACTGACGGGCACCCTGACTGTCAAAACGGAACGAAACAATCGGCTCGTTTGAGCGCTGGTCAAAACCGGCGCGGGCATCGGTCAGGCGTTCGCCGCTGAGTGCGACCTGATCTTCGATCGGATATTTAATGTCCGGATTTTTGGAATCTTCCATAATCGTGACGCCCGGAGGCGGCGGGCTGTTCGGATCTGCATCCGCAACCATATGGAAGGCCATTTTAGCCGTTGAACCCAGCAGCTGACGCAGCTGTGTCGGATCCTGCAGACCCGGCAACTGAACCACGATACGGTCACTGCCGACACGCTGGATGGACGGTTCGGAAACACCGACCTGATCCACACGCTGACGGATGATTTCAAGGCTCTGGGTGAGGGCGCTGTCGAGACGGTAGTTGAAACCGGCTTCTGTCAGCGACAGACGGATCTGTTCGCCTGGCGTTGTCACATCAATATCATTGATCGGTGTGCCGAAACCGCTGGTCGATACAGGATTAATCAGGGTTTTCAGTGCTGTTACCGCACGGTCACGCTGCGCAGTATCGGCAATATTGACCAGAACCGCATCGCCGGCCACACGAATGGACTGTGGCTGAATGCGTTCTGAGCGCAGCTTGCTGCGTGCATCATCCAGCAATGTACGCAGACGGTCTTTTTTCAGACCGGCAGCATCCACTTCAAGGACGAGATAGGAACCGCCGCGAAGATCAAGCCCGAGTGTGACCTGATTTTTCGGGAACCAGCCGGGCATATTTTCCAGCTGTTGCTTGGTAAAGACGTTCGGCAGGGCAATGAATATGCCCGCCAGAATGATGAGACTGTAAAGATATACAGCCCATTTGGGTGTACGCATGAGAGTAATCCGGTCCGATTGTTTGCGGCAGGAATGGCTATATTCAGACAGACCGTGCCGTAATGCAGATGGAAATCATAAGACCTGTCAGACAAATAAAGTCCAATAGGGCTTATTTTAAAAGAACTGCCGGAAAGCAGAATTTAAATTTGGAAGAAAGCAGGCGGTGCGCGGGCGCGGATAGCGCTCCGGCGGGCATCTGTCTGCGGGTTATGCTGAATGCGCAGAACGGATGCGGAAATGAAAGCTGCCAGAAGGGCAAATAATGCAGGCACAATGAAAGTGCCGTCAGCACTGAAAGGCAGAGCCTTGCTGCTGAAATAAAGCGCAGGGGTAAGAATTGCCCGAACCGGCGCTGTCAGCGTGCTGTTCGGTGCGCGCCCTGAAGGATCAGTGGTCTGAACGCTTTGACGATCCTGCACCAGTGCTGCGGTCTGATAGCTGATTGAGTTTTGATCACCGGCAGTAAGTAATGCCGATTGCAGAGCCAGCAGTCCGGACAGAAACCACAGCAGGCCGAAAGAATAAAGCACAGTGCGAAGAGACAGCCTGTGCTGTTCCTGTCGTGCTTTCCCCGTTATCGCGCTGCAAAGTCTGGATCTGAAAATTGTTCCGGCTCGCTTTTGTCCTGATTTGCGAAAATCATGTCTGACTTGCGTAAATTTGCAGAAGGTCTCCGGCTTATGCAAAAATACTGTTTCATCTCATTAACCATTCAGCATCTTAATCACAAGGAAAATAGCTGACATGACACGGCTTTGTTGCATTTTACCGACAAAAATCAGCTATGTCTGCTGACGACCTGCACGAGAAGATAAACAATTTCTCTGTGACATGAAGCTGTGGCCTTAATCTTATTTGCGCCTATATTGTGCATAAGAAAGCAGCGTTTGCGCCCATTTATTTCTATGCTGTTATTTGTGGATTGACGGCTCTGAAAAAGCCCCGGAAAAGTCAATAATATGAATCGGAAGCAGCAGTTTATTGAGAGACAGATTTTGAAACTCCTATCAGCAATCTCCTTAAGGTTTTTATTGTGCTTTGTATTGCTGATATCGGGCATTGCTGCAGGGAGCGTGACCGGAAACGGCTGGGATATGGCTCAGGCGCAATCCGTGTCGCAAAATCTGGCAGCGCAGCAAAAGACGATTGTCGAGGACTTGCGCGTCCAGATTGATGAGATCGGCAAAACTCTCGATAAATCCAAAAGCAATGATGAAACGCTGGCCAATATTAAGGTCAAGCTTGAGGGAATTTCCAAAAAGCTTCTCGATGCCGGTCTCGCATTTCGCCCGCGTCTGAGCGAAATCAATTCACGCCTTGACCAGATGGGGCCTCCGCCTGCGGAAGGTAAGCCTGCTGAATCCGAAATTGTTGCGACTGAGCGGGAGCGGCTGACAGCAGAAAAGGCCGAGATCAATACGGTTCTCGGCTTTACCGAAGATGCATCGGTACAGGCCAATCAGCTGATTGAGAAAATCGGCTCTATGCGCCGTGACCTGTTTACGCAGACCCTGTCTCAGCGTGTTGATATTAACACGGCGCTGGTGACCGAGGTTATCAATGCGGCCGGTTATGAAACCAAGACATTCTATTATCTGCTGAAATCATGGTGGGATTTCACGCTCTATCCGCGCCTGTGGACATTGCTTGGTGTTCTGGCGATTTCCGTTATTCCGGCATTGCTTATTCACTTAAGTGCAAGGCGCTGGCTCGCCGATCTTTATGAGCGCGATCCGCTGGAGGAGAGACCGAGCTATCTCAGCCGCTTGTCGGTTGCCTTCTGGTCAACGGTCATTCCGTCGCTGGCGATTGTCGTGTTTCTGGGGCTGGTCTATGTGCTGTTCCAGCGTTTCGATCTGCTGCGACCTGATGTAGCGCAGTTACTGGCTGCTTTGTTTTCTCTGTTCTGTGTCGTGTTGTTTATTTACCGGCTGGCCAGAGGTGTGCTGAGTCCCGATATGCCGAACTGGCGTCTGCTGCCGATTGCACCAAAGCCTGCACAAATCCTGATCTGGTTGCTGACAGCCGCTGCGATTACGCAGAGTATTGAATATTTTCTGGAAATTCTGAATGGCGTGATGTCCTCGCCTTTGTCGCTGACCGTGGCGAAAAGTGTGATCGGCACAGCAATGGTCGGCGCTCTGCTGCTGGCGATTGCCTTTCTGAAACCGATTCAAAATCCGAGAACCGGTGAATTGCGCGAATGGCCGAAACTCACCAAGATCATTCTGATCGTGCTGGGACTGGTACCAATTTGCGCTGCGATTTTTGGTTATATCGGTCTTGCCCGTTTTGTGGCGCAGCAGATTGTGGTGACAGGTGCGTTTATCGTCACCATGTATCTCGGCTTTCTGACAGCCCGCGCTATTACCCATGAAAAGGCCTTTGCCAATACTAGTCTCGGGCGGAAGCTGCGGGACAAGTTTAATGCCAATGAGGCTACGCTGGATCAGCTGGGGCTGTTGGCGGGTATCGTCATTAATCTTATTGTTCTGCTGATTGGTGTGCCGCTGGTTCTGATGCAGTTCGGCTTTCAGTGGTCGGAAATGAGCACGAGTTTTGTGCGGATTATGACCGGTTTCCAGATCGGTAATTTCTCGATTTCGCTGCTGAGCATTCTGACCGGTATTGTGCTGTTCATTATGGGTTACTTCCTGACGCGGTTGTTCCAGAACTGGCTGGACGGCAGTGTCATGGCACGCGGACGCATTGATCCGGGTGTGCGCAATTCCATCAAAACCGTGGTTGGCTATGTCGGTCTGGCTTTGTCGGGGCTGCTTGGTATTTCTGCTGCCGGTATCAATCTCTCCAGCCTTGCACTAGTCGCCGGTGGTCTTTCGCTTGGTATCGGTTTCGGTTTGCAGAATATTGTCTCGAACTTTGTTTCGGGGCTGATCCTGCTTGCTGAGCGCCCGCTGAAGGTCGGCGACTGGGTACAGACAGGCACTGTCAGCGGTTTTGTGAAAAAGATCAGCGTGCGTGCAACGGAAGTGGAAACCTTCCAGCGCGAGACGATTATTGTGCCGAACTCGACGCTGATTAATGACAATGTCGGCAACTGGACGCATCGTAACAAACTTGGCCGTTCCGATATGCAGCTTCTGATCGGTTATCGTACCGATGTGCGCCGAATTCAGGCAATGCTGTTTGAAATTGCCAAGGAAACGCCGCTGGTTCTGAAAAATCCGGAGCCGATGGTGTTTCTGATTAATATGACCGAGCTGGTCAGCAGCAATATGATGATGCGCTTTGAAATCCGTATTTTTCTGGCCGATATTACCAGCGCTCTCGGTGTGCGCAATGAATTGCAATTCACGATTGTTGAGCGGTTCGCAGCAGAAGGGATCAGTGTGATGCCTTTGCCGTCTCCGATTCCTTTGCCTGAGCCGCATGTAAATTCAGAAGAGGTCGCTTAGAGCTGATCATGAAGGAAATGCCAAAAAGTTGTTCGATTCTTGTCTGGATTAAGCTTTAATTAACTTCTCATTCAGTTGCGGTTCATCGGCAATGATTATAAATAAGGCCATGAAATGATGCGGTGCAGACTAAAATGTGACTGACACAGAGATTGAAACCGCAGTGAAGTTCAGAGTTTGAGGAGTGCTATGGTGAATATGAAAAAAACCGGATTTGGCAGCCTTGTTATGATTGCAGGCATTCTGGCCGGATCAGCATCTGCTTTGGCAGCATCCGTCCTGAACAGCGACAGCACAGCACAGACGCTTGTGGTGACGGAAGGTTCTTCCAAGCAGCAGGTGACAGTGCAGCCCGGTGAAACAGTATCAATCTGCCCGAGCGGCTGTTTTGTGACCTTTCCGAACGGCGACCGCGAGGCGCTGACGGGCAATGAGGCCATCACAATTCTCAATGGCGGCGGTACGCATAAATAACCGCTTCAAAGCGACTGATTTTTTTAAAGCCGCAATGGTCACAACCGTTGCGGCTTTTTCTTATGCTTAAAGCAGCAATCCTTGTTTTGACATTGCCTGTGCGGGTGAATTTACACTGCGGAGAGGTCGCGTCGCGGCGCTTTTCGGCTGTGTCGCAAACAGACCTTACAAGTCACTGAACTGACAGCATAGTAAGCGCAATCTGCTTTGAAACACCGGAAGAATGGTGCGCCTCAAGGCGGGAGATTTGCGCCCTGCCACGTTATGACCGCACCGGATAAAGGGGCTGAAATAACAGGCTGTATCAGAATGTTGCAGTGCCGGACCGCTTCAGAACAAGACGCGGCATTGCCGGTTCAGAGGATGAAGTTTCATGAAGACCCATGCCCGTGCGGTGGTTATTGGTGGCGGTGTGGTAGGCGTGTCAACGCTCTATCATCTGGCGAAGAAAGGCTGGGCAGATTCTGTGCTGATCGAGCGCAAAGAACTGACCTCCGGCTCGACATGGCATGCGGCGGGGCTTTTGCCTCTGTTCAATCTGAGCTATTCGGTCGGGCAGATTCACAAATATTCCGTCAAATTCTATCAGGAACTGGAAAAAGAGACCGGTCTGAATGTCGGTTTCAGTAAGTGCACCAATATTCGCCTGGCGCGTACCAAAGACCGCTGGGACGAATATATGTATTATGCCGGTGTGGCGAAGACCATTGGTGTACCGGTGAATATTCTGACGCCGGAACAGGTCAAAGAAGTATGGCCGCTGGCGGAAACGGACGGTATTCTCGGCGCGATCCAGCATCCGGATGACGGTTATATCCAACCGGCCGATCTCACGCAGGCGCTGGCAAAAGGTGCCCGTGATATGGGCGCTACGATTTACCGTTACACCACTGTGACCGGTATTGAACAATTGCCGGACGGCAAATGGCTGGTGAAAACTGACAAGGGCGATATTACCGCTGATCACGTTGTGTCCGCTTCCGGCAGCTTCGCTGCAAAAACCGGCAAGATGGTCGGCTTGACTGTGCCGGTTGTGCCGGTCGAGCATCAATATATTGTCACCGAGCCGCATCCGGCAATCATGGAGCGCAAATCCAAAGGCTTGCCGGAAATGGGCGTGCTGCGCGAGAGCGACAGCTCGTGGTATATGCGTGAGGAAAATGGCGGGTTGTTGCTCGGGCCTTATGAAATCGGTGCGCCGGTCTGTTATCAGGACGGCCCGTCTGACGAGAGCGAATATGAGCTGTTTCAGGAAGATCTCGAACGCCTGATGCCATATATTGAAACCGCAATTGCGCGTGTGCCTGCCTTTGGCGAAGTGGGGATCAAGAAAGTTTATAATGGTGCGATTGCCTATACGCCGGATGGTAATCCGATTATCGGCCCTGCACCGGGGTTGCAGAATTTCTGGCTCAATGAAGGCCATTCTTTTGGTGTGACTGCTGCGGGCGGTGCCGGCTGGCAGCTGGCCGAATGGATTGTCGAGGGCGAACCATCCATTGATATGATGGGTGTGGATCCGCGCCGTTTCGGCCCTTATGTGACTGAAGGCTATCTCAAGGAAAAAGCGGAAGAAGCCTATGCTGATGTTTTCACGGTGCATTATCCTGATGAGGAACGCACGGCTGCGCGTCCGCTGAAGCGTTCGCCGTCCTATGACCGCCAGAAGGCCTTGGGCGGTGTGTTCGGTTCCGTCTATGGTTGGGAGCGTGCCAACTGGTTTGCACCGGAGGGCTATGGCATTGATGTTGCATCGCTGGATAAGCCGGATGTGCTGCTGAACCATAATCATCCGGAGCCGGATGCCAATGGTAAGGTTCAGGAACTCTGGTCGTTCCGCCGCTCGAATTATTTCGAGCATGTCGGCAATGAAGTGAAGAATGTCACCAATAATGTCGGCCTGCTGGATATGTCACCCTTCGCTAAGATGGAAGTGACCGGTTCCGGTGCGCGCCAGTGGCTGGAAAGCATTCTCGCCAATCGTGTGCCGAAGAAACAAGGCCGCGTGGCACTGAGCCATATGCTGACACCGCAGGGTGGTGTGCAGAGCGAATTCACCGTCTATGAGTGGAAACCAGGAAGTTTCTATCTGGTGTCTGCCGGTGCCTATGAGAATATCGATCATGATTATCTCTATAAGCTGGCGCCAAAAGACGGTTCGGTTATTCTGCGTCCGATCACCCAGAAATATGGTGTGCTGGTTCTTGCGGGGCCGAATAGCCGTAAAGTTTTGCAGAAACTGACCCGCACCAGCCTGTCTAATGAAGACTTTCCTTGGCTGACAGGTAAGGAAATCAGTGTCGGCACTGCAACTGCCCATGCATTGCGCGTCAACTTTGTTGGCGAGCTGGGCTGGGAACTGCATCATCCGATTGAACAGCAGAACACGATCTATGATCTGGTGATGGAAGCCGGTGCTGAATTTGGTATCAAGCCGTTTGGCATCCGCGCCATGCTGTCGATGGGCATTGAAAAATCCTATCGTCTGATCCCGCGCGAAATGTCGGTGGAATATAATGCCTTTGAATCCGGTCTGGATCGCTTTGTTCACCCGAATAAAGGCGAGTTTATTGGCCGTGATGCAGCTGTGGCTGCCCGCGAAAAAGGCTTGCGCTGGAATTTTGTGACGCTGGAAATTCACGGTGTTGAGGATGCCGATGCCCGTGGTTCCGAGGCGATTTACAAAGACGGCAAGCTGGTTGGCCGCGCCACCAATGGCGGCTTTGCATGGCGTCTCAATAAGAGCATTGCACTGGCAATGGTAAAGCCGGAACATGCTGCAATCGGGACGGAACTGGAAATTAATATTCTCGGCAAAAACTATAAGGCGACGATCGTACCGGAATCGCCGTTTGATCCTGAGAATGAACGTCTGAGAGCTTAAAACTCTCAGTCATTGCAAAGACAAAATCACCGGCATTTCCTTTGAGATGCTGGTGATTTTTTATGTATTGAGCGCACAATAAAAAGGCCGGTAAAACCGGCCTTTGCAGTGTTCTTAAGCAGCAATCAGCTGTTTTCTGTCGGCGCGTTCCTGCTGCGGTGAACGACCGTAAAGTTCGCGATAGCATTTTGAGAAATGCGAGGCGGAGACAAAGCCGCAGGCTACAGCCACCTCAACCACCGGCATAGAAGACTGGATCAGCAGATGGCGGGCGCGGTCAAGACGGATTTCCAGATAATAGCGGGCAGGGGAACGCCCCATTTCCTGACGGAACAGGCGTTCAATCTGGCGGCGGGACAGGCCAACATTACCGGCAACATCCAGCAGTGACAGAGGTTCTGTAAGGCAGCCTTCCATCATTTCAATGATTGAGAGTACCTTGGAGTTCTGTACGCCGAGACGGGCACGCAATGGCAGGCGCTGGCGGTCATGCGGTTTGCGCACGCGGTCAGTCAGCGCCTGTTCGCAGATGCTGTTGACCAGATTTTCATCAAAATCATCGCCGATCAGTTTCAGCATCATATCCAGTGCCGCTGTGCCGCCTGCACAGGTGTAGAGATTGCTGTCGATCTCAAACAGATCCGCATAGACCTCAGCCTTCGGAAAGGTTTCAGAAAAGCCTGGCAGATTTTCCCAATGAATGGCGCAGCGTTTGCCGGAGAGCAATCCGGCCGATGCCAGAATATGAGCGCCGGTGCACAGTCCGCCAACGGAAATGCCGCGATTATAGGATTCACGGAGCCATGCCAGTGCAGATTTATTCTGATAATTTTCGACATGAACGCCTGAACAGACAAATACCATGCTGGGGCGGTTCTCGCCGATAAGATTGCGGCGTTCATCATCCAGTGATGTGTTTGCAGCAATTTCAATATCGCTGGATGCCATGACAGGTTTACCGTCTGCGGAGGCCAGCCGCCAGCGATAGGCTTCAAAACCGAGCATACGATTGGCAATGCGCAATGGCTCAATCGCCGTGGCAAAAGCAATCATAGAAAAATTCGGCACCAGAAAAAAGACAATAGACCGCTTAAGCCGTGCTTTATCATTCATGGCCATGTTCCCGCATTTTCAGAGCTGTCATGTCGTAAAACAAGATGCTCAATTATTAATTTGTGCAGGTCAGATCGGGCCAGAGAAGAGCCGGGTTTATCCTTTAAGGTGCTTTTCCCGTAAAACACTCTCTGTTTTGTCTGAACCGCTTTGTATAGTTTGATCTCTGACAGGCCGGTTTTCTGTCCCACACAGACGGCGCAATCAGGATATCGGTATTGAGACATATTCTTTGGTCTTAGGGAAGTGCGGCCAAATGCCTGTCGCGAAATGGTAATTTTGTATCGAAAAATGGCGTGCAGACGCAAATTTTTTGTAATCTTAGAATTGGTGTAAAATGAAATTATGTCGCGAACGCTATATTGTTTGCGTCTCTTGATATTGTGCAAGGCACAGCCGGTAAGGCGCTCAATTATTTCCTGAATTATGTTTTAGTGATGCAACCAGAAAGGGGCGTTCCGCGTTCCTTGTCATGAAACTGTTCGTTTTCTGTCAGGAGTGATGCGGTTTTCTAAGGTTATTCTTTGGGAAAACGCCCCGTAACTGACAGGCGATCAGGTTTTGGCTCATGATTTGGGAGATATCTTGATGAAAACTTCTGTATTCGCCCCGCTTGTTATTGTTATCTGTGCGCTGTCGCTGGCCGCTTGTGCCAATACGGTGCGCGGTGTCGGTAAGGACGTGAAAGACACTGGCCGTGCTGTTCAGCAGACCATTGAGTAAATAAGCGCATCTGAGACTTTAAAAGCCTGCATTGAGCTATCAATGCAGGCTTTTGCTATTTACGCGTCTAAAGTTTAACGGCGTATCATCGCAGCCATAACCGAACTGACAGAGGTCTGGCCGATGATGATGCCTTTTTCGCAGCACACATTGACCTGTTCAGTTTTTTCATCCACGAGTTTGCGCATTGCCTCTTCCAGCAGCGTATCAAAACGGATTACCGGCAGATTGGTGTCCGCACCTTGCGGGGGTGTCATAATCGTATCCACACGGATAACCCGCCCGCGATTGACCTCCTGCACAAAGCTTTCAATATAAGCATCTGCCGGATGAAGCACGATATCCTGACCTGTGCCTTGCTGAATAATTTCACCGTCACGTAGAATGGCAATCCGGTCACCCAGCCGCAAAGCCTCATCCAGATCATGCGTGATAAATACAATGGTCTTTTTGATCTCTTTTTGCAGATCGAGCAGCACAGATTGCATATCCACGCGGATCAGCGGATCAAGCGCGGAAAAAGCCTCATCCATCAGCAGGATCGGTGCATCATTGGTCAGCGCACGGGCAAGTCCCACGCGCTGCTGCATACCGCCGGACAGCTGGTTCGGATATTTCTCCTCAAAGCCTTTCAGGCCGACGCGTTCAATCCAGCGATGGGCTTCCTCCAGCTGTCGGGTACGCGGCACGCCCTGAATTTCCAGTCCGTAGACGGTGTTTTCCAAAACTGTGCGATGCGGCAACAGGGCAAATTTCTGAAACACCATCGCCGTTTTGTGCCGCCGGAATGCGCGCAATTGCGCAGGCGACATGGTGACCACATCTTCATCACCGACCAGAAGTTCACCGCTGGTCGGGTCAATCAACCGGTTAATATGGCGGATAAGGGTGGACTTTCCAGAGCCGGACAAGCCCATCACCACCTGAATACAACCCGCAGGCATATCAATATTAATGTCGCGCAGCCCCAGAATATGACCATGCTTGTCATTCAGTTCTGCTTTGGTCATGCCTTCTCTGACAAGCTGCACATAGGCTTTCGGATCATGACCGAAGATCTTGTAGAGATTGCGGATGGAGATGCCGGCTGCAGGTGTCTCAGCCGTCGATACAGACGGATTATTGGCCATGCGTGATCTCCAAATGTTTCTGCAACCGTGCGCCATAGGCCTGACTGATGCGGTCAAAAATAATGGCAATACCGACAATGGCCATGCCGTTGAAAATACCCAAAGTGAAATACTGGTTGGAAATAGCTTTAAGCACCGGCTGTCCCAGCCCCTGCACGCCGATCATCGAGGCAATCACCACCATGGCCAGCGCCATCATGATTGTCTGGTTGATACCCGCCATAATAGTTGGCAGCGCCAGCGGTAGCTGTACATTTTTGAGTTTTTGCCACGGGGATGAGCCGAAAGCATCTGCCGCCTCCAGCACGTCACGGTCAACCTGCCGGATACCGAGATTGGTCAGGCGGATAATCGGCGGAATGGCATAGATAACCACGGCAATCAGCCCCGGTACGCGGCCGATACCAAGCAGCATCACTACCGGAATGAGATAAACAAAGCTTGGCATGGTCTGCATAATATCCAGCACAGGGCTGATGACACTTTGCAGGCGGTTGGATTTGGCCATCAGAATGCCGGTCGGGATGCCGACGAGAATGGCGATAACCGTACAGACAAAAATCATCGAGATTGTCTTCATCGTATCATCCCACATGCCGAGATAGCCGATGATAAACAAAGTGATGACAGAGCCGATGGTGATTTTGATGCTGCGGCTGGAGAACCATGCGATTGCGGCAATGAGCAATAATATGACCGGCCATGGTGTGCCTGTCATAAAGCGTTCTGCCTGAATCAGAAAATATTGCAGCGGGTTGAAAAAGCCCTCAATGGCATCCCCGTAGGCACGGGTGAAGCTGCGGAATGTCTCGTCAATGGCTTTTTTGAGATTGGTAAGTGTCGCATTGTCGAGATTGGGAAAGCGGTACAGCCAGTCCATGAAGCGTCTGTTCTCCGATTTGCAACTCATTCAATTTTTTAAACACTCCCTGTCCGGCATGATGAGGCCGGACAGGGATTTTTGAAGAGGCTTTGTTACTGATAAAAATCAGTGACTAGAGCGGTTTACATCCAGATTGGATCATAGCGCTCGCTCTAGATTCTTTTCATTGTCGATGTTCGCGGTAGCTCAAATGAATTCATTTGAGCGCGACATGCTCTAAGGATCAGATCGCAGCTTTCACTTTTTCCGCCACATCTGCCGGAACCCACTTCGTCCACATATCTTCCTGTGTTTTCAGGAAGTAAACGGCAGCCTGTTCACCGGTTGCCTGATTGTCGGTCATCCATGCGAGCAGCTTGTTCAGCGTTTCATTCGACCATGACCGGTTTTTCAGATAATCGAGGGCAGGGCCTGCACGATCAGAGAATTTCTTGGTGACCAGTGTTTGTACGCGATCTTTCGGCCAGCCGTTTTTCTTCGGATCTGGACAGTCGAGCACGGTGTTGCAGCGTTTCCATTCGGCTTCATCAATGTCATAGCCGGTTTTCAGCATGACCATTTCATATTTGCCGAGCAGGGCAGTTGGTGCCCAATAGAAGGCAGCAATCGGCTCTTTGCGCTCATTGGCTTTGGCGATAGCGCCGTCCAGACCTGCTGCGGATCCGGTATCAATCAGATTGAAACCGGCTTTTTCAAATTCAAAAGCCTTGTAGAACTGGCTGGTAACAACCGTGCCGCCCCAACCCGGTGCACCATTATAAATAGCGCCCTTGGACGGATTTTCCGGATCAGGAAACAGATCAGGATGTTTCAGCAAATCGTCGAAGGTTTTAATGTCAGGGTTTTTGTCGGCAATATATTTTGGAATCCACCAGCCCTGTTCACCGCCATCGGGCAGGGACTCGGACACGGCAATAATTTTGCCGTCATCAAAACCTTTTTTAACAATATCGGGCAGCAGATCGACCCAGCCTTCCGGAGCAATATCCGGCTGACCTTTTTCTACCATGGATGTGATGGTCGGTACTGTATCGCCGACAACGATTTCCGCATTGCAGCCATAGCCTGCGGTGAGAATGATTTTATCAAGATTGGAAAGCAGTTCTGCGGACTGCCAGTTCATATTGGAAATGGTGACTTCACCGCATTCGGCAGCTTGTGCAGACACAGACATCATACCGGAAGCCGTCAAAAGACCGGCGGCCAGAATAGTTGAAGCAAAGAGCCTCTTCATATGTGTTCTCCTATTCCCCGTGGTACCGGTTGTTATCTGTCTTCCGGTGGTACCGGTGCCGGAGACAGTTAATTTTTTATAATGATATGCAATATTCTAAGCAGCAAACTGTGCGGCTTCACAACGACGATCTGTAACGAATTAGCGACATTCCTATTTAAAGAGTGAAAAACTTTGCTGCGGTCAGTTGTTTTATGGCAGAAGAGAAATGGAGTGCTTCAGTTTTAAAAATGTGACTTATTTTGTCATGAAGATTTTGTGGGTAATATTTAGTTTGGTGTAAAATCAGATAAAAATAGTGATATTATACTTTGAGAGATTTTAAGTATCACTTTGATAGTAAAGAGGTTTTTGGGTGGCGTATACAGCCTGTGCTACAGGCGCGAAAAAACTCGCTCTGGCATAATAGGCGGGGCAGATTTCTCAGAATTTGGAGCTGGGAAAATACAGGTGCAGGCTTGGCTGCGGCTGCGCATAGAGAGCAGATACGGCAAAAACCGCGCTATCGCTTTTAAGCTTGCGCGGTGATTGCCAAAATACGCTTGGCTTATCTGCCTCACTCAACGCGGCAGATAAAATACAACTCCGGTACGCAATACCTGATCCGGAGCGGGAGACATAAATGTCTCTTATCCACTCTTTTAAACACACATCGTTACCGTTCGGTTATCAAGAGTTTAACGGGTGGTAAATATGCAATTTTTTTTGATTGTTTTTCTCTCGGGATGCAGATTATTTCTATTGTGCAATACATTAAATAATGGGCTGCGTGACCATTATTGTTAGTAGCATCTGAAAACTCAGAAGATTATTTACAAGAAACGCAGAAGATAAAGTTAAGGAACAGACAATGACGGAAAGCTGGCAATTCTGGGCGCTGGTATCAGCTGCATTTGCGGCACTGACAGCAATTTTTGCCAAGCTGGGTATTGCCGGAATTAATTCGGATTTTGCGACCTTTATCCGTACATTGGTGATTATCGCAGCCTTGTGCCTGTTTCTCACAATCAGCGGGCAGTGGCAGAAAACATCTGATATTTCGGCCAAGAGCTGGTTGTTTCTGGTTCTGTCAGGACTGGCAACCGGTGCGTCATGGATCGCTTATTTTCGTGCGCTTAAAATCGGGGATGCCGCGCGGGTTGCGCCGGTAGACAAGCTCTCAATCATTATGGTGGCAATTTTCGGCGTGGTTTTTCTCGACGAAAAGCTCTCCGCGATAAACTGGGCCGGTGTGGTGATGATCGCAGGCGGCGTTATTCTGCTGACCTTAAAAGTTTAAAACCCGATCCAGAGACGCAGCGGATTGCTTGGCTCCATCAGCAGGCGGATTGTCAGCAGGATACAAGTGATAATCAGCAATGGCTTGATGAGGCCTGCGCCGACGCGCATTGCCAGATGGGCACCCGCTGTTGCGCCGAACATTTGGGCGACACCCATCACCAGACCGATTTTCCAGTTAATCGCACCGAAGGCCAAAAAGGTCAGGAAGCTGCCGAAATTAGAGGCAAAGTTGAGCAATTTTGTGTGGGCGGTTGCTTTGAGCAGGCCATAGCCTGCCAGAGACACAAAGCACAGCATGAAGAATGAACCGGTGCCGGGGCCAAACAAGCCGTCATAAAAACCGATCAGCGGCACGATGGTTACGCCGAAGAGGAACGGCTTCATACGCTGAACGCGGCTGACATCGCCTGCATTGGGTTTCAGGGCGAAGTAAATGGCGATAGCGATCAACAGAATTGGCAGCAAGCCATAGAGAAAATCACCCGGAATATAAGTGGCCAGCAGGGCACCAAGCACAGCACCGAGACCGGACATTAAAGCTTGCGGCAATTGCTCTTTGATATTGACATGGCCTTTGCGCGCATAGGACAGGGTTGCGGAAGATGAGCCGAACAGCGATTGCAACTTGTTGGTGCCCAGTGCCTCAACAGGGGGAATACCGGCCAGCATCAGCGCCGGGACGGTAATCATACCACCGCCACCTGCAATAGCGTCAATAAAACCGGCAATAAAACCGGCGAGAGCGAGCAGCAAAAGCAGGGAATCAATGGAGGCGGTCATAGACGCGAACATGGGGGAACCGTTCAGAACTGTGCAGCGGGTCTTGCGGAGAGGGGCAAAGCAGGCGGCGGGCTTTTATGTTGGGAGCAATTCATAAAGACTGCCGGATAGAGGTGCAAGATGGGACAGAACAATAACGGAATTGTTTACTTAGAGCGCCGTGCGCCTGTTTGGGCGCACACAGGTCGCTCTAACACCTTTAAAGCAGAGCATAATTCTACCTTAAACTGATCCAGGTTTAAGAAATTATGCTCGATGCTTGTCTTATTTCCAAAGAGTTGCAAGGCAGGGCTTGTCATTTGGCCGCAGTCTTGCCAACACTGCATTTCTTAAAAGACTTGCGTTTTTCGGGGACGATGATGAGTGAAACGATTTTTGAGCGTATCAGCGCTTATCTGAGCAAGAAGACTGCTGTGCAGCGCCTGTCGGAGGATCCGGCTCTGGTCTCCGAATTGCTGCTGCTGGTGCGGTTGGTTTTTGCTGACGGACAGAAAAATCAGGCTGAAATGAATGCATTATTGCGCATCATGCAGCATGATTTTGATATCAAGCCGGAAGAACTGCCTGAAGTGGCAGATTATCTGAAAACCTTCTCCTATGAGACGACCAGTACGCAGGCTGCCGCTTTGTTCAGTGAAATGGTGCCGGAACGCCGTCAGTCGCTTGTCGGACATCTGCTGACCATTGCAAAAGCGGATAATGAAATTCATCCGGCGGAAAGTGCATTGATTGCCCGTGTGGTTGAGCAGCTGAATGTTACACCGGAAGAACTGTTTGAACGCCGCCAGAACAGCGGACAGGTTGAAGATTAAGCACACTCACTCAAGCGGGGTAATCAACAAAGAAAGAGCGCGCCCCGACCGGCGCGCTTTTTATTTATTCTCCGCTCAAACTCCAGCACGAGAACAGGTCATTTTCTCTCGGTGCAGCATGATAAACTCCGCGTGCCACAGCGCGTGCCATGGTTGAAGCCGCAGCGGCACAAAGATCAATGAAATCTTCAACCGAGGGTTCAATACCGCTGGCACCGGTGGCGAGTGCAAAGATCAGATCACCGTCAAAAGGTGTATGTGCAGGCCAGATCGCGCGGGAGTAACCGTCATGAGCAGCAATTGCCAGACGCTTGGCCTGCGCTTTTGTTAGAACCGCATCGGTGGCAATGGTGCCGATGGTGGTGTTGGCTGCAGGTGGCAGTGCAGCGCCGTTGTCACGGAATTTTATGCGCAGGTCTGTTGCATTTGCAGGCATAGGTGAGGGGTAACCAATCCCGCCGAATTCATTATCCTGCTCAAATGGTGCAGCCCAGAAGTGCTTTGTATCGCCGACAGTGACAGAGCCGACAGCATTGACGGCAACCAGTGCGCCCATGGTCATGCCATTCGGCAGTCTGTGAGAGGCGGAGCCAAGCCCGCCTTTGAAACCGGCGACCAGAGCACCGGCACCGGCACCATAACTGCCGAGTTCAAATTCTTCTGCCGCATTTTCCGCTGCCAGATAGCCAAGCTCGCGATAGGGCGGGTAACGCCCCCAGTCTTTATTGCCGCCATTATGCATGTCAAAAAGAATGGCAGAGGGGACAATTGGAATATAATGCCCTGCCGCTTCAAAACCGATTTTTCTCTCGCGCAAGTAAGCCTGCACACCGGAAGCGGAATCGAGACCGAATGCCGAACCGCCGGAAAGCACAATCGCATTCACGCTTTGCACGGTATTATGGGGCTCCAGCAGATCGGTTTCCCGTGCTCCGGGCGCACCGCCGAGCACTTGCACCGCAGCGGTGGTTTCACGGTCACAGAGAATAGTTGTGACGCCGGTTTTGATATGCTCGTCCTGCGCATTGCCAACCCGCAGCCCCGCCACATCGGTAATCAGATTTCGCGGGCCGGAAACAGTGGTGTTGTGGCTGTGGCTCAGCGGCTTTGTCATTTTCTGTCCCCCCATTTTGGTTTTTCCCATTTCTGACTTTATTGCACCGGTTCAAAATCCTTGCCGTTAAAGCGCATCAGCCGGTAGGAATTTTCCTGCCGCAAACCTGCAGGTGTAAAGCTGACGGTGCCACCGGCTGTTTCAAAACGGGTTGAGTATAAAAGCTCGGCAGCGGTTTTTTGCGTTTCTGACGGATTGATCAGGATCTGTGCGGCAATTTGCAGGGCGCTATAGGCCTCTAATGCATAACCGTCAGCCTTCATATCCTGCGTATCCGGTTGCTTTTCAGCCATAGCGGTAATGGCTTTAACTGCGCTTTCTGCCGAAGCCTGTGTAGTGGCTTCAGGAATGGCACTCATCAGCAGCCCTGCTGGCAACGGGTTTTGCGGATCACCGCGCAGAAATGTTTCGCTGCCTGCTATTGTCAAAGGCCAGTTGGCAGCTGCTGCACTGCGGGTAATGACTGAAGCATCATCTCCTTCACCGCCGAGCAGAATATGGTTGATACCCGCACGTTTCAGCCGTGAGATTAAAGCATTTTGCGAGGTTTGTGCCGGACGGTAAGTGTCGGTCAATGCCGGTTCAAGGCCACGGGATTTGAAAGCCAGCAGAGCATCGCGCGCAAAGTCACGACCCTGAACGGTTCCGTCTTCAATCAAAGCAAAAGGAGCGGTGCGCCAGAGGGGGGCGAGCTTATCAGCGAGAACTGCCGTTGCGAGCTTACGATCCGGCTGCAACCGGAAAATACCGAAACTCTGTCTGGTTTCCTGCTCAAGAATTGTTGGCTGGCGGCTGCCGAGGCTGAGAATGGCTATGCCGTCTCGCGCCAGTACCGGTGCCGCACCTTCCAGCGATTCACTGCACAAATAGCCGATAACGACTTTGATTTTGGCTTGTCTGAGTTTCTCAGCTGTGGCTGCATCCTGATCCGCTTTGCAAGATTCCTGCATATAGACAAGGCTGACCGGATATTGGTTTTGAATTTTAGCCGCTTCCGCACCAAGCATGATCTGTTTTGCCAGCGTGGCATAAGGCCCTTCAAAAGGGGCAACAATACCGATTTGCAGGGGAGAATTATCAGCCTGTGTCTGGCCGTGAGCAGTGCTCATGGTCAGCGCTGATAGTCCGGTACAAAGACAGTAAAGCGTGGCGGCAAGTCTCATGAGATGCGGGTTCAACCTTGATAAGAAAATTCTGCCCTCAGAGGTAGTGTGTTCTGCATCTGCTTGCAATGGCTTAGTATCTGATCCAAAACCGCCTGACTTGGCTGCAAATGGCAATTTTCTCCGCTTCCGTACTCACATACATTAAGTGCACTCCGTGCGGATGCTCAAAAATCACCATTTTCGCTTGTGTCAGTCGCTTTTTGATTCAGATACTTAAACTTGTTCTGGCCACACCTACGTAACTGTGCTGATTTTCTGTTGCCGTCTTTAGAATTCTGCTTTTATAGAGTTAAACGACAGTCCTCACTGTCATTTGATTGCTAAAATCGAAGAGTTGGTACTGTAAAGTGGGCACCGGACGTGTAAGAGGGTGTTGAAATCTTATGCGCATTTTATAGTGGTGCACTGGCAGAGCGATATAAATGAATATGGTAAAGTCTATTGTGACGACAAATCAGGCTGTGGATCCGCTGAACTATCGCAATGCGATGAGCCAGTTTGCCGGTGCTGTGAATATTGTGACGACTGATGGTCCGGCCGGACGCCGTGCTCTGACGCTTTCTGCCGGTTGTTCCGTATCGGATAATCCGGCGACCATTCTGATCTGCCTGCAGCGTGTGCATACAGATAATCTGATGTTCATTGAAAACGGTGTTTTTGCTTTCAATGTGCTTCATGCGGGGCAAAAAGATCTCGCGGAGGCTTTTGCCGGCCGCAATCACCTGACCATGGAAGAGCGTTTTGCCTTGGCTGAGTGGGATGTGATGGCAACAGGCTCGCCGGTTCTCAAAGGCGCGCTGGCAAGTCTCGATTGTAAGATCATCTCGCGTCAGGATCATGCCACGCATCATGTTCTGTTCGGGGAAGTGCTGGCCTTGCGGCAGATTTCTGCGGAACAGTCGCAGGCCGAGGGCAATGAAGCGCTGGTTTATCTCAACCGCTCCTATCATCAGCTCAAAATCTGAAGCCTGTTAATTAAACGAGACTTGGTTTGACAAAAAAGCCCGTGCGCAGCACTCTGCGCGCGGGTATTTTTATTATGAGAATGCTCAAGGACTAAAAGGGGAGGCTGCAAAGGGAGGTTGCAGTGGGAGTTTTGGGAATTTCATTGCGGCCTGCGGGGGCGCTGGTTCTGGCTGCGGGATTATTCTGCGCTGGTATGGCTCATGCGCAACCGCAGTTACAGCCTTTCAAAGACGACTTGTTTTCTGCACAGACCGTGCTGAAAAGCGCCGATGGCGGCAATTATCTCATCCTCGATTATAATGAAATGCGCGACATTAACGGGCGCGACACCATTGTAGAGAAGCGGGTGCAGGATAAATATGTCTCGCTGAAAATACGGGCGCAGCAGAAGGATGTTGCTGTGCCGACTGCAGCGGGCGTGGTGAAGACCTATCAGGTCGGCAAATTGACACCGCAGACCTCCATGATTGTGCTCTATCTCCATGGTAAAGGCGGCAACCGCCATCAGGGCGTGAATGACTTTACATTTGGCGGTAATTTTAACCGGCTTAAAAATCTGGTGGTGCAGGGCGGCGGTGTTTATCTCGCTCCGGATTTTTCGGATTTCGCAGCCAAGGGAACTTCAGAAATTTCCGGTTTGATTGCTGCCATGAAGCAGCAGGCACCACGCGCCAGGGTGATTGTCGCCTGCGGTTCAGCAGGTGGTGTGCTGTGCTGGCAATTGACTGCGGATGCAACTGCGGCGCAGCAGATTGACGGGCTGGCATTGCTTGGCTCTCTCTGGGATGACCAGTTCCGCAAGAGCGTTGCGTTTAAACGCAAGGTTCCGGTTTTCCTAAGCCATGGCAGTCGTGATCCGGTTTTTGCGATTGACAGTCAGGAAGCTTTTTACCGGTCTTTGCGCAAAACAAAGGGCGGATATCCGGTGGTGATGCATCGTTATGAAAGCGGCAATCACGGTACGCCGATCCGCATGACAGACTGGCGGGTGGCATTGAACTGGCTTGTCAGCAAGGCTCCATAAAATCTGTTGCGGATAATGGCCGTGCAGGACATTTTGACTGTGGAGCATGAAGGATTGTTGGTCAGTGTGACTGTGCTGCCACTCGACATTTGGGAAAAAGCGAATAGGTTCGGCTCAGAAAAAAGTGACGATTTCACTGCAATAACATCTGTTTTATGAATGAGGCATGGTATGCGCACCAGCACAGGTTCCGCAAAACGTTTTGTACTTCTGGCAATGTTTGCTCCGCTGGTTGCCGCCTGTACCACAACATCCAACACAACTCCGGCTCCGACAACGACTGCTGCACAGGCGCCGGTTCCGGTTGCTTCGCAAATGCCGAGCTTCCCGCAATTCGTGCGCAGCAATGTAGCGCCTGAACTGGCAAATCCGTGCATTACAGCAGCGGCTAACCGCTACTATATTCCGGAGCGCGTGGTTACTGCTGTAGACAGCCGTCCGGGCGGCGGTGGCAATACGGATGTGATCCTGAAAGTGGATTCCCGTGATGCACGCTGCACAATCAGCGCCAACGGTACTGTGCGTTCGGTTGTTGATACCAGCCCGATGAGTGCCGATCAGCGCGCAGCCAATGAAGCTGCTGCAAAAGCGCCTGCAGCAACGCCTGTCAAGGCTGCACCTGCGAAAAAAGCCGCAGCAAAACAGAAAAAAGCCAGCTGATTTTTTAGAGCGCCGTGCGCCCTCCCGGGCGCACAAAGGTCGCTCTAACATTTTATAGGCTGAGAATTACAAAAAGCCGCTCTTAATACAGAGCGGCTTTTTTGTTTGAGAAAATGATTCCGATAGTGCTGCTAACCATCTGAAATCATTGTGTGGATAAAGAAAAAGGCCGCGGTCGTGAGACACGCGGCCTGATTTTTAATGATGTAAGAAAATCAGCGTTTGAAGCCTTCACTGGCAACCATCAGATTGCGTGTATAGTCTTCTTTCAGATTGCCCTTGGCGAGATCATCAGCTTTGAGTTTCTCAACAATCGTACCGTTCTGCATTACCGCCAGCTCATCACACATATGGGTGATAACTGCGAGATCGTGACTGACCATAACGAAGGTCAGTTTACGGTCGCGGCGGATTTGCTCCAGCAGGTTGAGCACTTCCGCCTGAACGGAAGCATCAAGTGCGGAAGTCGGTTCATCCAGCAGCAGAATGCTTGGCTCGACGATGAGGGCGCGTGCAATCGCAATACGCTGACGCTGACCACCGGAAAGCTGGTGCGGATAGCGGAAGCGGAAGCCGGAGCCCAAGCCTACTTCATCCAATGCACGGACAATACGCTTCTCCGTATCTTTGATGCCGTGGATAGCCAATGGCTCAAGCAAGAGGCGATCTACAGTCTGGCGCGGGTGAAGGGAACCGTAAGGATCCTGAAACACCATCTGTACCGTGTTATAGAAGGCCTTGTCACGCGGGTTTGGTATTGGCTTGCCGTTGACCTCAATCTTGCCGGAAGAGGTTGGTGCCAGTCCTGCAACTGCGCGCAGCAGTGTGGACTTGCCCGAACCGGATTCACCGACCAGACCAAAGGAGGAGCCATTAGCAACCGTGATCGACGCATCTTTCAACGCGTGGAAGTCATTGAACAATACATTGAGATTTTCAATAAACAATGCCGGATTGGCAGATGTTTTTGTACTGGTACCGGTCATACGCTCCACTCCGCCTGACGTTGCAGGGTTGGCAGCGGATGACGGTCAGCGCCGATCTTAGGCATGCAGTTCAGAAGCCCCTGAGTATATGGATGTTTTGCATTGGCCAGATCGCTTGCGGCAATTTCCTCAACAATACGACCGGCATACATCACGATAACGCGGTCGCAGAATGAGGAGACCAGACGCAGATCGTGGCTGATAAAGATCAGCCCCATACCGCGGTCTGCCACCAGCTTGTCGAGAATACCAAGCACTTCAAGCTGAACGGTGACGTCGAGAGCCGAAGTCGGCTCATCGGCGATCAGCAGCTCAGGCTGGGCAATCAGCATCATCGCGATCATTACGCGCTGTCCCATACCGCCGGATACTTCGTGCGGATAGAGATCAAAAACGCGCTCCGGATCACGGATCTGTACCGCTTCCAGCATCTCCAGAGCCTTCTGACGGGCTTCGGATTTGTTGACCGGTGCATGAGCCGACAGGGTTTCAATAATCTGGCGACCAATGGTCATAACCGGATTGAGCGAATATTTCGGATCCTGCAGAACCATGGCCACGCGGCTGCCGCGCAAAGCACGGCGTTCTTTTGCAGAGATGCCGAGCAGATCAATACCATCAAATTCCAGACGCTTGGCTGTGATTTTTGCATGGGGCGGTGTCAGCCCCATGATGGCGCGGCCGGTCTGGGATTTACCCGAACCGGATTCACCCACAATACCCAGACGCTCACGTCCCAGTGTGAAAGACACGCCGCGAACAGCCTCAATCGAGCCGGTGCGGGTAGGGAATGATACCCGCAGATCGTCAACATAAAGCAGCTTATCACTCATTGGTTGTTGCCTCGCGGATCAAGAGCGTCACGCAGGCCGTCACCAAGCAGGTTGAAGCCAAGGCTGACAATGAGAATGGCCATGCCCGGTACAGCGGCTACCCACCACTGGTCGAGAATGAAACGACGTCCGGAAGCAATCATTGCACCCCATTCAGGCAGTGGGGGCTGAGCACCGAGACCTAGGAAGCCAAGACCGGCAGCAGTCAGAATAATACCGGCCATATCCAGCGTCACACGAACGATCAGCGAGGACAGGCAGAGCGGCATAATATGACGGATGACGATACGGGCAGGGGATGCGCCCATCAGCTTCACAGCTGAAATATAGTCCGAATTGCGAAGTGTCAGTGTTTCCGCACGGGCAATACGGGCATAAGGCGGCCATGAGGTAATCGCAATCGCGATAACCGCATTTTCAATGCCGGGTCCGAGAGCCGCAACAAAAGCGAGCGCCAGAATGAGCTTCGGAAAGGCAAGGAAAATATCGGTAATACGCATCAGCAGCGCATCAACCCAGCCACCGGCATAACCGGCTACAGTACCGACCAGAAGGCCGACCGGTGCCGACAGAATAGCAACCAGCAGAACAACATAGAGCGTCCAGCGTGAGCCGTAGATCAGGCGGGAGAGAATATCGCGCCCCTGATCGTCTGTACCGAGCAGATAGCCCGGTGAGCCCATTGGCAGCAGGCGTGAATTGGCCAGATCACCGGAAACCGGTGAATGCGGTGCCAGCCATGGTGCAAAGGCAGCCACAAATACCAGCAGACCGATGATAATCAGGCCGAGTACCGCAAGTTTATTCGCGGTAAAACGGCGCCAGATCATGTAGGAACGGCCGAGTTTGGCCTGTGCACGGGATTGCGGACGCTCAGTGAGCAGCCATTCCCGCCATGTTTCTTTTGGAAGTGTTGTCTCACTCATCGTGCGCGCGTCCGTGGGTCGAGTGTCCGATAGAGCAGATCGGAAAGCAGATTAAGGGCAATAAACACAGAGCCGATGATAATAGTGCCGCCGAGAACAGCATTCATATCAGCGCTTTGCAGAGAATTGGTGATGTACAGACCAAGACCCGGCCATGAGAACACGGTTTCAGTCAGAACCGAGCCTTCCAGCATACCGGCATAGGACAGGGCAATCACAGTCACAAGCGGTACAGCCGCATTGCGCAGAGCATGACCCCAGATGATCTTGGTTTCGCTTAAGCCCTTTGCACGCGCTGCAACGATATATTCCTGATCCAGTTCATTGAGCATGAAAGAACGGGTCATGCGGCTGATATAGGCCAAAGAGAAATAACCGAGCAATGATGCAGGCAGAATGATATGCGAGAGAATATTCCCCAGCGCATCCCACTGGCGCTGAATAATCGCATCCAGCATGTAAAGGCCGGTGATCGGCGTGAAGGTATATTCATAAGCCACGTCAATACGACCCGGACCGGCAACCCAGCCAAGCTTGGCGTAGAAAATCAGCAGACAGATCATACCGAGCCAGAAGATCGGAACGGAATAACCGAACAGACCGATAACGCGCACCAGCTGATCGATGAAGCTGCCGCGCTTTACAGCCGCGAGCACACCGAGCGGAATGCCGAAGACAGCGCCGATCAGCGTGCCGATTGTTGCCAGTTCCATTGTCGCAGGGAAAACGCGCTTGATATCAGTCATAACCGGATTGGAGGTCAGAACCGACATGCCGAAATCGCCGGACAGGGCTTTTTGAACATAAATAATGAATTGCTGCCAGATCGGCAGATTTAATCCTAACTCTTCGCGGGTGCGCTCAATAACATGAGCCGGTGCGCGGTCACCGAGAATTGCAAGAACCGGATCAATCGGAATGACGCGACCAATGAAGAAGGTCACAGCCAGCAGTCCGAGATAGGTTGTGATGACGACCAGCAAGAAGCTCCCGATCCCGAGAGCCCATTTGCTGATCCGGGCGTTTTTGCGCCCGGATGCTGTAATAGTGGTTACACTCATACCGTATTATTTCTTCGATACGTCGTAGACAGAGTTGGTGGTGAAGGTCACGCCCAGCTTGTAGTTTTCGACATTATTGCGGTAAGCGGCAACTTCAGTCTGCTGGAACAGAATGACAAACGGACCGTCATCAAGCAGTTTCTTCTGCAGGTCCATATACATCTGTGTACGCTTCTCAGTGTCGCGTTCCAGAACAGCAGCTTTGGTTTCCTTGGTCAGCTCAGGAATATCCCACGCGTTGCGCCATGCCAGTGTTTTGGCCGATGCATCGTCTTTATTGTCAGGATTGCTGGCAAAGGTGTCCGCATTGGTGTTCGGATCCCAGTAGTCTGTGCCCCACTGACCGATATAGAGATCATGCTTGCGGGCACGATATTTGGTCAGGGTCTGTTTGCCGTCGCCCGGAATGATTTCCATCTTGATACCGGCCTGAGCAAAAGTCTGCTGAATGGATTCAGCAATACCGGTGACTGGCTGGCTGGAACGCACATCCATGGTGATGTTGAAACCGTCTTTCAGACCGGCTTTCTCCAGCAATTCCTTAGCCTTGGCTACGTCGAGCTTGTACGGTTTTTCATCCGACGCGCCGAGCAGACCCTTTGGCAGGAATGTCTGGTGCTGAACACCGATATGTTTAATCAGTGTTGATTCAATCGCGCTGTAATCAACGAGATATTTCAGAGCTTCACGCACTTCAGGCTTGGCCAGAGTTTCGTTTTTCTGGTTGAGGCTGAAGTAATAAACGGTGCCCTTTGGTGCGGATGCCAGCGAAACGCCTTCGGTCTTGGCAATCGCATCAATGTCGCCCGGCTCAAGGTTACGCGCTACGTCGATATCGCCTTTTTCAAGCATCAGACGCTGGGTCGCGCTTTCCTTGACATAGCGGTAAATCGCGCGTTTCAGCGGGGATTTGTCGCCACGGTAATTGTCATTGCGTTCCAGAACAACGATTTCATTGGCGCGCCAGTCGCGGACAATCATCGGGCCTGAACCGGCATAGTTGGTCTTCAGCCAGCCATAGCCGTAATCACCGTCTTTGGCGTTTTCTTCAACCAGTTTCTTGTCAACAACCGAGGCCACGTCAGCGGTCAGGCAGTTCAGCACGAAGCTTGGCGCATAGGACTGGTCAACAGTGATAACCAGTGTATTGGCATCAGTTGCCTTGATCTTCTCTTCCACATTATCCGGCTTGAAACCGAACTGGGTGAGGATGAAAGACGGGCTCTTGTCGATTTTAACAGCACGGATGAGCGAGTAGGCCACATCTTCAGCTGTCAGCGGGTTGCCGGAGGCGAACTTCTGGCCTTCACGGATTTTGAAAGTATAGGTCAGGCCGTCTTCGGAAACTTCCCAGCTTTCCGCAACGTCGCCGATGACCTTGGATGCATCATTCGGGTCGAGACGCAGCAGGCGGTCATAGGTGTTGCCGAGGATTTCACCGGTGGAGAGCTCGAAAGATTCCGCCGGATCCAGCGTAATCATGTCATCGAATGTCCAGCCCAGAACCAGCGTATCGGCCGGTGTTGCGGCCTGCACTGCTGCTGCGCTGACAAATACGCCCAGAGCGGCGGCGGCTGCGAGATAACCAAAACGATTTAATGTTTTAATCCCGTTGGATTTTTTAATCATTATATACCCCATATTTCATCCCAAATGATTGGCCGTTCAACGTGCCTGCGATACTGAAAACACGTGTATCGCACCGTGTTATTTTCTTTCTGCCGAGCTAATCCGGCAGAAAGATTTTTATCTATCATATGATTGAATGGCAGGACTCCGCAAGGAGGCTGACACTTGTCGTCAACTGATTGTTTTTGTGCTTTTTTATGATTGCTCAGTGGTGTTCATGCCAGGCAGAGCGCAGCACACGCAGCCAGTTTTCACGACAGATTTTTGCAAGATCATCCTCGCCATAGCCCGCTTCCCGCAGCGCCTGAACGAGATTTTGTGTACCCGCAGCGTCCGTAATACCTTCCGGTATCGGGCCGCCGTCATAATCCGAGCCGAGAGCCACACCATCGATGCCGACTTTCTTCACCAGATAATCAATATGGCGCACCATATCGCTCATCGGTGTGGCCGTATTCACCTGACCATCTGCGCGCAGCATGGTGGTGACATAGTTCAGGCCGACCAGACCATTGCTCTCGGCAATTGCATCCAGCTGTTTGTCGGTGAGATTGCGTGCAACCGGTGTCAGGGCATGGGCATTGGAATGGCTGGCAATCAAAGGCTGATTGCTGAGTTTGGCCACATCCCAGAAGCCTTTTTCAGTGATATGCGACAGGTCGATCAGGATGCCGAGGCTATTGCAGGCCTTAATCAGCTCTTTACCGGCATCGGTCAGTCCCGGTGCGGTATCAGGGCTCATCGGATAGGAGAACGGTACGCCGTGGCCGAAAATATTATGGCGGCTCCAGACAGGGCCGAGCGAGCGCAAGCCGGCCTGATAGAACAGTTCAAGTGCCTTCAGATCCTTGTCGAGTGCTTCACAACCCTCCATATGCAGAACGGCTGCAAAGTCGCCGTCTGCAATGGCATTGTCGATATCCTGACCGGTTCGGCAGATTTTCCATCCGCCTGCGCGTTCAAGCTTATAGGCAATGTCGATAAATTCGCTGGCGATGTCGAAGGAATAGGTGCGGTCAAGCGGGGCAGCAAGCGGCGTGTCGTAATGACCATTGCTGTCCGGTTCGTCAAAAATTGTTTCGCCGGTAGCAGGGTTGGGAATGTAAATGGCGCAGAGGCCGCCGGCAAGACCGCCTTTGCGGGAGCGTGGCAGATCAATATGACCCTGCGTGGTTCCTTCGATAAATTCCTTTACCGGATCTTCGCCTTTATTGCGGTTCTCCCAAAGACGAAGCAGCACATCATTATGGCCGTCAAAAACTGCTTGCATGATTAAATTCCCAATTTCCTCAGCTTAACTTTAAAATCAGGGAGCCTGTTCAAGTCAAGCTGCGGGGCACGATCAAGCTGTTGACCGGTTGAGGCAGCTCATAGGCGCGTACAAAAAAGCAGTGAAAATGACGAAGACAAAGAGGAAAATGCATCGAAAAAGTTATTATCCTGACATTAATCAGGTGGGGGAATGCAAAATTTGCATAAGCCTATGCTGAAAAAACAAACCATATTCAGAATGGATACGCTTATTCAAGCTTTTGTTTTTTATAATAAAATCAATGTATTTTAGCAAAAAATCTAAAAATATGAAAAAAGCGCCGTATTTAAGAAAATACGGCGCTTTGGTTTGTTTTGTTCAAATACTCAAGAATCAGAAGCGGTAATTAACGCCGGCTTTCAGAGTGTGGGTCTTGAGATTGTTTTCATAACGTGTGTCATTCACGCTGGTTTTTACGCCATTGTGACGCATATAGTTATATTCTGCTTTGACAGAGAACGGACCGGAGAGCTGTTGCTCAACACCAACGCCCATCTGTACGCCGCCAGCCCATTTGCTGCCGGATGTAACATTGTCTTTTGGTTTGAAACGGGTCAGGCCATAACCGACAGTACCGTAAACCAGAGTCTTGTCCATGGCATAACCGGCTTTAACCTTGGCTACACCGCTCCATGACTGCTGCAGACGGCCGCCATCCTGAATTTTATGTTCCGCTTCACCGAAGTTGCCTTCGACTTCACCACCATAAACGAAGTTGCCGGACTGGAAGTTCTTACCGGCGACGATACCGCCCATTGCCGAAGTACGGCTGGAGAACGGGCTTGGTGTTTTGGAAGAAGTGGTGCCGAGATGCGCGCCGACATAGTTACCTTCCCATGTCGCAGGCGCATCATAGCTCGATGAGCTGTCATTGTAGTTATAGTCATTATTGAAGGAATCTGCTGCGAAAGCAGAAGCCTGTGTAAGTGCCAGCGCGAGTGCTGCTGTGCTGATAAGTGTAAAGTGACGCATAGTCCGGCTCCGTATTTGCCATGTGAGGCAATCTTGAAATTTGTCTGGCGCCCGAGTCTTTTTAGTCTTGCGCCTTTGAGCCGGTTATGCCGGTTAATTGTGACCAATTTGGTTTGTTTATGTCATGTTTCTGTTAAGCCGGTCTTATTGTTTTATTTATAATTAATAATGGGTTAACAGGATTTTTGTGCGTATTTTTTCAGATAAGTCCGAGGCCGCGCATACTGATATGACCAGCTTTGCCGATGATAATATGGTCGTGTACAGCGATATTCAGCGGCGATGCAATCGAGATAATTACCTTAGTCATATCAATATCGGCGCGGGATGGTGTTGCGTCACCGGACGGATGATTGTGGAATAAGATCAGGGCAGTAGAGGACAGTTCCAGCGCTCGTTTGATGACTTCGCGCGGATAGACCGGTGTATGATCGACAGTGCCGATTTGCTGTATTTCATCGGCGATCAGGCGGTTTTTCTTATCAAGAAACAGGATGCGGAATTGCTCACGGTTTTCATAGGCCATTGAGGTCATGCAATAGGCGATGACCTTGCTCCATGAATCCAGCACATCCTTTTTCATGATTTCACTTTTGCCGGAACGGCGGGCACAGGCATTAAGCAGTTTGATATCCTGTGCCACGGCTTCTCCGCAGCCTGCAACTTCCCTTAGTAGTTGCGGTTCTGCCCCCAGCACACCGGCAAAACTGCCGAAGCGGTTGAGCAAAGCTTTGGCCAGCGGTTTGGTATCTGCCCGCGCAATGGTGCGAAACAACAGAAGCTCCAGCAGCTCATAATCGGCCAGAACGTCGTCGCCATGATTGTTGAAACGCTCGCGCAGGCGCTGACGGTGGCCGCTATAATGAGGCTTGTTTTTCTTCACTCCTGCAGAGGTTTTAACAGGCTGTTCCGGTTGCGGAGGTGTTTCTGCCGAACGAACCGGATGGTTTTCGGTTGCTCCGGCAGGCACAGACAAGCGGCCGGAAGGCTGTTGCATTATGCCAGCCTCGTTGAATATCTGCAGATGAAGTCTCTCATCAGCAGGCGGAAACAGATCTGTCTCATCCGCTGACGCAATTTTATTTGCCATACTGCAACGTGCCCCCGAATGCACAGATGGCTACCGCAGGGATGAGCGGTTTCCGTTTACAGATTAAACGGAAAATCTCAGAATGGTCTATCGGAAAATAGGCTTTAAGAGGCAGTTTAACAATTTAAGTATTTGATTATATTTCTTAAATTGTTTTTATGGCTGCGCTGATTGCTGTGTTGTGTCTGTCAGACCCGGCCAGTAAAAAGCATCTGCAGTCGGCCTTGGGCCAAAGATTGCCTGACCGACGCGGACAATATCCGCGCCTTCTTCAATCGCCGCCTCGAAATCACCGGACATGCCCATTGAGAGTTTGGTGATACCGGAATGATGCCGCGCCGCCTGATCGCGCAGGTTGCGCAGCAGCCGGAAGCATGGACGTACCTTATCAAGATCAGAGCTGAACAGAGCAAGGGTCATCAGGCCGCGCGGTTGCAGACGCGGAAAATCGGGCAGGCGCTCGATGAATGGCAGCAGATCATCGGGATGCAGGCCATATTTGCTCTCTTCACCGGATGTGTTGACCTGCACAAAGACATCCAGATCTTTGTTTTCACTTTCCAGCCGACGGTTCAGTTCCTCCGCAAGGCGAATACTGTCGAGCGCGTGAAACTCTGTGGCGAAACGTGTGAGATATTTGACCTTATTGGTCTGGAGATGGCCGATAATGCTCCAGTTAATCGCAAGATCATTGAGTTTCTCACGCTTATCACGGGCTTCCTGCAATTTGTTTTCGCTAAAATCTGTAATGCCTGCGGCAAACGCATAGCGCAGAATATGTGCGGGAACAGTTTTGGTAACCGGTAGCAGACGCACATCTTGCCAGTTGCGACCACTGCGCAAGGCTGCCGCAGCAATACGTTCCTGAACCAGCTGCAAATTCTGCGCAAAGCGAATTGCGGGTGTTTCACCAAAGCGGGCAATATCTTCGGTAGAAAGCGGGGTGAGCAGTTGATCCATGGCATGTGTCTTTCAGTCTTGCTGCCTTGAGTGCAGGCAAAATACGACACGGAGCATAGTATAGAAATGGCTGGCTTAGACCGGCCACTTTTGAATTCACTGGCAGGCCATTTGAAATTTCAGATTTTGATGTTCTGAAAAGCTGTTTTGAGCTTTTTAACGGCGGTTTCCAGCTCCGCCGGTGTATAGGCCGCAAAGCCCATCAGAAATCCGGCTCTGCCGCTGCCGGATGCATGAAGCGGCGATAGTCCCAGCAATTCGATGCCGACACGTCTTGCTGCATCAATGGCTGCACGTTCCGATATTTCGCAGATCAGCAGACACGGCATTTGCAAGCCGCCGATTGGTACACGCGGTTCAATAAATTCGCTCAGATGTATCCCGACGAGTTTTGTCAGAACGTCGAGACGCTCGGCGTAAATATTGCGCATGGCACGGATATGCGCACCGAAATGACCGCCCTCCATAAAACGCGCGAGTGTAAGCTGAGCCACGGATGCTGTATGACCATCCAGCAAGGTGCGCGCTACGGTCATGGGTTTAACCAGTTGTGGCGGCAGCACGATGTAGCCAATGCGAAGACCCGGAAACAGAGATTTGGTGAAAGTGCCGATATAGATGGTGCGGTCATGGGGATCGAGCCCCTGTACGCAGGCTGTCGGCTTGCCGGTATAGCGAAACTCGCTGTCATAATCGTCTTCGATAATCCATGCCTGATGTCGGGATGCCCATTCGATCAATGCCAGACGCCTGTCCAGCGCCAGTGTTGCACCGGTCGGAAACTGATGGGACGGGGTGAGAAACACGGCTTTGGCTTTAAGCGGGTCTTCGAGAATATGCTCGGCTATAATGCCTTGCCGGTCAACGGGAATTGGCACGGGAAACAACCCCGCCGCATCAAAGGCTCTGCGTGCGCCGTAATAGACCGGATCTTCAATGAAAATACTGTCGCCTGCATCCAGCAACATATTGGCGCAAAGTGTCAGTGCTTGCTGCGAACTGGTCAGCACCAGCACACGGTCGGCGGTGGCACGGGCGCCACGCTCCAGATTGACATAATCGGCAATCGCACGGCGCAGCGGTTCTGTGCCTTGCGGATTACCGTGCAGCAGCGCTTGCGTGCCGGTTTCTTTGAGAACCTGCCTTTCAAGCCGCTCCCAGAGTTGTATCGGGAAGCTGCAGGTTTCCGGCAGACCCGGTGCAAAAGGGCGGGGAACCAGTTGTTCACGCACGCCGCCGCTGCGAAACATGGCATTGCCGCGTTTACTCAGGTTCGGCGCTTGATTGCGGGCAAGCGCATCGCGTTGCGAGAGCCTGCGCCCCGCCGAGAAGTCAGTCATCTCGGCCACAAAACTGCCACTGCCAACCCGACGTTCAATAAAGCCTTCTGCATGAAGCTGGCTATAGGCAGCCTCAATCGTATCACGCGAGACATCCAGCGATTTTGCCAAAGCGCGGGAGGCGGGGAGCGGTTTACCCGATGCCAATACACCATTGACGATCAGCTGGCGGATGGCGCGCTGTATCCGTGCATGAAGCGGCATCGTGGCATGAGCCGGATGGGCAATCCATGCTTTGACAGATTCAAGTTGGGAGTGCCTGAACAATTGGTCTGGCTCCAAAGCGATAAGTGGATGGAGATAACAGACCATTCACAGGTTAAAAGTCAAGCGCATCATGACCATCCTGTGACCGTCGGCTTTATGCAGAACCGGCAGCGTCACAGCCATATTAGAGAGCCTGTCTTATGTCCCAGACTATTCCGCCACCATCTCCTTTGCGTTTCAGCGATCTGACCCATCCGGTTGTTGCCGGATTGATTTCGGTGATTGTCAATTACGGAGGAACCTTCATTCTGGTTTTTCAGGCGGCGAAAATTGCCGGTCTCAGTCCTGAGCTGACTGCGTCATGGGTCTGGTCTGTGTCTATTGGTGTCGGTGTAACGGGGCTGATGCTGAGCTGGTATTTTCGTGAGCCTATTATCACCGCATGGTCAACGCCCGCAGCGGCCTTTCTGGTTACTGCGCTGGCCACAACGCCTTATGCGGAGGCGGTTGGTGCTTATATTATCTCGGCGCTTGCTTTTGTCGTGCTGGGGCTTTCCGGCACTTTTGAGAAAGTGATCCGCCTTATTCCGGCAAGTATCGCTTCCGGCCTGCTGGCCGGTATTTTGCTTCAATTCGGTATCGGTGCCTTTGGTGGTGCAACCATTGATCCGCTGCTCGTTGGCGGGCTGATCGTGGCCTATGTTTTGCTCAAGCGCTTTACTGCACGCTATGCTGTGGTCGGAATTTTGGTGCTGGGGATCGGTTTCCTGCTGGTGCAGGGACGGGTGGATTTCTCCGGCCTTAGTCTCACACTGGCCGCACCGGTGTTTACAATGCCGGTCTTTTCGCTGAATGCGCTGCTGAGTGTGGCACTGCCGCTATTCCTCATCACGCTGACCGGTCAATATATGCCGGGCATGCTGGTGCTGCGGAATGACGGTTTTAAAACCAGTGCCAATCCGATTGTCACAGTTACCGGCCTCGGCTCGCTGCTCATGGCTCCATTCGGCTCCCATGCTTTTAATATTGCTGCGATTACGGCTGCGATTGCCACAGGGCGTGAAGCGCATGAAGACCCGCGCAAACGCTGGATCGCCGGTATCGCGGCAGGTTGTTTCTATGTGCTTGTCGGTGTGTTCGGTGTCACGCTTGCCGCGGTCTTCATGGCCTTTCCATCAACATTTATCACCACGCTCGCTGGTCTTGCTCTGCTCGGTACCATTGGCGGCAGTCTGGCAGGTGCGCTGGCTGATCCGAAAACCCGTGAAGCGGCTTTAATCACTTTTCTGGCCTCCGCTGCCAATATTAATTTGCTGGGTATTGGCGGGGCATTTTGGGGGCTGGTGATTGGTCTGGTTGCTTATATGTTGCTGAACGGACAGTTGCCCAAGCGGGATCGTGAAGCGCTGGTCGCTGTCAAAGAAGGAGTAAAGTAATGTCGCAGCCATTATCAATGCAGACATCAGTGATTTCCATTCAAAGTCAGGTTGTCTACGGCCATGTCGGCAATAGTGCTGCGGTACTGCCAATGCAGGCGCGCGGGCTGAATGTTGCGGCAGTGCCGACGACATTGCTCTCCAACCATCCGGGCTATGAAACTATGCGCGGGCGCGTGCTGGAACCGGAACTGGTGAGTGACCTGCTGCGCGGCGTGGAAGAGCGCGGCTTAATCAGTACCAGCCGCTATATTGTCTCCGGCTATCTGGGTTCGCGTGCCAATGGCGAGGTTGTTGCGGATTTTGTCAAACGGGCGCGTAAGATCAATCCGGAAATCATCTATATTTGTGATCCGGTGATGGGTGATACAGGTTTAGGCGTGTTTGTCGCTGATCCGGTGGTGGATTGTATTATCAATGAACTGGTGCCGCTGGCCGATCTCCTGACACCCAATCAGTTCGAAGTCGGGCTGATAACCGGAAGCGACGCTTCATCCTTTGATATTTTGCAGGAAAAGGTACGGCAGATACAGGCGTTCAACAATGCGCGTTTGATTGCAACGGGCTGTGTGTTTCCCGATACGCCTTATGGCTCGCTGGAGAATGTGGTGTTTGAAGGCGGGGAAGTGACAAGACTGACTTCGCCGCGTGTGCCCATTGTACCGGTGGGAACCGGCGACCTGTTCACCGGCACGCTGACGGCCAATCTGGCGCATGGCAACACTCTAACAGAAGCTGCACGTAATGCGGCGACGACAGTGCTGAATGTTGTCAGCCGTACAGCAGAGCAGGGCGAACATGAGATGCAATTGGGGAGTGCAATCGATATGCTGGTGCCTGCTTAATCCAAAAAAATGGCCGCGTCTCCGATGAGAGGACGCGGCCATTTTGTTATTTGTTGCCGGTGGTGAAGAAAATATCCTTCGGCGACAGTGTGAAAATCTCACAGCCGTCTTTGGTCACACCAATTGTATGCTCATATTGTGCTGTCAGCGAACGGTCGCGGGTTACGGCTGTCCAGCCGTCTTTCAGCACTTTCACATCCGGTTTGCCGAGATTGATCATCGGCTCGATGGTGAAGATCATGCCTTCGCGGATTTCCACACCATCAGTCGCTTTGCCATAGTGCAGAATATTCGGTGCATCATGGAACAACTGCCCCACACCATGGCCGCAGAAGTCGCGCACGGCAGAGCAGCGTTCTGCTTCTACATAAGACTGAATGGCGGCACCGATTGCACCGGTTTTTGCGCCGGGCTTCACCGCTGCAATACCACGCAGCAGGCTTTCATAGGTGACTTCCATCAGGCGCTCTGCAGCGCGCTTGATCTGGCCGACCGCATACATGCGACTTGAATCGCCATACCAGCCATCCTGCAGGAAGGTGATGTCGATATTGAGAATATCGCCTTCACGCAGCGGCTTGTCATCAGGGATACCGTGACAAACAACGTGGTTGATTGAAGTACAGGAGCTTTTGGTATAGCCGCGATAATTCAGCGTGGCAGGAACCACACCGCGATCGGCACCGAATTCAAAAACAAAACGGTCGATCTCATTGGTGGTGACGCCCGGTTTGACAATATCATTCAGTGCATCAAGACATTCGGATGTGATTGCGCAGACCTTGCGCATGGCTGCAAAACCTTCAGGTCCGTAAAGCTTGATCTGGCCTGTATATTTAAGCGGGGCGCTGTCGGCATTGACATAGGTTACCATCGGGTGATCCGTATATATGTTAGGACAGCACTCAGGCTGTACCGGAATTGACTGCCTTGCGACTAAGACAAAGCAAAAGATTTACAGGTTCAGAACGGGAACCGTCTGATCCGCGATAATTGATTCAGGACTTATGTGGCACCGAATTGCGTAAGCCTCAACCCCATGCTGCCGCGCATTCGCAAATGCTGCGGCATAAGCAGGATCAAGATCGCCGCATATGGACAGAGAATCGCAATCCTGACGCTGAATAACGAAGACCATAACACCGCGGTGACCGGCTTTGATCATCTCGCTGAGCTCAACGAGATGTTTGGCACCACGGGCGGTTACGCTATCGGGAAACTCTGCCAGTTGTCCTGTGCGTTTAAAATGCACATTCTTGACCTCTACATAGGTCTGCTGATGCGTTTCTCCAAGAAGCAATAAATCAATGCGGGAGTTCTGCCCGTATTTTTGTTCGCGCTTGAGCGTGGTGAAGCCGGATAATTGCGGAATCATGCCGGACAGGATCGCTTCCTCAGCAATTTTATTCGGCAGGCCGGTATTGATTCCGACCAGAGTGTCGTCGGCCTGAACGATTTGCAGCGTATGGGCATATTTGCGAGTCGGGCTGTCGGATATGCTGAGCCATGCTTCTGAACCCGGCGTGGTCAGGCCGCGCATGGAGCCGGTATTCGGCACAGATGCGGTAATCAGTTCACCGCTATCAAGCCGGATATCCGCCAGAAAACGTTTATAGCGCTGCAATAATGTGCCGCGAATAAGGGGAGAAGGAAAAAGCATGTTTCTGGTTAGATCAAAGCTGATCTGAATGCAAAACTGAATTTTTATTCTTGGAGATTTGTTTCTGGAAAACTGAATTTCTCAAGAGAGAAAGTGGTACGCCCAAGGGGAATCGAACCCCTGTCTGCGCCGTGAAAGGGCGCTGTCCTAACCGCTAGACGATGGGCGCCTGCCGGTGAGCGCTGTATAGCTAAGCCGTATTGAATGCGCAATAGGGAAAATGCAAAAAAATACAAAATATGTGAAAAAAATCTGATGCTTATGAAAAAGCAACGAAACAGCCGGAATCAGAATCGCGGCGGATTAAAGCGCGTTACGAAGTTCGGTTTCGAGTGTTTTGATTTAGTTCAGAAGGGGTGATTTTATATCTGATTCTGAGATCATTCATCTTCATCAGCCTGGAGAAGATGGTACGCCCAAGGGGAATCGAACCCCTGTCTGCGCCGTGAAAGGGCGCTGTCCTAACCGCTAGACGATGGGCGCCT